>JBILMZ010000024.1:0-22237 GCA_044375275.1 Micropepsaceae bacterium | reverse complement strand
AATACGCTTGAACTCAGAAGCATGCAGACCCGGCAGTTGAGTGGTCCGATCAAGACCGCGCTGCTTCATGCCGCCACTCAGACGATGCAAGACTTGGGCTTCACCATTCAGGAATCTGCATCAGACGTCGGCGTCATTTCAGCAACCAAATCGCGAGATGCGGAGGAAACTGGGCAAGTAGCAGGTGCCGTTGCCCTTACATTGCTTGGTGCAGTAGCGGGAGTTTACGTGGAACCCGTCTGGGATACTGATCAGAAGATCAACGTCACCTTCGTAGAGACGCCTTCCTCGTCCGCGAAACAGTCGGACGTTCGAGTTAGCTTCGACAGAACAATAAGAAACAACCAGAATAACTACCGCTCAGAGATCATCCTGGAACCCAAAATATACCAAGAGTTCTTTCAGAAGCTCGAACAAAGCCTCTTTCTGGAGAAGTCAAAATGACCACCATATTGAGAGCGCTATGCTTGCTTTTTCTTTTGGGACTTTCCGCCTGCCAATCAACAAGTCAACAGCAGGTATTACAAAGCACCAAGCCCACCCTTGAAGTTCGAGCGATGCAAAGTCGATTGTTTGACACATCCGACCGATCGAAGGTTCTTCGTGGCGCGATTGCGACCCTTCAAGATCTTGGTTATAGCATCGAAAAGGTAGAAGCTTCCGCAGGCTCAGTTTCTGCGAGAAAGCTGGCAGCGTTGGAGATTTCAGTTTCTGTTTTTCCTCGCGGAAAGAACCAGACCATCGTTCGTGCCAACGCCAGCATTCGAACACCCAATGGCCCCACCCATCAGGTTGACGATCCAGCTTTTTATCAGCAGCGGTTTTTCGAACCCCTTTCTAAGTCACTCTTTCTTGCGGCAATGAATGACCCTGACGCCGGCGCAGCAGACGCCGCGACAATCAAGAAACCTGCAAACTGAATCAGCTTCCAAAACGAGGATGAAACCATGAGTGTGAACAAGACAGTTTTTGTAGCCATTGCGGTTTTGGGCCTAGCGGGCTGCCAAAGCGCAAGCGACCATGCCGCAGACGTGCGCAACGCGACCACCGATGAGAAACTCACTGTTGGCACAGTGCAACGCCAGATTCGTGTTGGAATGACTTCCGCGCAAGTCATCGAAGTTTTGGGCGCACCCAACATGGTGACGACGGACGAAAACAGGCATGAAAACTGGGTGTATGATAAAATCTCGACAGAGACCGCTGTTTCAACTTCAGTTGGCGGCGTGAACGTGCTGATCTTCGGTGTCGCAGGTTCGACGGGTGCCAAGAGTACGTCGCAGAGAACACTTACCATTGTAGTAAAGTTCGATGGGAAAGGCCTTGTGCGCGACTTCGCATACAGATCTTCCAGCTTCTAGGCGAAAACCGAAATGCGCAAGTCTCTCGTTCTGATCGCATTCACCGCGATAACCGCTTGCGCCCCGAGCCCAGGCGAAATGAGCACAAAGGCACTGACGCTTTCGACGGAGAACCTAGCCCAGAGACAGTCGCAAGCTCGCCGCTTCGAGACCAAGCAACTCCTCCAAGTGCAGCAAGCCGGCTTGGGTGTGCTGCAAGACTTGGGCTTCACCATAAAGGAAACGTCCATCAAGAGTGGGGTGATCACCGGCGAAAAAGACAGAGACGCGATGGAGTCCGGTCAAGTAGCAAGCCAAGTGTTCTTTGCGCTGGTGATTGCCTCCATGGGTGGAAGAGCAAATCCAACCTGGGACCAAACCCAGAAGATTCGCGTATCGCTCATCACTCAGCCGTCGGCTGATGGAGCTGCAAGCCAAGTCAGAGTGACATTCCAGCGGTTGGTTTGGGACAACCATGCCAATGTGTCCAAGATTGAGACCATTGATGACCCCAAAGTGTACCAGCAGTTTTTTGACAAACTTTCTCAATCCCTGTTTCTAGAGGCTCAGAGAATATGAAAATGCGATTGGCAGTTGTTGTCATTGCGACGGCGATGTTGGCTGCGGGATGCAGATCGAATTCAATGGATGAAGTGTTGGCAACCGATGCCACTCAGGTTCAATTGAGAGCGATGCAATCAAGATCGTTTGAGACTGCTGATCAGGGTCTGACTGTCCGCAACGTGATATCAACCATGCAGGATTTAGGTTTCGTAGTCGATAAAGTGGACGATGCGCTCGGAACCGTGAGCGGAACGAAAATGCAGGACTATGTGATGCGGATGACGGTGACAATTCGACCAACCGGAAAGAAGCTAATGCAGGTCCGAGCCAGCGCACAGTACAATCTGACCGCTGTTTCAGATCCGCAACCGTATCAGCAGTTCTTTTCTGCTCTCGAAAAGGCGATGTTCCTCAGAGCCAATCAAGTAGATTGATGCCACGAACGACTGGGGCTCAAGCAAACGAGCTCTTTCAAGGCAAACCCGGATAACGCGTGAACCACGGACGCGCCTGCTCCAGTTGGGCGGCGAGACGGAAGAGTGTGGCTTCGTCGCCGAACCTGGTCGTGAACATGGTGCCGATGGGCAGGTCGTCGGCGTTCCAGTGGAGCGGGATGTTTGCTGACGGCTGGCCGGTGAGATTGTAGATGCCGGTGTAGGGAATGAAGCCGATCATCTCGCGATACATCTGCTGCAGGTCCTCGCGGTCAAGATTGATCACGCCCAGCGGCAGAGGTGGTTGGGCTGCGACCGGCTGCAGGATCACGTCATAGTCTTCCATGAAGGCGGCGACCGTGCGGCCGACCATGTGCAGCGTGTTCATGGCGCGGGCATAGGCGGATGAGTCCGCACGGCGCGCGTTCTCGATGCGGAACCAGGTCGCGCGCTCGACGTCTTCGGGGACGGGCTTGCGGCCGAGCGCCTCGGCGGCTTCCTCCACCGTGAAGGCAACGTTGGCGCTGATCACGACGCCTTGTGCCTGCATGATCTCGCGGCCGTTCAGGGCGGGTGCGGCTTCCTCGACGATGTGGCCGAGGCTCTCGCACAGTCGGGCTGCGTCCTCGACGGCTGCGATCGCGTCGGCGTGGACGGGCACGTTGATGGGCGGCGTTGTCGAGAAGGCGATGCGCAGGCGGCCGGGCTTCTTGCTTACCTCCTCGATCCAGGGGCGCTGCTGGTGCGGCGCTGCGTAGGGATCGCCTGCTGCTGGACCACCGGTCGCGTCAAGGAACGCGGCGCTGTCACGCACGCTGCGCGACACGACATGGCCAACCGACGCCCCGCCCCAGCCTTCTCCCCGCTTCGGACCCATGGGCGTGCGGGCGCGCGTGGGCTTCAGTCCGAACAGGCCGCAGCATGCGGCCGGGATGCGGATCGAGCCGCCGCCGTCGGTTGCGTGCGCGACCGGCACGATGCCCGCTGCCACTGCTGCTGCCGCGCCTCCACTTGAGCCGCCCGCGATGCGCGACGTGTCCCATGGATTGCGCGTGGCGCCCCACATGCGAGACTCCGACGACGGACTCTGACCCAACTCCGGCGAGTGTGTCTTGCCGAACATCACGAGGCCCGCCTTGCGGCAGCGCTCTACGTAAGTCGAGTCCGCTTCGGCGACGCCGTCGCGCGTGAGGCTGAGACTTCCCGTGCAGACCGTGCCCTTCATCGCGGCGCCCAGGTCCTTCAGCAGGTAGGGCACGCCGCGCAACGGTCCGTCGGGCAAGCCGTCGGCGATGGCCTGGCGCGCGAGGTCGGCATGGTCGAGGACGATCGCATTGATGCGCGGGTTGACTTCGGCAGAACGGGCCAGCGCTGCGTCGAGAAGTTCCTGGGGCGAAACCTTGCGCTTTCGCACCAGTTCCGCCAACTCCAGCGCATCGCAGGCGCGATAGTCGTCAAATGAAAGCATGTGAGCCCCTTACAATGCGGGATGTGTTCACCCACTTTCATATGCGATAGACTGCGCGCCTGCCAGCGCGGGAAACCGGATGGCGACGTGCACTGCAGCAGAAGGAGTAACCGGATGCGACTGATCATGGCGGCCCTGCTCGTGGGCCTTTCAGGCGCGGCCATGGCCGCAACGACGGAACCTTCGGGCTTTCCGCGTGATGCGGCATCCCTGCGCACCCTGGACTCACAGCAACTGCGCATCGTTCGCCGTGCTGGCGCGCAGTGCTGGCACTCAGGTCAGGGCGGGCTTGGCTCAAAGGGAGCAATCACGCGGGCCTGCATCATCAACGGTTCGGAAGGGATGATCGCCAGCCTCAAGGATCCGGCGCTGAAGTCGTTCCACGATGCGCTGCCGATGCATGCGCGCTATGACGAATATCGGCCTGCGTATTTCTGGCAGCGGCTAGTCAACAACCCGTGACAGTGCACTCATTTCCCGCCTGAACATCGAACCGTGAGCCGTGCGCTCTGAAATGAGTGCACTGTCATGGGTTTTTAGAGACGAAGTCGTTCTCGCGCAGGTCGAGTTCCAGCTCCACGCGCCAGCATCCATTCGTCTGTGTCCGGACGATGCGGAACCCAGGCGCGCGCTCCCCGGACAGGGTCAAGATGCAGCGAGACGGGGGAAACCGCACACCCCAAAAACGAAAACGCCGCCGGTTTGACCCGGCGGCGTCCGCTCTCCGGTCGAGGACCGGTGAATTACGACGTAAGCGGAATAATCTGGATTTCCACGCGACGGTTGCGGGCCTTGCCAGCTGTGGTTCCGTTCGACGCGATCGGGTGCTGCTCGCCATAGCCGACGACATACATACGCTGCGGCATCACGCCGTTCTGCGACAGGATGTAGGCCACGGAGTTCGCGCGACGCTGCGAGAGATCGCGGTTGTAGCGATCATCGCCCGTGGAGTCCGTGTGACCCGACACTTCGATCGTGGTGCGGTTGAATTCCGTCAGCACTTCGCCGACAGCGGCGAGCGTCCGGTAGAAGTTCGGGTTCACCTGGTCGCCATTCACCGGGAAGGTGATGTCGCTGGCCATCTCGAGGACAATGTTGTTGCCCTGGCGGCGAACCTTCACGCCGGCGCCACGCAGACGCTCGCGGAGACGGGCTTCGCTTTCGTCCATGTAGTTGCCGATGCCAGCGCCCACGAGAGCGCCGACGCCCGCGCCGATCAGCGCGTTGCGGGAAGCCTGCTTGCCGCTGGAGGTGTTCGTCAGTGCGCCAATGGCTGCACCACCGAGCGCGCCGAAGATGGCGCCGCGCGTCGCGTGGCTCGTCTTCTGTTCGCCGGTGTAGGGATCCTGGGTCTGGCAACCTGCCAGCACGAGCGCCGCGGCAATCGCGACAGCCATCAATTTACGCATCTTTGAATTCCTTCGTTGAAAGGGTCCGCTCGGGCACAAAGGCACCAAGGTCCGCGGGTTTCATAAGCCGAACGCAGCATCCAGCGCAAGCCAAAGTGGTCACAGACCACAGCCCCGGAAAAGCACGGCTGCACGGTGCGGTTCTGGAGAATCTGCTAGAAACTTGACGGCCATCACACCAAATTCGCAAAAGACTGTGATGGTACTCAATCTTGCGGAGCAGGAAGCGTGGACATGCAACTTTTTGACCTGACCGGAAAGGTCGCAATCATCACTGGCTCGACCAAGGGTATTGGCGAGGCCATTGCGCACCGATTTGCCGAGCATGGCGCGCGCGTCATCATTTCGAGCCGCAAGGCCGACGCCTGCGAACGCGTGGCGGGTGAAGTGAATGCGCGGTGGGGAAAGGGAAAGGAAGTCGCCCATCCCATCCCCTGCAACATCAACACGCGCGAGCAGCTCGAGATGCTCGTGACCCAGACGCGCGCGAAGTGGGGCAAGATCGACACGCTTGTCTGCAACGCGGCCATCAACCCCGTCTTCGGATCAATGTCCCAGATTTCAGACGAGGCCTTTGACAAGATCATGGGCGCGAATGTCAGGTCCAACCATCAGTTGTGCAATCTCGTGATACCCGAAATGGTTGAGCGCAAGGATGGCAGCATCATCATCGTTTCATCGATCGGGGGCCTTCGCGGGTCACCGGTGCTGGGCGCCTATTGCATTTCGAAGGCTGCCGATTTCCAGCTTGCACGAAACATTGCTGTGGAATACGGCGTTCACAATGTGCGCGCCAACTGCATTGCGCCCGGCCTCATCAAGACGGATTTTGCCAAGGCGCTATGGGACAATCCTGCGATTCTCGAGCGTTCGACATCGACATCTCCGCTCAAGCGCATCGGGGATCCTGATGAGATCGCCGGCGCCGCCGTGTTCCTGGCCTCGAAGGCTGCCGCCTTCATGACCGGTCAAACGCTTGTTGTAGACGGCGGCGTCACGATCTGAGGGCGGCTCCACACAGGGCAAACCGGGCGTTAAACCTGTTCGTTCATTTGCTGTTCATGCAATACTACGCTCCATAGATGGGGATCTGATGGCACCGACGAGGAGTGGAATGAGCCCGACTGCTGACGTGCAGCGCGTCGAACATACGCTTGCTGGAAGCAAGATGCTGGAACCCCTTGACCGGGCGGCAATTGCGAAGCTGGAGGCCCTGTGCACCTGGCGCACGGTGCGCGAAGGCGAACCGGTCGTGACGCGAGATTCCGATTCACGCGACGTGTTCTTCGTCGTGAAGGGACGCTGTCGCATCGTGAACTATTCTACCTCCGGCCGCGAAGTCGCCTATGCGATTGCCGGGCCCGGAGAATTCTTCGGAGAAATGGCGGCGATCGACGGGTTGCCACGATCTGCCACCGTCGTGGCGCTGGAAGACTGCGTTGTCGGCTCGATCACGCCACAGACCTTTCGCGACATGATCGAGGAGCATCCGCGCGTCAGCTTCGTGATCATGGAGAAACTCGTGCGCATCGTGCGCACCAGTGACGACCGGATCATGGACCTGGCTACCCTGTCGGCGTACCAGCGCGTCTATTCGGAACTGCTGAAGCTCATCAAGCCCGACCCCGTGCGTACTGGATCCTGGCTTATCTATCCGCTGCCGACGCAGGCGCAGATCGCGGCGCAGGCTTCGACGACACGCGAAACCGTGGCGCGCGTTCTTTCGCACCTTGCGGGCGATGGCATTGCAGAGCGCAAGTCGAAGACGCTCTATGTGCGCCAGGTCGAGCGGCTCAAGCAGCTGTGCGAGAAGACGGCGCCGCACCCGGCCAAACAGGAAGATTGAATCCGTTTCAGGACTTTGGTCCCGGCGCGACCTTGCTGTCCCATGCGTCCAGAACCATGGACGCGACTGATTTCTGGAATGACTCGAGTTCGCCGACCGGGCGCGTCGCGCCTTCCACGAACACGGCCAATGCGATCCTGCCCCCGGATTTACTGGTGGCCAAACCCGTGTCATTGAACGTTGCCGTCATGCCCTGCATCGGGCGGCTCTGCCCGCCGCGATGGGCGAGCGTCCAACCCTTGCGCATGCCGGCGTTCAGCCGGTCGACACCTGTCTTCGTTCGGCGCATCAGGTCCAGCACGAAGTCGGCGTCCTTAAGGTCAAGCAGACGACCTGATGCGAGCCGCGCATAGAGCGACGTCATCGCGCGCGGGCTTGCCGTGTCATTGGCATCCTGAAGGTAACGCGCAAGTGCCTTGCGCTCAGCTTCCGCACTGCGGGCCGCGATGGCGGCATCGAAGGCTGCGGGATCCGCAAAGGCGTCACTCGGCTTCAGACCGAACACGGCGGGCTGGATGTCACGCTCGTAGCGGTCGATGCGAATGCCTTCGAGATAGCCGGCGCGAAGCAGTTCCTTCTGAATGGGTGCAGGACCTCCTGCGAGCCGGAGCAGTGCGTCTGTCGCCGTGTTGTCGCCGTTGAGGAGCATGTGCTCGATCAGCTGGCGCGCCGTATAGCGGACTGGCTGGCGGCGCAGCTTCGCCGCCATGGGGGAGCGCCCCGGGGCAATGTCTGCCGCCGTCAGCCGGACAAAGGTGTTGAGGCTCGCCTTGTCCTGTTCTGCAAGACGCAGGAACGCGATCGCGATGGGCAGCGCCGACACGCCCTGCATCGGAAAGAGTTCGCCTTCCCGCAGGAATGCGGTGCGGCCATTGGCGAGGTCAACCGCTGCGATGCCCACCTTGGCGGCGCCGAGCGCATCAGCAAGCTTCGCGAGGCGCGCTTCAAGCGCACGGTCAGGCGTGCCGAGATTTGCAACATCCTGGGGGATGGCGCCGGTCGCGCTCAATGCTGTTGCCGGCGCAGCCAGAAGGGCTGCGGCCGTCAGCGTGAAAAGGGCATGTCTGCGGGTGACGTCCATGGCTTCGTCATCTGGTTCTTCAACGCCCGGATATCTAGAGGATCCGGGCGTCGTTGATCAGTGACGGATGTACGCGGCCTGCGGATTACCGCGGGAGTACGCGCTCGGTCGGCGTGAATTCGCGCTTTTGCGCCTCGGCGACGGCCTGGTAGGTCAAAGCGCCGCGGTGAATGTTCAGGCCCGCGAGGAGATGCGGATTCTCGCGGCAGGCGCGTGCATATCCCTTGTCTGCAAGCGCCAGGGTGAAGGGCAGCGTTGCGTTGTTGAGCGCAAAGGTCGACGTGCGCGCGACGGCACCCGGCATGTTGGCGACGCAGTAGTGCACGACGTCTCCCACGCGGTAGGTGGGATGGGCATGGGTCGTGGCCTTCGATGTTTCGGCGCAACCGCCCTGGTCGATCGCGACGTCGACAATCACGGAGCCCTTCTTCATGCGGTCGACAATGGATTTCGAGATCAGCTTGGGCGCTGCCGCGCCTGGCAGCAGGACGGCACCAATCACGAGATCGGCGCTGAGGACCTGCTCCTCGATGGCGTCGATGGTGGAGTAGATCGTGTTCAGCATGGCACCGAATTGCTGGTCGAGTTCGGCGAGCCTGGGCAGGCTGCGGTCGATGATGGTCACGTGAGCCTCGAGGCCCATGGCCATGCGGGCGGCATTTGCGCCCACCACGCCACCGCCGATGATGACGACCTTCGCTGCGGGCACGCCGGGGACACCACCGAGCAGCATGCCACGACCGCCCTGCTCCATCTCGAGGCAGTGTGCACCCGCCTGGATCGACATGCGGCCGGCGACTTCGGACATCGGCGCGAGCAATGGCAAGCCTCCGCGTGCATCGGTCACGGTTTCATAGGCTATCGCCACGCAGTCCGACTTCAGCAGGCCTTCGGTCTGCTCTGGATCCGGCGCCAGATGCAGATAGGTGAACAGCACTTGCCCCGGGCGCAGCATGCTGATCTCGGGCGGTTGGGGCTCCTTCACCTTCACGACCATCTCGGCGCGCGAGAAGACATCGGCCGCACCCGGAACGATTTCAGCCCCGGCTGCGCGGTACATGTCATCCGTCAGGCCGATGGCGACACCGGCGTTTGACTGCACGAGGACCTTGTGGCCGTGAGAGACGAGTTCGCGCACGCTCGATGGCGTGAGGCCCACGCGATACTCATTCACCTTTACTTCTTTCGGAACGCCGACAAGCATGTTGGTCCCCTGATGATTTGCGTTGATCTCAAGTCAGGCGGCCCAAGACGCGCCTGATACCAGCGACGAGCCGCTCAATGTGCTCCTGTTCTGCAACGAGAGCGGGGCCCAATGCAATTGTGTCTCCGCCGACGCGCAGCACAATATTTTCATCGAAGAAGGCCCGCCTGATGGCCTCGTTCCCGCGCTTGCCCGGGGCACCCGCTGCGGGATCAATGTCGATTGCTGCAGCTGCACCTGCGTTGCGGATGTCGACCACGAAGGGGGCGTCGCGCAGGGTGTGAACGGCTTCTTCGAGCCATTTTTCGATCTGTAGCCCACGTTCGAACAGGCCGTCGTCCCTGTAGATGTCGAGCGTGGCCAGGGCGGCCGCGGAGGCCACGGGGTGGCCTGAATAGGTGTAGCCGTGGAAAAGCTCGATCTGCCAGTCGTTTTTCTGCTGGAAGGCATCATGGATCGCATTCGTCGTGATCACGCCGCCCATGGGGATGACGCCGTTGGTGATTCCCTTGGCGAAGGTGATCATGTCGGGCGTCACGCCATAGCGTTCGGCGGCCGTCGGCGCGCCCATGCGGCCGAACATCGTGATGACCTCGTCGAAGATCAGCAGGATGCCGTGCTTCGTGCAGAGTTCGCGCAGGCGCTTGAGGTAGCCCTTCGGTGGCGGCAGCACGCCGGTGGAGCCTGCCATCGGCTCGACGATGACAGCCGCGATCGTGTCACCATGCAGCCCGACGAGTTCCTCGAGCGCGTCGGCAAAGTGCAGACCATGCTCGGGCTCACCCTTCGTGAAGGCCTGGCGGGCGCGATCGTATGTCGTCGGCAGATGGTCCACATGGGGCAGCAACTCGCCAAAGGCCTTGCGGTTGTTGACGATTCCACCGACGGACATGCCGCCGAAGTTCGTCCCGTGGTAGCCGCGGACGCGTCCGATGAGCCGGGTGCGATGCGCCTCGCCGCGTGAACGCCAGTATGCGAGCGCGATCTTGAGAGCGGTGTCGGCGGCTTCGGATCCCGAGTTGCAGAAGAAGACCCGATCAAGGTCGCGCGGCGCCATTGCCGCGATGCGGCCGGACAGCTCGATCACCTTGGGGTGGGCAAACTGGAACGTCGGCGCGAAGTCGAGCTCCTGCATCTGGGCGGTGACGGCGTCGGTGATGCGCTTCTGCCCGTGACCTGCCAGCGAGCACCACAGGCCCGCGAGGCCGTCGAGCAGTTCGCGTCCCTGCGGGTCGTAGTAGTACATGCCCTGCCCGCGGGCGATCATGCGGGGTTCGGACTTGAACTGCCGGTTCGCGGTGAACGGCAGCCACGCGGCGTCGATGGCGTTGGGAGAAGAAGTTGTCATGTTGCCCTGTCAGGTTCGAGCCCGACCTATACCACGCAACTGCACCCTGAAGACCCGCCCTGGGCACGTGCCACAGGGGGGCTGTCCACAACCTGAAGATGGATAAGAGCCGATTTCGCTAAAGCAGGGAGAATTGGGGCGGTTCTTAGGCTAAACTGGAGATACCCCGTGCGTGGGGTTGTGCTTTTCATTAACCTCTCTTCACTCTAGGATGAAAGGGCCTTGCGCTTGGTAGGGGAAACGGATTTCGTCCGCGTCGCAAACAATGTCGACTGAAACAAAAGACGCTCCGGCCAAAACTCCTTCAAAGGGGTTTTCGCTCAGATCACGGCTTCTCGGTATTCCTGCTGAGGGAACGCCCGAGGCTGTCTCGTCCGATTCCGAATCCGGCGAAGCCGAACCCGTTGAAGAGACGCAAGCCGCGTCCGCAGCTACCGAGCAGAATCCAGCGCCAGCCACTTCGTCTGCTTCCGACGATTCTGAAGAAGACGATGAGCCGCCGCGCGTTGGCGTTGCGGTGACACCCAAGCGCTCTCTCCTGTCGATGGCTTTCGGCATCAGCGACAAGAAGGCAAAGGCCGAGAAAGCGAAATTCGACGAGACCGCGGTTGATGAACCCGGGCCCGTCGCCGCAGCCGCGCCAGAGTCCGCCGACATTCCGGCGCCCGTGCAGGAAGAAGCAAGGACTGCAGAAGAAGCTGCACCTGCCGCTGTCGAAGAACCAATCGTCGACGAAGCACCCGTTGCTGCTGCCGTCGAAGAGGCCGTTGTCGAAGCTCCCGTTGAAACACCGCTGGTCAGCGAACCGCCCAAGTCGGGGCGTCTCTTCTCGCTCCTGCGTGGCGGGCCGAAGCCTGCACCGGAGGCGCGTGAGGCTCCTGCAGCGCCAGCGCCCGAAGCACCGGCTGCCGTCATCGCCGAACCGGAACCCGAACTCCCGCCAGCACACCTGCCTTCGCCGATCGAGGTTGAAGAAAAGGTCACGACGCCTACTCCCTTCGTTCGCTTCAGTGGCGTGACGAAGACGTATGACGGCGTGAACCTGGTCGTGAAGGGGCTGGACCTCGATATCGCGCGTGGCGAATTCCTGACGCTGCTCGGGCCCTCGGGTTCTGGCAAGACGACGACGCTCATGATGCTGGCCGGGTTCGAGCAACCGACGGCGGGTGACATCCTGCTGAACGGCACGACGCTGACCGAACTGCCGCCGCACAAGCGCGGACTGGGCTTCGTCTTCCAGAATTATGCGCTGTTCCCGCACATGACAGTGCAGGAGAACGTGGCGTTTCCGCTTGAAGTACGCCGCATCCGCACCAGCGAAGTCCGCGAGCGCGTTGCGCGCGCGCTGAGCATGGTGGAGCTCACCGGTTTCGAGAAGCGCAAGCCGCAGCAACTGTCAGGTGGACAGCAGCAGCGTGTTGCCATGGCGCGTGCGCTGGTGTTCGACCCGGAACTCGTGCTGATGGACGAGCCGCTGGGCGCACTCGACAAGCACCTGCGTGAGCAGATGCAATACGAACTCAAGCGCCTTCATCGCGAACTGGGTGTGACGATTGTCTATGTCACGCATGACCAGAGCGAAGCGCTGACGCTGTCGGACCGCATCGCCGTGTTCCACGAGGGCATCATCCAGCAGCTGGATACGCCGTCGCGCATCTACCAGGAACCTTCGAACGCTTTCGTGGCCGGCTTCATCGGCGAGAACAACGCGCTGCCCGGCAAGGTCGTCTCGATCAAGGGCGACGAGTGCGTGGTCGAACTGATTGGCGGCTCACGCGTGCGGGCGCTCAATGGCAATTGTGATACCGTGGGTCAGACCGGCGTTGTTTGCGTTCGGCCCGAAAACCTCTCGATCTCGGCCGAAACGACGCCGGGCGGCAATCATGTTGCCGCGCTGATCGAGGACTTTATCTTCCACGGCGACCATGTGCGCGTAAAACTGTCGGCGCCGGGAATGAGTGAAATCTACGTCAAGACGCCTGCGCGCAGCATCGAACTTCCGGCAAAGGGCGTGGCTGTCACGCTGTGCTGGGAGCCAGCATTTGCCCGCGCATTTGCTTCCTGATGTTCCAGGCATAACACACCAACATTTGAGGAAAGATTATGGGCCGGACGACCACGATCATCATCGCTGCAGCCGCCGCCGTCGTTATCCTTGCGGGCGTGCTCCTGTTCATGCTGGGCCGCGGCTCGGAGAAAGCCGTGAACCAGCTCGATGCCGAACTGAGCGACATGGAACTGCCGAATACTGATGGCGCCGCTGCGCCGGCAGGTGCCGTTGCCGCGGGCAGCACTGGCTCCCTGGTCGTCGTTTCGTGGGGCGGTGCCTATACGAAGAGCCAGATCGAGGCCTATCACAAGCCCTTCGAAGCCAAGACCGGCCAGAAGATCAATTCGATCGACTACAATGGTGGCGTCGCCGAGATCAAGGCGATGGTGGAAGCCGGCAACGTGACGTGGGACGTCGTCGACATGGAGATTGCGGACGCCCAGCGCGCCTGTGACGAGGGCCTGCTCGAGAAGATCGATGCCGGCAACCTGCCCGCGGCTCCCGATGGCACGCCGGCCATACAGGACTTCGTCCAGAACGGCATCACGCCGTGCGCCGTGACCACGATCCTGTTCAGCCACATCGTGGCCTTCGACACGACGAAGTTCGAGAAAAACATCCCGTCCAAGCTTGCCGATTTCTTTGACGTGAAGACCTTCCCCGGCAAGCGCGGCATGCGCAAGACCAGCCCGAAGATCAACCTCGAGATGGCCCTGCGCGCCGATGGTGTTCCGGGCGAGAAAGTCTATGAGGTGCTCGGCACCAAGGAAGGCGTGGACCGCGCGTTCAAGAAGCTCGACACGATCAAGGATCACGTCATCTGGTGGGAAGCCGGCGCCCAGCCGCCGCAGCTGCTGGCCGACGGCGAAGTGACCATGACCACGGCCTATAACGGCCGCATCTTCGACGCCTCGATCATGGAGAACAAGCCCTTCCAGATCATCTGGGACGGACAGCTGCTTGAGCTCGACGTGCTGGCCGTCGTGAAGGGGTCGAAGAAACTCGACAAGGCCATGGAGTTCATCGCCTTCGCCACGGACACGCAGCGCCTCGCCGACCAGGCGAAGTGGATCGCCTATGGTCCGGCGCGCAAGTCCTCGTTGCCGCTCGTCGGCAAGCATGCCGACAAGGGCGTCGACATGCAGCCGCACATGCCGAACTCAGCGGAGAACGCGAAGAACGCCATCCAGATCGACTTCCTGTGGTGGGCTGACCGTCAGGAAGAGCTCAACCAGCGCTGGGCGGCCTGGCTCGCGAAGTAAGCGGGCAGGCAAACGGGGGGACGCATCGAAGTGGCTACGGGTGGCATCAGCCTGGCAGAACAGTACCGGCTCTCGGGCAAGCGCGCGCGCCGGGGTACGCTCATGCTTGTCCTGCCGCTGCTTGCGTTTCTCTTCGTCACCTTTCTCCTTCCCATCGCTTCGATGCTCACGCGCAGCTTCGAGGACAGCACGGTTGCTGACATCCTTCCGCGCACGGCGGCCGCGCTGCGCTCCTGGGATGGAAAGGGGCGCCCGCCCTTCAGTGCCTATTCCGCACTGGCCGATGATCTTGTCCGTGCGCACAATACGGGCCAGATCGGCAAGGTCGCGACCCGCATGAACTTCGAGCGCTCCGGCATGCGCTCGCTCATGATCAAGACCGCGAAGGAGGCTCACACCTTCGAGCCGCCCTATGCGCAGGCCTTCAACCAGATCGACCTGCAATGGAGCGAGCCGGAACTCTGGGGCGCCCTGCGCCATGCCAGTGCGTCCGCCACCTCCGGCTATTACGTGTCGGCTCTCGACCAGATGCGAAAGGCAGACGGCAGCTGGGTGCCCAAGCCGGAGGAAGAGCAGATCTACATCACGCTGTTTGCGCGCACGATGGTGGTGGCTGCAGGCGTGACGGCGCTGTGTTTCCTGCTTGGCTATCCGCTGGCCTATTTCATTGCCCACCTGGACGAGCGAAGGCGCAACCTTGTGCTGATCCTCGTGCTGCTGCCCTTCTGGACGTCGCTGCTCGTGCGGACAACAGCGTGGATCGCGCTCCTCCAGACCAACGGTGTCGTCAACGATGCGGTGGCGGCCGTGGCAGGTGAAGCGGCCCGGCTCGAGCTCATCCACAACATGACCGGCACCATCATTGCGATGACGCATATCCTGCTGCCCTTCATGATCCTGCCGACCTACAGCGTCATGCTGTCCGTGCCGCCGGCGCTCAAGCGCGCGGCCGTGTCGCTGGGTGCGGCCCCATGGACGGCCTTCTGGCGGGTGTATTTCCCGATGACGCTTCCAGGCGCCGCTGCGGGTGCCCTGCTCGTGTTCATCCTCGCCCTTGGCTACTACATCACGCCCGCACTGGTGGGCGGCCGCACCGGCCAGCTGATCTCCAACATGATCGAGTTCCACATGAAGACCTCACTCAACTGGGGTCTCGCGGCGGCACTGGGCGGCATCCTGCTCAGCGGCGTGCTCGTGCTCTATGTCTTCTATGCGCGGCTGGTCGGCATGAACAGACTGAGGCTCGGCTAGGATGGCGAACCCGAAGAGACGCTGGGACCAGTCGGGCTTCGATGTGATCGTCAATCGCTGGTTTGCGATCGGCGTGCTGGTATTCCTGCTGGCGCCGCTGCTCGTGGTCATTCCGCTCTCCTTCAATGCCGAGCCCTATTTCAGCTTCACGGACAAGATGCTGACGCTGCAGCCGGACGGCTTCTCGCTGCGCTGGTACCGCGACATCATCGAGAACCCGCAATGGCTCGAGGCGATGCAGAACAGCCTGATCATCGCGCTGGCCTCGACGGCGCTCGCAACCGTGCTCGGCACGCTGGCGGCGATGGGGCTGGCGCGCAGCAACATGCCGTTCCGCGACTTCTTCATGGCGCTGCTGATCTCGCCGCTGATCGTGCCGATCGTGATTGCGGCGGCGGGCATGTATTTCTTCTATTCCAGCGTTGGCCTGGCGCAGACCACGCTCGGCATCATCTTTGCGCACACGGCGCTCGGCGTTCCCTTCGTGGTCATCACGATGACGGCCACGCTGTCCGGGTTTGACCAGAACCTGATCAAGGCGTCGTCGAGCCTGGGTGCCGACCCGTTCACCACCTTCTTCCGCGTGACACTGCCGCTGGTCGCGCCGGGCATGATTTCCGGGGCGCTGTTTGCCTTTGCGGCGTCGTTTGATGAAGTGGTGACGGTGCTGTTCCTTGGCGGACCGGAGCAACGCACGATCCCGCGCCAGATGTGGTCCGGCATTCGCGAGCAGATCAGCCCGACCATCCTGGCGGTGGCGACGCTGCTGATCCTCTTCTCTTCGCTGCTGCTGCTGGCGGTGGAGATGCTGAGACGCTGGCATACGCCGCCTTCGGGGCAGAAGTAGGCTGGGGCGTTGCGGCGGTGGGGAAGGAAGATATTTCACGCAAAGACGCGAAGTAGAAAAGACGCAAAGAAGTACGGATGCGTTTGGTGCGCGCGTCGTTTTACTGTTTTCGGCGCGCGGCGCGCGCCATGATCTTTTTCTTTGCGGCTTTTCTACTTTGCGTCTTTGCGTGATCCCCTTTCGACGGTGCGGCTGCCGCTACGGGTGGGAAGAGGGCTGACACGAAGGCACAAAACAGAAAAGGCACAATGGGTTACAGTTGGTGAGGCTTGCGCGTGACAGATGCTGTCCCGGCGCGCTTTGCGCGCCAAGATTCAGTTCGTTGTGCCTTTTCTGTTTTGTGCGTTTGTGTCAGCGATCCTTGCGACCTCAACGCAAAGCTGAGGTCGCAGGATGAACTCAGGCCGCGATGCGCTTTTTGGCTTCGTCGTATTCGCGCTTGAGCTTGGCGACGACGTCGGCGGTCGGGACGATTTCGTGGATCTGGCCTACGCCCTGGCCCGCGCCCCAGATGTCCTTCCAGGCTTTCTTTTCCATGTTGCCGCCCGAGCCGAAGTTCATCTTGGACTTGTCGGCTTCCGGCAGGTTGGCCGGGTCGAGGCCTGCGGCGGTGATCGAGGGGGCGAGGTAGTTGCCGTGCACACCGGTGAACAGGTTCGAGTAGACGATGTCCTGCGCGGCGGTTTCGACCAGCATCTGCTTGTAGCGCTGGTCCGCGTTGGCTTCGGTCGTCGCGATGAATCGCGTGCCGAGATAGGCAAGGTCTGCGCCCATCGCCTGGGCCGCCAGGACGCTACCGCCATGCGCGATCGAGCCCGAGACGAGGATCGTCTTGTCAAACCAGGCGCGTACTTCCGGCACCAGCGCAAAGGGTGACAGTGTCCCCGCATGGCCGCCCGCTCCCGCGCAGACCAGGATGAGGCCGTCGACGCCCTCCTCCGCGGCCTTCTTCGCGTGACGGATATTGATCACGTCGTGGAACAGCACGCCGCCATAGGAGTGCGTGGCCTTCACGACCTCGGTTGGGGCGCGCAGGCTCGTGATGATGATCGGTACCTTGTGCTTCACGCAGATCGCCATGTCCTGCATGAGGCGATCGTTCGAATGGTGGCAGATCTGGTTGACCGCATAGGGCGCGGTCTTCTTTCCGGTCTTCTGCTCGTGGTCGTCGAGTTCGTTCTTGATGCGCTCGAGCCATGTGTCGAGCAGTTCCACCGGCCGCGCGTTCAGCGCCGGGAACGAGCCGACAATGCCCGCCTTGCACTGCGCGATGACGAGCTCGGGACCCGAGACGATGAAGAGCGGCGCGCCGACGATCGGGATCGACAGGCGGTTCTGTAGGACGGCGGGAAGGGTCATGATGATTCCGAAATTGGTTGGTTATGACGCTGATGCTAAAGGGCGGGTCTGCGCCTGCGCAAGCCCGCCCTGATTTCGCTACGTCTTCCGTCTCAAACGGTGGCCGGCATCCAGTTACCGTGGAAGCCGGGAGGGATTCGATGCGGGATCGTGATGGTGGCCTGTGGCGCCGCTTCGAAGTTCGCGGCATCGAGGATCACAAGATCGGTCGTGTCCGTCGTGGTGTCGATCACATAGCCCATGAGCCAGCCATCGTCCTCGGCTTTTGCGTTGGGCTTGGCCACAAAGACGAACTCGCCCGGGACCCGGCCGGGTCCGAAGTCGTGGACCTGGCGCGCACCCTTTTCGAGGTCGTGCTTGAAGTAGCGGGTCGAGGTGCCGACGAAGACGTCAGCGGCCAGCGACACCGTGTAGGCATAGCGATAGGGCTTGCCGATGAGCGCTTCGTTCGGACGCGGGAACTCCTGGCTCTCGGCGTCGAGGACCTTGCGGTCGACCTTGCGCGCGGCGGGATCGATCGTCCAACGTTCGAAGGGCACGCTCTTCGAGTCGGGTCCCATCGTGCTCTCGGCGAACATGGTGTCATGCGCGCAGACGTCGAGGATGACCTTGCCGTCCGGTGTCTCGAAACCGTTGCAGGGGTGGAAGACGTAACACGGATCAATGCTGCACCAGATCACATCGTCGCTCTTGCCTTCACGCGGCAGCAGGCCAACGCGGGCCTTGTGTTCCGTGTTCCAGGCATAGGGGAAGCCATAGCCTGCGAGCAGGCGCTTCATCGAGAAGGTCACCGGCAGGTCGAGGATGATGACGTAGTTCTTCGTGATCATGCAGTCATGGATCATCGGGCCGTGCTTGACGGCGATGGGTTCCTCGCGGCGGACCTTGCCGTCGCGGTCGACGACCACGTGGCGGATGGTGTCCTGGTTTGGTCCTTCGTAGCAGATGGCATGGAGTTCGCCCGAGTCGGGATCGAGATGCGGATGCGCGCTGAAGCTTCCCTTCAGTGAACCGCCAAAGGGATCATGGGCGATCGACTCGAGGTCGGGACCCACGCGCACAGGATAGCCGCCCGCTTCAACGACGGCCCATGTCTGGCCGGCATGCGGAACGATGTTGGTGTTGACCGTGTCGAAGAAGTGGCGCGGGCCCGGCACTTCAGGTTCGCCGAGCGCCTTGCTCACGGCCGTGCTGCGGATCCAGCGATTGCGATACCACTCGGCCTTGCCGTTGCGCAGACGGACACCATGGATCATCCCGTCGCCCATGAACCAGTGATAGGCGGCTGCCTTGGGCGGTGTCGCCGGGTTGGGTCCGATGCGCACATAGCGTCCGTCGAGATCGGCCGGGATCATGCCGGTGACCTTCAGCTCGGTGAGCGTGCGTTCGTCCTTCATCGGCTCGTGGATGCCGGTCAGGAACGGGTTCTCGGTCGTGTCATTCATCAGGCCGCGTCGGGCGGCGGCGACCGCGCCCGCGGCCTTCGTGATGGTTGAACGGACGATGTCCTCGACGATATTGCCCATGGGTGATCCTCTCAAGCAGACAATCAGGATGCTGCCAGGATACTGCACCAGCCTTGCGCAGGGCGTCTATGGCAGTCGTGTGACGGCCGAAGCGCTGATCGACCAGGTCATCATCTCCGACGCCCGCTAATTGCTGGTTGAAGTTGACGCCGGTCACAATCGCGATTTTGACACAAAGGCAGCACAATTTGTGCTCTCCAGTGCGGGATGGTGGAATCACCACCCTGAACCATGGAGAGACCTTTAGTGACCCTCGACAATTCGAAAGCCGTCGTGATCCTTGGCGTGCTGCTGGCTGTGGGCATGTCCCTGGCCGCGCTTATCTTCGGCATCCACGCAAAGCAGATCGGCGCCGCGCGGCAAACCATCACCGTGAAGGGACTCGCCGAGAAGCCGGTCGCGGCCGATGCCGCTGAGTGGACGGTGGGTCTTCGCGTTCAGGGCAGCAGCTTCGCCGACACGCTGGCCAAGCTGCGCAAGGAACGCCCGGCGCTGGAAGCCTTCCTCACGGCCCAGGGTTTTGCGAAGGACGCGCTGACTGACGGCAATGAAAACGTGACGCCCAACATGGTCGAGGAAGATGCTCCCGGCGGTCGCACGCGAACCGTCCAGCGCGGCTTCAATGGTGCGCAGAACATCGTCGTGCGCTCCACGGACCTGCCGCGCGTGATCGCTGCCAACAAGGCGATCCTGCAGCTTGAAGCGGAAGGCCTCCCGGTCAGCCATGAAGATCCGCTGTTCCTGGTGACGACCCTTGAAGACGTGAAGATGTCCCTGATTGGTGCTGCAACGCAGAATGCGCAGAAGCGCGCCGAAGAGTTTGCGAAGAACGGCAACGTCAGGGTGGGCGCGATGCGCTCTGCCTCGCAGGGCTCGTTCTACATCCTGCCGGCAGGTGCGAGCGAAGAAGCCACCGACTACGGCGGCACCTATGACAAGACCACCGTCGACAAGCTTGCGCGCGTGGTGGTGACCATCGACTACAATATCGAGCGCTAGGCGCCCGACCGCACGCGACCCGGTCAGGCGACGGCCCCTGCCTTGCGCAGCGCCGCTACCTGATCGGGCGTTTTTCCAAGCTCACCCAGCACTTCGTTGGTGTGCTCTCCAAGGCCCGGTGCGGGACGGCGAAAAGGCATGGCCTCGCCGTCGAAGCGTGCGGGACTCCTTGCGACTTTCATCCGGCCGGCGCGTGGGTCTTCCAGCACACCGATGCTGCCATTGACGAGGACCTGTTCGTTGGTGAGCACCTCTTCACGCTTCAGGACTTTCGCGTGGGGCACATCTTCGGCTTCGAGGCGCGCCGTGATTTCCGCCGTTGCGTAGCCTGCCACGACTTCCGAGATCATGTCGGTCATGACCTTGGCATTCTGCATGCGATCCATGATGGTCCGGAAGCGCGGGTCTTCGGCGATCTCTGGCCGGCCGATGGCGCGGCAGGTGGCGCGGAACTCGTCGTCGGACAGGGCGATCATGGTGATGTAGCCGTCCTTCGTCTTGCGGATCGAGTAGAAGCTTGCGAAGTCCGGCGAGCGGTTGAACTCCTCCTCGAACACAAGATTGTAGAACGAGTCCGGCCAGAGGAAGGCGATCGCGCTGTCGAGCATGTTGATCTCGACCTTGCTGCCGCCGCGGCCTCGCGCCTTGGCATAGAGTGCGGCCGTGATCGCCTGCGCGGCGGTAATCGCTGTCGCCTTGTCGCAGACGAGCGTCTGGATGAGCTGCGGCTCGCCTGTCGTGGCGTTCTTCTGGGTGTCGGAGAAGCCCGATGTCGCCTGGATGACCGGGTCATAGACGCGCCGTCTCGCGTAGGGGCCCGTGTCCCCGAAACCTGACATCGACACATAGACGAGGCCGGGGTTGATCGCCTTCAGCGTCTCGTAGCCGAGGCCCAGCTTTTCGATGGCGCCGGGCCGGAAGTTCTCCACGAACACGTCCGCCGTCTTTACCAGGTCGAGCAGGATGTTGCGGCCGTCCGGCGTTTTCAGGTTCAACACGATGGCGCGCTTGTTGCGGTTGACGGCGGTGAACATCGCATTCACGCCGTTGCGCTGGGGGCCGAGATAGCGCACGAGGTCTCCGGGGCCGGGAGCTTCGACCTTGATGACGTCTGCGCCCTGGTCCGCCAGGATCCGGGTTGCCATCGGACCCGAGATGATGGCCGAGAGGTCGACGATGCGGACGCCTTCAAGGGGGAGCGACATGGACTTTCCTTCTCGCGCCAGCCCGCATGCAGCGGGCGGCTTCACAATTGCGTGACTAACATGCACTTCCGTCGGTTTCCAAACACGGTCTGCCCTTGTGGCATTCCTTTCGTCGCAATCCTGTCTTATTGAACGATGGCGTTTGGGTTTTTCGTGCGCCTTACCTGGGGGTTGTCCATGCGTCCGACCACTTTGCTGTCCCTGCTGCTTGCGACGGCCTTTGCAGCCGTGGTTGCGCCGTCCCCTTCGTCGGGCGCAGAGGCCAGCGTTGCCGAGAACTGCAAGCGCGACATTGCCTATCTGCCGGACTTCCTGATCGCCAATGACACCGGGGCTGCCGACAACCGACGGGTCCGCGGCGAGAGCCTGATCGCGGCGGCCTTTGACAAGGCGATGCGCGAGGCCGCGTCGGCGAAGACCGAGGATGACTGCGGCAACATCATCCAGACCTACCTGAGAGCGTGGCGCGACGGCCACCTTGCCGTTACGCCGGCTGACTGGTCGCCTGCCGGCGAAGCCGAGCAGAAGGCCGACGATGGTGCTGCGGCCGCGGCGCCGCCACAGGCCCGCATCGCGTGGCTGTCGGACAAGACCGTTCTCCTGACCTTGCCTACCTTCTTTGCGTCGGCGGCCGAAGGCATCGTGAAGATGATGGCCGACAACCGCAAGCGGCTCGAACGCACGCCGAACTGGATCATCGACGTGCGCGACAACAACGGGGGCGACGATGGCACCTATGCGCCCATCACGGATGCGGTGATCGGCAACCCGATCTTCATCGCGGGCGTGGAGTTCCTGTCGACGCCTGCCAACATCAAAGCCACTGCCGGCCTTTGCGACTTCTATGCGCCGGGCGACAAGAACTGCATCGCGTCCCTCGAGCGCCTTGTCACGGCCATGCGAGCGGTACCGGCGGGCACCTACGCGCCGCATCCGAGCCTCGGGGACACCGTGACCAGGGTCGATCCCGATGAACCCCGCCGCAAGCGGCCGGTGCGCGTCGCCGTGCTGACCGACCGGGAGTGCGGCAGTTCGTGCGAGCAG
>JBILMZ010000186.1:0-7029 GCA_044375275.1 Micropepsaceae bacterium | reverse complement strand
CAACAACGTCATTGACGGCGGTTTGGGCATCGACTTCACCGACTTCACCGACTTCACCGACTTCACCCACTTCACCCACTTCAATCTCGGCAACAGCAGCTACTGGACGGCAAGTGCAGCGCAAAGCTCGCCCAGCGTCACCACACTGACCCTTACGGGTCAGGCCCAGGAGCGCAGGTCACCGTAATCCTGCAGGGCGTGTCGGATGGCTCCACGCTCTTCCAGTTCTGGAACACAACGACCGGAGACAACTTCGAACTGCTAATGGACGGCGTGTGATTCGGACTGATCCCGCAGGCTGACATCATCATCTGGCGTGCCTTCACCCTGCATGCCAACTTGGGGAGTCCTCTGGTCTCCCCTTTTTGTGCGCGCAGAGACCTTTCTGTGCCTTTCGTGCACTCTTTTTCTACGCCTGCCCAACATTTATGCAGCGTCAAACATTGACTGCGCGTGCACGACAAGGCCTTCTTTCCTCAGCAAAAAAGTTGATTGGCCGATGGAAACAGGTCCCGCCAGAACCAGACCAGCGATCGTCAGCAACCGGGCGAGGCCCGGGGTGGACAAGCCGTTCACTGACTATGTATTGGGCACACCCTACGACGAGATGTTCCTGCCGGACGGAACGCCACGCCCTCATGCGGCGGCCCTCTACGACGCGCTGACCACCCTGCCCGCGGATGAACTCGTCCGCCGCCAGCAGGCCTGCGAGCAGTCATTCCTTCACCAGGGAATCACGTTCACGGTCTACGGCCACCACGACGCGACCGAGAAGATCATCCCGACCGACCTGCTCCCCCGGATCGTTCCCGGCAAGGAATGGGACAAGCTTGAAGCAGGCCTGCGCCAGCGCATCACGGCGCTGAACCTGTTCCTGAAGGACGTCTACAATGAAGGACGCATCCTCAATGCCGGGATCGTGCCCCGGGACCTGGTCTACGGATCAAAGCATTATCTGAGGCAGATGCGTGGCGTTCCCGTACCGCTCGACGCCTATGTCAATGTCTGCGGCACGGACATCATCCGGAAGGAAGATGGCTCTCTCGTCGTGCTTGAAGACAACCTGCGCGTTCCTTCCGGCGTTTCCTACATGCTGGCCAACCGCGAGGTCGTAAAGCGTGCATTCCCGGATCTCTACCGCGCCTGCGGCGTACGGCCAATCGAATCCTACGCGAACGAGCTTCTGACCACGCTGAGGGAACTCGCCACCGGCTTCCGGGATGATCCGCGCATCGTGCTGATGTCGCCGGGCATCTTCAATTCAGCCTATTACGAGCACGCGTTCCTGGCACGCCAGATGGGCATTGAACTCGTCGAAGGCCGCGACCTGCTTGTCCATGACAACATCGTCTACATGCGCACGACATCAGGCGTGAAGCGTGTCGACGTCATCTATCGCCGCATAGACGATGACTTCATCGATCCGCTGGCTTTCAGGCGAGACTCCGCGCTGGGTGTCCCCGGCCTGATGAATGCGTACAGGTCCGGCAACGTCGTGATCGCCAACACGATCGGCACAGGCGTGGCCGACGACAAGGCTGTTTACTCCTACGTCCCCGACATCATCCGCTATTACCTCGCCGAGGAGCCACTGCTCGGCATCGTCGAAACCTTCCGGTGCCGCGAGCCCAAGGCGCTTTCCTACGTACTCGCCAATCTCGACACGCTCGTCGTGAAAGCCGTTGGCGAAAGCGGCGGATACGGCATGCTGGTAGGACCGCATGCGACGGCGGCCGAGCGCAGCGACTTCGCCGACAAGGTGCGCGCCGACCCTGACAACTACATCGCCCAGCCGACCATCCAGCTTTCGACTTCGCCCTGTTTCCTGGGCGCGGGAGTGGAAGCACGCCATGTCGACCTGCGCCCTTACATCCTGACCGGACGCAACACGCGCCTGGTACCGGGGGCGCTGACACGCGTCGCCCTCAAGCGCGGCAGCCTGGTGGTGAACTCGAGCCAGGGCGGCGGCTCAAAGGACACGTGGGTCGTCGGATGAGGGAGCGCTGCACATGATGGACACCGGCATGCTGTCGCGCGTGGCGGACTCGCTCTACTGGATGGCGCGTTATCTCGAGCGGGCGGAGCATACGGCGCGGGTCCTCGCGGTGAAGCTGGAGGCCATGCTGGACCAGTCACCCGATGATGCCGACGAAGCCTGGGTGCGCGTGACCGCCGCACTGGCGTGGCCTGTGGCGACAGCAACCGAAGGCCAGCCGCTGGATATCGCGCGCACCTTCACGATCGACCGCGCCCACCCGTCCAGCATCATCTCGGCCGTCAGGCTGGCCCGGGACAATGCCCGTCAGGTGCGCGAGCTGATTTCAACCGAGATGTGGGGACAGCTCAACCGCCTCTACCTGCGGATCAACACGACGGAGTTCGAACGCGACTGGACACGCCAGCCCGTATCCGTCCTTCACGACATCGGAAACGAACTGCTGCTGTTTGCCGGCATCACCGACTCCACCATGCGCCATGGCCAGGGCTGGCATTTCATCCAGTTGGGCCGACACATCGAAAGGGCCCAGCTGGTCAGCCGCCTGCTGGACCTGTACTTCGGCGACCAGCCGCCGGATGTAACGCAGAAACTGCGGGCGCCCCAGTACTTCGACTGGATCACCCTGCTCAAGCAATGCACGGCCTTCGAAGCCTACTGCAAGGTCTACACCGCCGAAGTCGAGCCCGCGAAGATTGCCGACTTCCTGATCTTTGATGCGCAGTTTCCGCACTCGATCCGTTTCTCCGTTGATCGCGTGCAGGAGGAGTTGGGCTTCCTCGGCGCCGGAGGCGTCGCCGGAAGGCGCGTGCAGGCCGAGCGCCTTGCCGGTCGCCTCAAGGCCAGCCTTGACTATGGTCAGGTCGACGAGCTTCTGGCAGGCGACATCGACACGTTCCTGCGCTCGATCCAGACCTCCTGCAAGGCCATCCACCAGTCGGTCTACGACGCCTTCATCGGCTACACCGTCGACGAACTTTTGCCGGGCTAGCGCACATGTTCTATTCGATCCGCCACATCACCCGGTACCGCTACGATGCTCCCGTCCGCGAGAGCATCATGCAGCTCTACATGCAGCCCAAGTCGGAAGGCCCGCAGCGCCTGCGCTCGTTCCAGGTCGCGACCACACCGCGCGCCGCGCTGCAGGCCTATACCGATCACTTCGGCAACGCCGTCTATCACTTTGACGTCCCGAGCGCGCACCAGGAGCTTCTCGTCGAAGTCGAAGCGCAGGTGGAAGTAAACCCCGTACCAGCCGCACCCGAATGGGTCGACGAGCAGACCTGGCAGCACCTGGAATCCGAGCAGGTGAAGAACGATCACTTCGACATGCTGTTCGCGCACGGACACGCCTCCCCCACCCCGATGCTGCACGACTTCCTGAGGGAGAAAGGCCTGGCCCGCACCGGCGACCCGATGACGACAATGCGCCGCCTGTGCCGCGTGCTGTTCGACTCGTTCGCCTATGCGCCCGATGAAACGGAAGTAGACTCCCCCATCGATGTGGCCCTCGGCAAGCGCAAGGGCGTCTGCCAGGACTTCACCCACATCATGCTGACGACCGCACGCATGTGGGGCATCCCGGCGCGCTATGTATCAGGCTATCTCTTCACGAAGCGCGATGCCGGCGACCGTTCATCCGCCGATGCCACTCATGCCTGGGTCGAGGCCTACATCCCGGGACCAGGCTGGGTCGGCTTCGATCCCACGAACAACGTGCTGGCAGCCGAGCGGCACATACGTGTCGCCATCGGACGCGACTATGACGACGTCCCGCCAGCCCGCGGCATCTACAAGGGTGACGCGAGCTCGGAACTCGCCGTCGCCGTCAGCGTATCGCCCAGCCAGGCCCTTCGCCGCCAGGATGACTTTCTGCGCATCGTCCGCACCATGACGCGCGCGTCCAGCAGCAACGCCGCGTCATCACTTGACCCGCTGCACCAGCAGCAACAACAGCAGCAATAGCAGACCTGCCAGACGCCCTAGTTGAGCACCCGCGCCGGGCGATCGCCACCATTGTCGTTGCAGGGCGGAAGGTTCGCCGCATATTCGGCAAAGCGGCAGGCAGCTTCATAGGCATGGGAAACCACCAGCCACTCCCGATACGACAGGAAATAGTGCGCGTAGAGCCTGTGGCCCTGCAGGAAGAACTGCGGCGTCAGCGGTCCGTGCTGCAGACGCTGAGCGACTTCCAGCGCCTCAAGCGCTCCCTGGTCAGTTTCATAGTCCTGATGCGTGTAGAGGATGATCACCTTGTTGCCGCGGTCGATCGACATCCAGAACGGGAAGCCCAGCACCGCATCGCTCACATAAATGTCGCCATCTCCGTCCATGGCCAGCGAAATTCCTTCCGCCTCCAGGCGCTCGCCCAGAAGTTCCAGCGTAAGCTCGCGCTCGCCGATCAACTTGCCCAGATGCAGCCTGTCAAATCCAGCCATCGGCGTCTCTCCTGAATTTTCCATACGTTTCTCCGCTTCACTTGAGCCCTATACACCATGGGGCTGGCGTGACTGCCCGCTTGCAGGTGCGAACCTGCTGATTCAATGGCGCGCGCAGTTTCCCCGTGAGGAGAACGCAGGCCAATAGCGGGAAATTCAGATCACGCCAGTCTTCGCTGGCCGGGCTCTTCTGCTTCTGGCGTCCCCGTTTCTGGGCAGGGAGCGGAACCTGAGGTGGGTGCAGAGGGCGTCTTGAACATGAGGCAGAGGTTAACAGATGCGCACGAAAAGTCAAGCCAATTGCATCTCAGGGCTGTGCGAAAACTTGCTCCGTCACCCTGTCCCCGAAAACAAAAGGGCCAGCCACAGGCCAGCCCCATTGTCGCCACTTTTCGAACACAATTCGACGCTTACGCCGCCAGCATCCGCCTACTTTACGACGAACCGCTTGCGCAGTTCAAACTTCAGAACCTTGCCGGCAGGATTGCGCGGCATGGCATCGATGATCTCGAGCCGTGACGGCAGCTTGTAACGTGCCAGACGCTCCGTGCCCCAGGCCCGCAACTCTTCCAGCGTCAGCGTCTGACCGGCCTTCAGCACGGCGACGGCAACAACGGCTTCGCCCCACTTCTCGTCCGGCTGGCCGAGCACCGCCACTTCCGAAATGGCCGGATGGGCATAGAGCACGGCTTCGACCTCGGCCGGATAGACGTTCTCGCCACCCGTGATGACCATGTCCTTCACGCGATCGCAGATATAGAGGAAGCGATCGGCATCGTAATAGCCAACGTCGCCCGAGTGGAACCAGCCCGCCGCATCGATCGCGGCAGCGGTGGCTTCAGGCTTGTTCCAGTAGCCCTTCATGACGTTCGGACCACGAATGACCACTTCGCCACGTGCCATCGGCTCATGGATGAACTTGCCATCGGCATCCATGAGTTCGACGTCGACAAAGAACCCGGGACGCCCGGCCGAACCTACCTTCTTGGCACCCCACTCGCTGGTCAGGAACGTCGCCATCGGCGCCGTTTCCGTGAGACCATAGCCCTGGTTCACCGGAACCCCACGCTTGGCGTAGAGAAGCAGCAGCGGTTCCGGTACCGGCGCACCACCGCACAGGACCATCCGCAGGCTCGACAGGTCCGCACTGGCAAACGAGGGATGATGGCTCACGGCCAGAAGCATTGCGGGGACAGCGAACGCCGACGTCACCTTGTGCTTCACCACATCCTCGATCCAGCGCGTCGGATCAAACCCGCGATGAAGCAGGACCTCGGCGCCCTTCTGCCAGGCAACCAGCGTCGTCACGTTCAGCCCGCCAATGTGAAACAGCGGCGCGCAGACCAGCGTCACGTCGGTCTCGTTCGTGTCGATGGTGAGCAGCCCCATGCTGTTGTTCCACCACAGGTTCCCGTGGGTCAGCATCGCGCCCTTCGGGCGACCCGTGGTGCCCGACGTGTACATGATGATCGCGATTTCGTCCTCGCCGACCGGCTCATTGCCTGTATAGGGCTCCGCCTTGTCGGTGAAGGCCGCAAGCGAGGTCCAGCCTTCGGCATCGACATCCGCCGACAGGTAGCTGCGGCAAGGCAGTTTTCCACGAATGGAGTCGATCACGCCACGATGTGGGGTGTCGGCGACGATCGTGTGCACGCCCGCGTCATTGATGATGTAGTCGAGTTCCGGGCCGGTGAGCCTGAAATTGAGCGGCACGAAGATGGCGCCCAGGCGGGCCGCTGCAAACATCGTGTCGAAGAAGGCCGGCTGGTTCAGGCCGATGAAAGCCACGCGGTCGCCCCGGCAGACGCCCGCTGCCTTCAGCGCACCGGCGAGCTTGTCAAAGCGCGCCTGCATCTCGGCATAGGTCCAGCTCTTGCCCTCGAAGGTCAGCGCCCGCCGGTACCCCGTGCGCTTCGACCTCTGCAGGAACCAGTTTCCAAGGCTTACATCAGGCGCAACCATGCCATTTCCTCCAATGCCGCGTGTCATCCGCAACGTCGGAGGGGTTCTAGCCGAAGCCCCGTACGGCCACAATCACAACAGCGGTGGGGTTATTAGGCGCCCACTTTCGAGAACAGGAAGAAGACATAGGCGATGTAGCCAGCCAGCAGCAGCAGGCCATAAAAGCGCCCGATACGACCGCCCAGGACCAGCGGCGGGAACAGGGCCAGGGTCGCAGCGATCATGACCCACATGTCGATCCGTACAATCTCCGAGTCGATCTGGACGGGACCCAGCAGTGCCGCCACGCCCAGAATTCCCAGGACGTTGTAGATGTTGGATCCCGTGACGTTTCCAACCGAAATGTCAGCCTTGCCCCGGAGCGCGGCAACAATCGAAGTGGCAAGTTCGGGCAGTGAGGTCCCGGCGGCGACAAGGCTGAGGCCGATGACGGTTTCCGAGATCCCGAACTGGCGTGCCACGGACACAGATCCGTGCACAAGCATGTCCGCACCGATGACGAGGAGGCCAAGCCCCGTGGCAATCAGCAGGATGTCGATGAGCACGGAATGCCGAGGCGCCTCGCTCGCGACCACTTCCTCTTGGGGTCTTGAACTTTCCTGCCCATAGGAGGCCACGACCATCGCCAGCAGC
>JBILMZ010000185.1:0-7076 GCA_044375275.1 Micropepsaceae bacterium | reverse complement strand
CCAGAGGCGCGGCTACTGGGTCATTCCGAAATACATGGGGGGCAAGGTCCTTGATGCCCACTCGGTGCATCCGAGCCAGGATCCGCCACTCTGGCAGCGACTCATTCCGGGCGAGCTAATGAGATGGCTTGTGGAGCGCCAGCTTGCAGCCACTGCCGGTCGACCCGAACAGTATGGGTTGCCCAAGCCGGATCATCCGCTCATGTCGACACATCCAGCGGTCAGCCAGGAGCTTTACCTGCGCATTGGCTCGGGCGACGTAAAGCCCAAGCCGAACGTGAAGGAGCTCAAGGGGCGGCAGGTGTCATTTGTCGATGGTTCGCAGGAAGACATCGATGTCATCGTGTGGTGCACCGGATACAAGATCACGTTCCCCTTCTTCGAAGAAGGTTTCATCTCGGCGCCTGGAAATGACATTGCGCTCTGGAAGCGGATGATTGATCCTCGCTTCTCCAACCTGTTCTTTGTCGGGCTCGTCCAGCCCCTGTGCGCGATGATGCCCATTGCAGAGGAGCAGTCCAAGCTTGTGGGGCAGTACCTGACGGGCCGGTATGCGCTGCCACCCTTCGATGTACAGAATGCGGAAAGGGTTGAAATGTTTGAGCGTGTGAGAAGCCGGTATGTCTCGTCGCCCCGCCACACGATCCAGATCAATTGCGGTGAGTACACGACCGATCTCAGGCGTGAGATCGCGCGCGGCAATCGGCGCGCAGAGAGCCAGCAGTTTGCGCTGCCCATTCAGCCTCGCGTGATCCGTCCGGCGGCCAAGGCTGTGGCAGACGCATGAGTGCAGATCCCGATCACAAGCTGCGCGGCAAGCGCGAAGAGACCAAGGCGTCGAACCGGCAGGCCATCATCGATGCTGCGCGTCGTGTGTTTGCAGAACTGGGTTATGGCGCCACGACCGTGCGCGATATCATCCGGGAGACCAAGCTCGCGTCAGGCACTTTCTACAACTACTTCAAGTCCAAGGAAGAAGTGTTCCAGGCGCTAAGGGATGAAACAGCGCTGCGTGTCAGGCCGCGGCTGCGGGCCGAACGCATCCGTGCGCGAAACTTCGAGGAATTCATATCGGGTTCGTTCCGCGCATTCTTCGACTTCGTCAAGGCGGATCAGGTCACCTTCGCCACGATGCGGGACAACCAGGACCTCCAGCATGTGCGCATTGATACGCCGGAGGTTCTCGCCGGCTTTGACGAGTTGCGCGTGGACCTTGAAATCGCCATTCGCAATGGCGTCATGCCGGAGACCGATCCCGACCTGCTCATGGCAGCGATGGTCGGTGTTGCCTTCGAAGTTGCCGGTCAACTGGTCAAGCGCGAAGACTTGACGGTCGCCGATGCCGCGCAGTTCGCGACGGCGCTTTTCCTCGGTGGTGTCCAGGCGCTGCCGCGGCGCTACCCCAGGACAGAACGCTAGGGCCCAGGACCGAACGCTAGGGCGCTTGCCGCGCGCCCCGCAGCAGTTTGCCGGGGAGGGCTTTGGTCGCCTGTCCATGCCTGTATGTCACGGCGCCGGATACGATTGTTGCATCGTAGCCCTGTGCGTGCTGCACGAGGCGGCGGCCTCCTGCGGGAAGGTCATAGGCCACTGACGGGCGCTGCAATGTCAGCCTTGCGTAGTCGATGACATTGATGTCGGCCTTGAAGCCTGGTTGGAGCAATCCGCGATCGAGGAGGCCGACGGCTGACGCCGTGGCGTGGGTCTGCGCGCGGATGACCCATTCCAGCGGCAGTCGGCCGCCGCGGGTCCTGTCGCGCGTCCAGTGCGTGAGCATCGAGGTCGGAAAGCTGCCGTCGCAGATCATGCCGACATGCGCGCCTCCGTCTCCGAGGCCCAGCACCGTGTGCGGATGGCGCATCATTTCGAAGGACGGCGCGAGGCTGTCGCTGGCGTAGTTCAGGAACGGGAACAGGATGAGCGCGCGTCCGTTGTCCTGCAGCAACCAGTCATATGCCAGTTCCTCGGGGCGTCGGTTGAGGCGGGTGGCCTGTGCGCCGAGGCTCTGGTCTGGCGTCGGCTCATAGTCGGGAGGATCGGAGAGAGGAAACATCTTCGAGAAGTTGCGCAATACGGCCCTGACGAAGGGGTTGTCCGTCGACGGTGTATCGGACAGCAGTCTCGCTTTCATCTCCGGTGTTCGCATGATTGCAAGGCGCTGGTCGAACGGAAAGTGTTCGATTTCCTTATAGGCGGGATGCGCAGAGAACGGGTTCAGCGTGAGTGACAGGCCGAGAAGCAGGCCGACGGGGCGACCGCAGACCTGCCCCTTTACCGCCAGTCTATCTGCGGCGCATTCGTCGAGAAACGCGAGCAGACCGCGCCAGGCATCGGGTGCGCGATCGGACTGTGCGAGCGAAAAGGAGAGGGGGCGTCCGCTTTCCACGACGAGCCGCTTGAGCATTGCGCGTTCGATGGGTGCATCCACGAAGTCCGTGATGACCTGCAGCACGCCGCTGCCTGCAGCCTTCAATCCCTGCGCGATGCCCGCCAGTTCGTCGGCTGCTGCCGAGTGCGTGGGCGTGAGGTCGCCGTCACTTGTGCGGTGGTTCAATGTGCGGGATGTCGAGAAGCCCAACGCTCCGGCCCTGACAGCCTCCTCGGCAATTCTTGCCATGGCTTCGATGTCGGCCGGCGTTGCCTCTTCGCGGCGTGCGCCACGATCACCCATCACATAGACCCTCAACGCACCGTGCGGCAGCTGGGTTGCAAAGTCTATGTCGTGCGGAAGCCTTTCCAGGGCCTCAAGGTATTGGGGAAATGTCTCCCAGTCCCATTTCAGGCCTTCTGTCAGGACTGCGTGCGGAATGTCTTCCACGCCTTCCATGAGCCGGATCAGCTTGTCGTGATCCTGACGCCTGCAGGGCGCGAAGCCGACACCGCAGTTTCCCATCACGGCCGTCGTGACGCCGTGCCAGGCGGATGGTGTCAGCCGCTGGTCCCACGTGGCCTGACCGTCATAGTGGGTGTGAATGTCAACAAAGCCCGGCGTGACGATCCTGTCCGTGGCGTCGATCTCCTCGCGGCCTGACCCGGGGACAGAGCCGACCGCGACGATCCTGCCGTCGTTGACCACGACGTCGGCCTGGCGAGAAGCCTGCCCTGATCCGTCGATCACATTGCCGTTGCGTATCACGAGATCGTAGCGTGCCGTCATCCGAGCGTGTTCCTGAAGTCATCCACGCGAACAGGTTAACACGGTTTGGCCTTGACAGAAGGGCTGTCAGCCGCATTTTGAAGCCATGAGGAAGCTGCTTGTTCGCCTGATCCTGAGCCTGCCCGGACGATGGCTCGTTGCCATGTCCGGCGGCAAGCCATTGAAGATCGAGGGGCGCGTGCTTGATCCACGTCTCCAGTTTCTCAGCGCCATGGGCAAGAAGCAGCCTTCCATGGAGACCCTGGAGCCTGTGCAGGCCCGGCTCGCTGCGGCCCATGGACTTGCGATGCTTGACGCTCCAGCATCCCACGATGTGGACATTGCGGATACGGAACTTCCCGTGTCACCGCAGCGAAGCATCCGCGCCCGTACCTATTCGCCGCGCCTGCCCAATCGTCTTGTGCCGACGCTGGTGTACTTCCACATGGGTGGCTGCGTGATCGGGGACCTTGAGACCTGTCACAGCTTCTGTTCCCAGATTGCGTTGCGGTCGGGCTGCCTTGTTGTGTCCGTTGATTATCGCCTTGCGCCCGAGCACAAGTTTCCTGCGGCGGTGGATGATGCGCTGGCTGCCTTCAGATGGGTGCGGGACAATGCAAAGTCCCTTGGCGGCAATCCGAACATTGTTGCGGTTGGTGGAGATTCGGCGGGCGGATATCTCTCTGCCGTGATTGCCCAGGAGATGAAGCGGCTTGGCGAGCGTCCGCCGGTGCTGCAGTTACTGATTTATCCTGCGGTCGACTGGCAATCGCAGACGGCGTCGATGACGGCATTCGGCGACGTGTATCCGCTGACAACGCCGATCATGAACTACTTCCGTGACCTGTATTTCACTGATGCAGAGAAGGACGCGCAGGACTTGCGTGCGTCGCCGGGGCTCAACAAAGACCTGTCTGGCCTGCCGCCTGCACTCATCTATACGGCGGGTTTTGATCCTCTCGTTGACCAGGGCAGGGACTATGCCGAGGCGCTGAAGGTTGCCGGCGTGCCAGTCCTGTACCGGTGCTATGAAAGCCTCAGCCATGCCTTCACCGCGATGGGAGGGACGGTGCCTGCAGCGCGGTCTGCCATATACGAGATCATTGCGGACCTGAGGCGCGCCATCGGATGATCCGCGCTCAGCTTGTCCGTGTGCTGTCTGATGATCTCAGCAGCATGCAGCTCGAGACGCTTGAAGCGGTTCCTCTTGTCGCCGGCAGTGTGCGGGTCCGGTTGCGCGCGGCGAGCGTGAACTTTCCTGACATCCTGATGATCCAGGGAAAGTACCAGTACAAACCGGAGCTGCCCTTCACGCCGGGTATGGAAGGCGCGGGCGACATCGTGGAGTGCGGCAGCGGGGTCTCGGGTTTCAGCGTCGGCGACAAGGTCGTTGTTGGGGCGCGTCATGGCTGCTTCGCTGAAGAGATCGTCGTTCCCGTTTCGACATTGCGGCCGCTCCCGCGCGGATTTTCATACGAGCAGGGCGCTGCCTATCCAGCTGCATATTTGACGGCCTATGTCGCGCTTGTGCGGCGGGGGAACCTGCAGCCAGGTGAAACGCTTCTCGTACACGGGGCTGCGGGCGGCGTCGGGCTTGCGGCGGTTGACTTGGGAAAGGTGCTCGGCGCTCGTGTCATCGCGACCGCGTCAACGGAAGAGAAGCGGGCCTTTCTGAAGTCCTATGGTGCGGATCACGTGCTTGCGCCGCAGGGATTTCGCGAAGAGGTCAAGCAACTGACGCAGGGCAATGGCGCGGATGTCGTTTTTGATCCTGTGGGCGGTGATGTCTTTGACGAGAGCGTGCGCTGCATCGCCTTTGACGGTCGCCTGCTTGTCATCGGGTTCACGAGTGGTCGCATTCCCTCGATCAACGTGAACATGCCGCTGATCAAGGGGTTCTCGGTGGTGGGCGTGCGTGCGGGTGAGTACGGACGCAGGTTCCCGGAGCGCGGCGCGGAAAACCTGCGTGCGATTGCAGGGCTGGCGTCTTCCGGCCGGATCAGGCCGCATGTCTGCGCCACGTTTCCGCTTGAGCGGACCCGTGACGCGATGCGCCTCCTGGAAGAACGCCGGGTCATCGGAAAGGTCGTCGTGCAGCCTTGATGGATCAAGACGTGCTGGCGGACGCTATACAGTCCGCTTCGTGCGATCCTTGTCGTTGGCCGACTTGATCATGCTGCGGATTGCTTCCCACTCCGAATCGCCAAGCTTTGACAGTTGCGAGAAGTTTCCGCCGCCACCGAGGAAACCGCCGCCGTCAATGGCGATGGTTTCGCCGGTGAGGTAATCGCAGCCATCTGCCATCAGGAAGGTCGCGATATTGCGCAACTCGTGCATCTGGCCGACGCGTCCCATCGGCGTGCCGGCCGTGGAATCCGTCTCGCTGCCCATGGAGTCCGAACGGAGGTTGCCCGGGTTCAGGCGTTCCCAAGCGCCCTTGGTCGGGAAGGGGCCGGGTGCAATGGCATTCAGGCGAATGTTGTGTGGCGCCCATTCCACAGCCAGTGATTTCGTCATGATGTTGATGCCGGCCTTTGACATCGCCGATGGCACGGTGAAAGGGCCACCGTTCCAGACCCAGGTCGTGAGGATCGAGATCACGTTGGCCTTGTGCTTTTGTTCGATCCAGCGCTTGCCGGCCGCCAGCGTCACGTAGAACGTGCCGTGGAACACGATGTTGGCGATTGCGTTGAACCCGTTTGGCGAGAGGTCCTTGGTGCGGCTGATGAAGTTGCCGGCGGCATTGTTCACGAGGCCGTCCAGCGGACCTTCGTTGAAGATCCGGGTCATCATGTCGTCGACGGCATCGGCGACCCTGATGTCGCATTCAAGCGCGGTGACTTTCGCGTTGTTGGCTTTCGAGAGTTCCTTTGCAGCTTCCTCAACGACACTGCCGCGGCGGCCGCAAATGTAGACGGTTGCGCCGAGCTTTGCATACTCGTCTGCCATCTCGCGCCCCAGGCCCGTGCCACCGCCGGTGACGAGGATGCGCTTGCCCTTCAGCAGGTCTGAACGAAACATAGTCATGTCGGAATTCCTGTTATCGATCCGGTTCCCGGCCGAGTACTAACCACGGGCGTGGGATGTCGGCAACCGGCTTGTGAGTTCTTCGATGTTGGCTGCGTCTGCCGCGGAGATGCCTGAATTGACCGCCGCGAGACGAGGTGACTTCAGCGACACGCCTGCCTTGTGCCTGCGCGATGCTTCGATTCCGTCAAACTCCAACGTGGCAACAAGGGCTGCCGTTACTGAATGTTCGATCTCGCTGGAGGGGCCAAACCGGCGCAATGTGTGTTCCTTCGCAAATGCGGCGATCTGGTCCCTGAAAGTGCCAGCTTCAATTCTTGCGACAGGAACGATCCCATCTCCCGACCACACCCCGAAAGTGCACAGCAATGTTGCCTGCTTTCCGCGCGTGCCTTCCACGTACATGAGGACAGCTTCCGTTACGCCCGGGGTGTTGTCGTCCTGTGCTGTACTCGTGAAGAGGTCCTGCTGCAAGGCCTCGTGTGTCGGCGCAGAAATCGCTTCAGGTGAAGGGAGGCCACACGCCTCGAGCGCCGCATGGAGGACTTCTGGCGCAACGGGGCGGCGAAAGCCTGCTGTCAGGATCCGTATGGCGGCCAGTCGGCCTGACGGATCACAGGAATCAAGGGTTCCCTCGATCATTGCCGTCAGACCAAGCGGGCCTGTTGTCGCCAATCGCTCCGCAAACCCGGATGGAGAAACGGGCCTGTTGGGAACGCTGCCTGGTTGCCATAGCAGGGCCATCGTTTCTGCCATGTCACCAACGAACCTGTGCGAGAGGGCAAGGAGATCGGGGCCGATCTTGTTCTCCACGATCTCCCGCAGCTTCTTCAGCTGTATCCTTCCGCGTCGTGGCGGGTTCTGCAGGAATGAAATCGCCGCTGACCGGTCGGGTTCGGGTGTCTGGCTGAGG
>JBILMZ010000184.1:0-7078 GCA_044375275.1 Micropepsaceae bacterium | reverse complement strand
CGGCTTCAGCCTGCAGGATTATCCGCGCGTTCGCGCCTGGATCAGCCGCGTTGAAACAATGCGGGGCTTCACGCCCATGATGAGGCCCGAAGCTAACGTGCAGTCGCAAATGTGAATGGCAGGCCCAGCGTGCGCGCCTGGGATTTGATAGCCGCCTGAACGCTCTCACTCGCGACGAGCGCCCGCAGGCGATACCGCAGGTCATTCAGGTCAGTCCCAGCCTTTGACCGGTCTTCGTAGAGCTGTGCCGTGAGGATTGCCGAAGCGCGCAGGGCCGGCGTCTCGATCATGGCAGCCAGATCTTGCGCCGCCTTTTCACGGTGTCCGGAACAGACATGGGCATCCATGCGATCCATGAGAGAGGCTTTCTCCATCGTCTCGATCAGCAGCAAGGCTGCATCCCGGCGCTCATTGCGACCAAGGTCATGTGCCGCACACGCGACAATCTTCTGGGCCCGCGACAGCGCTTCGACGCCTTCCATCGTGCCGATCATGAGCAGCGCGCCTTCGTCATCACCCGTGATCTCGAGGAGGTTTGCAATCTCGAGACGCAGCGATACTGGCAGCATGGCCTGCTCTTTCAGCAACTCCTTGGCCGAACGACGCGCAGCCCAGGCCTCACCCATGTCGGCATAGGCATTCGCGACTTCCAGACGAAGGGCTGCGCCGGCCGCACGCTTGTCACTGCGCGCCTGATGGATGGCATTCAGCCCCAGGCGAACAGCTTCATCGGGCTTGCCGACAATGCGCATGGTCCGCATGAGATCAAGCCAGTCCGACGATGACAGGTGCGGCTGCTCAAGCCGCGCCTGGATCCCGCGCTCCACGCGCGCCGCAAGAGCACCGGGCACCATCAGCTGGCGAACCGCCGGAAACGCCCAAAGCGGCTCAAACGTTTTGTCCGCCAGCAGGATGCTCAGCACCACCGGCGTCTCAACCAGTTGGGTTTCCCGGGCAGCCCCTTCAATCCGGTTCTGCCTCAGCAGGAGAGCGATATAGCGCAAACGGATCGTGTCCGGCACGTGCACGGTCGACGGCCCCGTGTAACGACCCTCAACAAGCCGCGCGACCAGCGCATCACGCGAGGCAGACTTGGCGGCTTCCAGCGCATTGAGAATGTTCTCCATCAACCCGTGGCGCAGTCGGTTCACCAGCAGGAACGAACGGTCATCCAGATCGAGAATGGCCTTCGCCGCTTCCTCCTGCAGCCCGCAACTGCTCAGGATCGAAACAAGTGAAGCCCAGTTATACGCGTTCGGATAGGCGCGCTGGCGTTCCCGGATGATCTTCTCGGCATCCTTGACTTGCCCGGTCGCAACAAGCGCACGGGCACGCAGATACGCAGCCCAGTCAGCCTCGCGTTCCGCAAGGGTACCGGCGTCCTCGGCCGATTTCACGAGGCCAAGCGCCTGGTCGAACTTGCCGTCATCAATGGCAGCGGCGGCCTGCTGGAGACGCGCGTCAAAGCTCGCGCTCGGCAGGACCGGCTTTGAAGCCTGTCCCGACGGCCCGGCAATGACTGCACCGGCACCCAGCAGGCAGATCGCCGCCAGAAACGCCAATGTTGCGATAAAGCCCTTCACCCTAGCCGTTCCCCAAAACCGCCTGGTCCACCGTCAGCATATCAAACCAGCCGCCCGAGCACATGCGGTGAAGTCTCATGCGCCATCGTTGTTGCACAAGGGCCACGCAACGTCGCCCGGATCAGAGTTCGGCCAGGGCCAGTGCAAAGACTGTCGCCAGGCCGCCCATCAGCACAATGGAGTAGACCGACAGGGCGGCAACAAACTTGATGGACGTGAGCCACCAGCTACGAGCGTAGACCAGGTGCATGGCCATCCACACATAGACGAGCAGGATAAGCCACACCGCCCAGAGGAAGCCACCGCCACCCAGGATGGACGCCACCAGCGCACTGACCGCCATCGCGAAGAACACGACCGTATGCAGGTGCAGCGAAAAGATAAGATGCTCCATCAGGTAGACGCGCGGCCACCAGTGCATGACGCCCAGAAGCAGGGCGAACACGGGAACGAGGACAAGCATCAAACGCGGCAGCCAGACATTCAGCGGCCCATTGAGCTTCATCGGGTCCTCCAGGGCCTTCTGGTAGCCCTGTGTGACCTTTGAAAGGCTCTTCTCCATCATCCTGAGTGCGTCAGCATCCTCGGGCGACGCACCATCCGTCTCCAACTGCACGGGACCGGTATGCAGGTCTTTCTTCTGTTGCTCAGTGAGTTTGACGTGCTTGAGCGACGAAGCTGGTACGAACAGCTCCATCTCGACGGTCGTGCCCGAGCGAACTCGCGATGTCGCAGCCTGGCCTCCCGGAGCGGTCGTGGTGGTGACCGTCACAGGAACATCGGCCGCCGTCGTATTTCGGACCTTGAACGCCACAAGCGCAAGATCCGTAAACTGAAGCGTCAGGAAGAATACGACTGTCGCGATGACAAACAGGCGAAAAGGCGGCAGGAGCGATGCCCGCTGGCCCGCAATGTACCTGCGCGTAAAGGCACCGGGCTCCGCCACCAGCAGCCAGATCGTCCGGAACGTCCGGGAGTCATAGCTGAAGACGGCATCAAGAAACTCGCCGAAGATCCACCAGATCGGGCGATTGAGATCCGAACTCTTCTGCCCGCAGTTGGAACAGTAAGGCCCGGTGAGGGCCGTACCGCAATTGGCGCAGGACGGTAGTACAGCCATGTGAAATTTCCCCTCCCCCGATATGATCATCCAAGGAGGCGGGATTCAATTCCGGCAAGCCCTCACCGGCAAAACGGATCAGGTATTGAAACGGAAATGCATCACATCCCCGTCCTTCACGACATAGTCTTTACCTTCCAGCCTGAGCTTTCCTGCGTCACGCGCCCCGGCTTCGCCTTGGCAGGCGATGTAGTCTTCGTAGGCGATGGTTTCCGCCCGGATGAACCCGCGCTCGAAATCGGTGTGGATGACGCCGGCAGCCTGCGGTGCGCGTGCCCCCACATGAACCGTCCAGGCGCGCGCCTCCTTGGGACCCACCGTGAAGAAAGTGATGAGCCGCAGCAGTGAATAGCCCGCACGGATCAGCCTGTTCAGCCCAGGCTCTTCCAGCCCGAGGGTTGAGAGAAAATCGACGCGCTCATCTGCATTGAGCTGGGACAATTCCGCTTCGATCTTCGCCGAGATCACGACAAACGCCGCGCCTTCCGACTTCGCGCGCTCTTCAACACGCTTGGTATAGGCGTTCCCTGTTGCGGCCGCGCCTTCATCGACATTCGCGACGTAAACCACGGGCTTTGACGTCAGCAACTGCAATTGCTCGAATACCGGACGCTGCTCATCCGTGACTTTCACGAGCCGCGCCGGCTTTCCCTCGCGCAGCATCACAAGGGCCGCCTGCATCACGTCCGCCTGCGCCTTTGATTCCTTGTCACCCTGCTTCGCCTTCTTCTCGACGGCAGGCAGGCGGCGCTCAAGACTGTCGAGGTCCGACAGCATCAGTTCGGTCTCGACGGTCTCCGCGTCGGCAACCGGATCAATGCGGTTCTCGACATGCGTGATGTCGCCATCATCAAAGCAGCGCACCACATAGGCCACGGCATCAACTTCGCGGATGTGGGACAGGAACTGGTTGCCGAGCCCTTCACCCTTCGACGCCCCGCGGACAAGGCCAGCGATGTCAACGAAGGTCAGGCGCGTTGGAATGATCTGCGCGGATTTCGAAATCTTGGCCAGCGCATCGAGCCGCAGGTCCGGCACCGCCACTTCGCCGACGTTGGGTTCGATCGTGCAGAACGGATAGTTGGCAGCCTGCGCCGCCGCCGTCTGCGTCAGCGCATTGAAGAGGGTGGACTTGCCGACATTGGGCAACCCGACGATCCCGCACTTGAAACCCATCTCAGCTTTCCTTCTTTGTTTCGTTGTCACGCCTCTGGGGCGGACTATCCTTCTTCGGCGCTGTCAGCAGCGCGATCCTGTTCATGAACCCTGCATCGTCGCGATCAGCCAGGAATGGCGCCGCATCGGCAACAGCACCAAGCAACGGGTCAAGCCAGTCGTGCTCGCCCTTGGTGAAATTGCCCAGCACATGTCCTTGAACTCGCGCCTTGTCACCCGGATGACCAATCCCCAGGCGCACGCGCCAGTAGGCATTGCCGGCATGGGCAGAAATGGACCTCAGCCCATTATGCCCAGCATTCCCGCCATCCCGTTTCACGCGAACCTTGCCGGCGGCAAGATCGAGTTCGTCATAGATGACAAAGACATCGTTCAGGTCAATCTTGTGAAAGGCCACCGCATCCTGCACGGAGACTCCGCTTTCATTCATGAACGTCATCGGCTTCAGCACAAGCGTCTTCCGTACACCGTTGCGCCCACTGAGGGTCCCCTCGCGAAGCTGCCCGCGGAACTTTGATTTGGCAGGTCCAAAGCGATGGGCATCGGCGATGGCATCAGCAGCCATGAACCCGATGTTATGCCTGTTGTGCTGGTAGGAATCCCCGGGGTTTCCAAGTCCGACGATAAGCAACATGGCGTGCCACCACCTTCATCCTGAATGAAAAACGGCTGCCAAGTGTGATTGGCAGCCGCCAGACATTCGCAATACCGCGAGCGGCTTACTTCTTTGGAGCAGCCTTTGCCGGAGCAGCCTTCGCCGGAGCGGCCTTCGCCGCGGCCGCCGGGGCACCAGCCTTGGCTGCACCCGCCGCCGGTGCCGCAGCACCCGCTGCTGCAGGAGCCGCAGCCGCATCGCCAGCCGCTGTTGCAGTCTTGGCTTCTGCATCGGCAAACGCCGACGGAGCAGCAACGGTCGCAACCGTGAAGTCGCGCGTGCGGATGACGGGCACAAGACCCTCTGGCAGCTTGATGGCAGAGATGTGGAGGCTGTCGCCGATGTCCATGCCCGTCAGGTCAACTTCGATGAACTGCGGGATCTTCTCGGACGGGCACCAGAATTCGATTTCATGGCGAACGGTGTTGAGGACGCCACCACGCTTCAGGCCCGGCGAGTCCGCATGGTTGTTGAAGTGGACCGGAATGAAGAGACGGATGCGCGAACCGGGGATGAGTTCCTGGAAGTCGGCGTGGATCGGACGGTCCGTGACCGGATCCAGTTGGACTTCGCGCGGAATGACCCGCAGCTTCTTGCCATCGAGATCGAGGACCAGAAGCGTCGACGTGAAACGGCCCGTGAGATATGACTTTTCCATGTCGCGGTAGGTGATGCGGATGTGGCGGGACTTGCCACCCTGGCCGTAGATGACCGCAGGAATGTCGCCTGTGCGACGTACGGCCCGGGCTGCACCTGTTCCGGTGTCTTCACGTGTCTTTGCAGGAAGGACGACCAGTTCTGCAGCTGCTTGTTTGCTCATGTCTGAACCCTTTCAGGGGCGGCACCGCCCCTTATCTTGTTCTGTCCGCCAATCGGAAAGAGGCGCGGGGTGTAACCGAACAGGGACGCAAACTCAATGCGGCGGAACGGAAGATCCGCCGTTAACCGCCGGAATTTCACACCACAAAGCGTAATTTAAGGCGATAAGGGCCAGCTAGTCGAACAAACTGGACACCGAGCGCTCTTCGGCGATGCGCTTGATGGCTTCCCCGAGGAGTTCTGCCGTGGGGAGGATCCGGATATTGCTGCAGCCACGGACGGCCTCGCTGGGCGAGATTGAATCCGTGATGACCAGGGCCTTCAGGGCCGAATTCCTCACTCGGGCCACCGCGCCGCCGGAAAGCACGCCATGCGTGGCATAGGCATAGGTCGCCTTGGCTCCCTTCTGCATCAGGGCTTCAGCCGCGTTGCAGAGGGTCCCGGCGCTGTCGACGATGTCGTCCACCAGGATGCAAACCCGGCCGGACACATCACCGATGATGTTCATGACCTCTGACTCACCGGCACGCTCACGACGCTTGTCCACGATCGCAAGGTCCGCATTTATGCGTCGGGCGAGCGCCCGGGCACGGACCACGCCGCCAACGTCAGGCGAGATGACCATAAGCGGCTCTCCGGAGAAATTCGCCTTGATGTCATTTTCGAAGATCGGTGCCGCGAACAGGTTGTCTGTCGGAATGTCGAAGAAGCCCTGGATCTGCCCGGCATGCAGGTCAAGCGTGAGCACGCGGCCGGCGCCGGCCTGCGTGATGATGTTGGCGACCAGCTTGGCGGAAATCGGCGTACGCGGACCAGGCTTGCGATCCTGCCGAGCATAGCCAAAGTAAGGGATCACGGCCGTAACGCGCTTGGCTGACGCACGACGCAGCGCGTCAATGCAGATCAGCAGCTCCATCAGATGGTCATTGGCCGGAAACGACGTCGACTGGATGACGAAAACGTCTTCGCCGCGCACATTTTCCTGGATCTCGACAAAGACCTCCATGTCCGCGAACCGCCTGACGATCGCCTTGGTCAGGGGTACCTTGAGATATTCGCCAATTTGTGTGGCAAGCGGATGGTTGCTGTTGCCGGACAGGAGTTTCATTTTGGGCAAGATCCCTCAAGACGCGCGGCGCTTGTAGCAATCAGCCCACGCCTATGCAACGCGGCTTACTTGTCCTTGCCTGTCCGAATCTGTTGAAGAATCTGCCAGATTCCGTCCGCCGCAGCTTCAGCCGCATAAGACGCGACATCTCCCCATTTCTTTCCAAGCCGCCCCTTGGGAACCGGATTCTCCTGGGTGAGCGTTCCCGCCTCCTTCCTGTCAGGATCCAGCAGCTTCCAGACCAGTTGAACGCGATCTTCGGTCGCACTGAGTGCGGAGATCGTGACAACACATTCAACACGCCAGCCGACTGCCGCGGGCCCTTTTGTCACCCTGGCACCCTTTGCGGTCAACGCCGTCTTCAGCGCACTGGAGAGGGAGACACTCCCGTCTCCGGTCGCCCCGGAGATGCTGCCGATGGAAACCTCAATTCTGTCCGCTCCCTGCGGTCCTGCAGCCGCCGAAGCAACGCCGGGATCTCCAACTGAGCTTAGAAACCCAAGAACCTGCTTCGAAATGATCTCCGCTTGCTCACTGAGACGGGGCACTACATCCGCCGCCGTTTGGCCGGTGTACGTAGATGTGAACTGGCCCAGCTTTACGTTTTCCTTGTTGAA
>JBILMZ010000183.1:0-7089 GCA_044375275.1 Micropepsaceae bacterium | reverse complement strand
AAGCTATGCGCGTCCAGTCGCGCACGCGACTGGGTCACGCGCGTTGCTATCCGGGACCTAGAGCCGCTTGCACGCGTCATCTCTGGGTCCCGGGTCGCAAGGCTCGCGGCCAACTGCTTCGCAGTTGGGCTAGCCTAACGCCCGGGATGACAGTGGGGGGCTAGATGGGGGTGAACTCGATTTCGCCGGTGCTGATGTACCGGTACTCCGGCACCACGAGGTCGGAAGGCGCCGGGCCGGCGGTGCGGCGGGCGCTCAGGTCGAAGCGGGAGGCGCAGCAGGGGCAGATGAGGAAGCGGCCCTGCGTCCCCGTGTTCATGACCACCACGCATTGATCGAAGGTGCATTTGGCGATGCAGGCCATGATGCCGGCACGTGGGGAGCGCTGTGGGGTGTTGCGCCAGTCGCTCGCGGGTGCCTTGCCGGCGTGGGTGGCTTCAAGGGTTGCGCGTTCTTCGGGGCTGCGTCGGAAAACAAGGATCGGCTTTCCGTCGACGTCGATCAGCATCGGGCCTTCGTTGGGGAGCCTCGTGATGTTGAAGAGCCTGCGACGCGCCCTCGTGTCCGCGTCCGGCATTGTCGCCTGCATGAGTGGCCACAATGCGAAGGCGGCACCGCCGGCTGTGAGCGCGAGTGCGGTCGTTGTCAGAAGGTCGCGTCTTCGGGGTGGGGTGGGTACGTCAGACATCGCTGCCAACGCTAAGCCGTTTCTGGTCCGCCTGCAAAGGTCAGGTGGCGGCGATGGCGACTTCGTTGAGAATGGCCATGTAGTGGCAAGCGGCGGCGGCGAGCACCAGCCAGTGCCAGATGGCATTCTGGTATGGAAGCCGGTCCCACATGTGGAAGATCACGCCGATCGAATAGATCAGGGCACCGGCGGCGATCAGGATGAGGTTGTTCGCTGCCAGCGTCTGCAGCATGGGATTGATCGCGATGATGATCGACCAGCCCAGACCCAGATACAGGATGATGGAGAGCATCTCCCAGCGGCGCGGGAACACGATCTTCATCACGGCGCCGACAATGGCCACCACCCAGACAAAGATGAGCAGGCCAATGCCCCACTCGCCGCCGATGCGGTTCAGCAGAAGTGGCGTGTAGGTGCCGGCAATCATCAGGAAGATGGCGGCATGGTCCAGGCGCCGGAGGAGTTCCTTCGTATCCGATGGCGGATAGAGGTTGTAGGCCGCCGAGAACGAGAACATTGCCATGAGGCCGAGGGCATAGAGGCTGGCGCCAAAGACAAGCAGGAAATGGTTGGTCTGCGACGCCGTGTAGATGAGCGCAACCGTGGCCACGATCCCGAACAGGAGGCCGATGACGTGCGCGGCGGCATCAGCCCACACCTCACCCCTTGAGTAGGCGGGAAAGCGACGCGTTTCCGCTTTTTCCTGTTCTGCTACGCTCATGTCCAACTCTTCACCCAGAACGAAGTCCAAATCATGGCGAATTGGCGCCATGACCTTGTCGGCACATCAGTGTGAAATGTTACTGAGTTTTCGTTCAGGAAGACTGAATGCAATCAGCATGTTCGACACCCATTTCACCCAAATTTAACCATGGTGACACGTTCTTGCGGTGTCACTCCTGGCTGGAATTCTTGCGCGGGTACCGCACTCTCCTTGTCGGCGCTTGAGCAGATCCCGCGCAATACAGGGATATAGTCTGCTCTCGTCCTCGCGACCGCAAGTGCGAACGTCACAACAATATCAGGCAGGCTGCACATTGTTCGTGCAGGAAGAACACGGGGTTCGTGCAGGCGGGGACCGGAGAAACCCGCGCAATCGTGCGGATGGTCCGAGCTTCGCTCACAGAATTATCTGTGGCGGGCCCCTGCCGGTTTTGCAGTCTGTGCAAAAGAGCCTTAAGGTCAGTTCATGACCATGATGCACACCGTCGAAGACCAGAAGAAGGCTGCCGCCGAGGTCGCCCTCGAGTATGTCAAACCGGGCATGAAGCTCGGCCTTGGCACGGGATCAACCGCTGAGCACTTCGTGCGCCTGCTGGCGTCACGCGTGAAGGACGGGTTGAAACTGACCACCGTCGCCACATCGGAAAGGACTGCGACACTTGCGCGCGAGCTCGGCATGACCGTCGCTGACCTCGGTCAGGTGAAGCATCTCGACCTCACGGTTGATGGCGCCGATGAAATCGGTCCCGGCCTCAATCTCATCAAGGGCGGTGGCGGTGCGCTGCTGCGCGAGAAGATCGTGGCCGCCGCCTCGGACCGCATGGTCGTCATCGCGGATGCCGCCAAGGTGGTGGATGTCCTTGGCCGCTTTCCGTTGCCCGTCGAGATCGTTCCGTTTGCCTATCAGGTGACGATGGAGCGGATTGCCGATGCGGCGGCGCGTTGCGGCTGCGGGCAGAACCTGATGCGCCTTCGGGGCGGAGAAGGGCATGCCTTCCGGACGGACAGCGGCAACTACATTGCCGACTGTGCGGCCGAGAGCATCCCTGATCCCGAGCGTCTCGCGCGGCTCCTGGGCGAGATCCCCGGTGTGGTGGACCATGGTCTGTTCATTTCCATGGCCAGCCTGGCGCTCGTGGGCTCACCCAACGGCGTCCGGATCCTCGAACTGGCGCATCACTGACCCATTTTGGAGCAGTCTGCGGCCACCAACTCGATTAACCGCAGTCTGTTGTGAAACTGGCAAATTGGCATCCCAAGCGCTATCTAAAGCGTGAAGAGGACTGCAATCATGACATGGACACCCGCAAGCTGGCGCACGAAGCCCGTCGCGCAAGTACCGAGCTATCAGGATGCCGAAGCCCTGGGCCGCGCCGAAGCGCGCCTCAAGGGGTATCCGCCGCTCGTCTTTGCCGGGGAGGCGCGAAACCTGAAGCGCGCCCTGGCGGAAGTTGCCGAAGGAAGGGCTTTTCTGCTCCAGGGTGGTGACTGCGCGGAGTCGTTCGCCGAGTTTCATCCGGACAATATACGTGACACGTTCCGAGTGCTGCTGCAGATGGCCGTCGTTCTCACCTTTGCGGGCGCCATGCCTGTCGTGAAGGTCGGACGGATTGCCGGCCAGTTTGCCAAGCCGCGCTCGAGCGACACCGAAACCATCGATGGCGTTGACCTGCCTTCCTATCGCGGGGACATCATCAACGCGTCGCCCTTTGAAAAGGCATCCCGCGAGCCCGATCCTGACCGGATGATCCAGGCCTATGCGCAGGCGGCCTCCACGCTCAACCTGCTCAGGGCCTTTGCGCAGGGCGGTTATGCGGACCTGCACAACGTGCACAAGTGGAACCTGGGATTCATTGCTGGTTCTCCTGCCGGTGAGCGCTACCAGGTTCTCGCTGACAGGATTTCCGAAACGCTTGAGTTCATGGAAGCGTGCGGGATCACGCCGGATTCAGCGCCGCAGCTGCGGACGACCGAATTCTACACCAGCCATGAAGCGCTGCTTCTGGGCTATGAGCAGGCCATGACCCGCATCGATTCCACGAGCGGTGACTGGTACGACACGTCAGCCCACATGCTCTGGATCGGTGACCGGACGCGCCAGATCGATGGCGCGCATCTCGAGTTTGCGCGCGGGATCAAGAACCCGCTGGCCGTGAAGTGCGGACCGAGCCTGAGCAATGATGAGCTCATCCGGATCTGCGACGTGCTCAATCCGGCCAATGAGGCCGGGCGCCTCACGCTGATCACCCGCTATGGATCGGACAAGGTCGAGGATCACCTGCCGCGCATGATCCGCGCCATCCAGCGCGAAGGGCGCAAGGTCGTCTGGTCGTGTGACCCCATGCATGGCAACACGATCAAGTCGCCTTCGGGCTACAAGACGCGGCCCTTCGAGCGGGTGCTGAAGGAGGTACAGACCTTCTTCACGATCCATCGCAGCGAGGGAACCCATGCGGGTGCCGTCCATCTTGAGCTCACGGGCCAGAACGTGACCGAATGCACCGGCGGCGCTGCCGCGATCAAGGATTCCGACCTTTCCAGCCGCTATCACACCCATTGTGATCCCCGCCTCAATGCGAACCAGTCCATTGAACTGGCCTTTCTCGTTGCCGAGGGGGTCCGGGCGGAGCGGTTCAAGGCGCGCCAGACGGCTGCGGCGCAGTAACACCGTCGATTCGCGGGCACCAATCCGATATCCTGCCGGGAACTGATGTTTCCGGGGGATATGAAATGCGCTTTCCTGCCTTGGTGATTTCGACCGTCTGCGCGCTCGCGCCGATGGCCTCCGCGACTGCGGCGGAAGAATGGATCTGCGACAAGGCCATGAGCAACGCGGAAACCCGCCAGTGCGCCGATCGCGAATTCAAAAAGCATGATGCCGAGCTCAATCGCCTCTACAAAAGGCTGCTTCAGGACGCTGCGAGCCAGGGCGATGTGCAGCAAGGGTATGGTGTCCCTCCGCTTGAGGCGCTGAAACAGTCGCAACGCGCATGGATCGCTTTCCGCGATGCGAACTGCCACTGGAAGTCGACGTCGTTCTATGGAGGAACGGGCCAGTCGGTCATCATGTCCAGCTGTCTTGCGATTGCCACGAGAGACCGCGTCGAGGAACTCAAGGGTTCCATGCAGGATTGATGTCGTGGGGCGCTGGGGGCTGATCAGCTGGATCGTGTTTGGCTTGGCGCTCCTCGGTGTCAAGGCGATGCTGGACCTTTCATCTGCCAGATATCCGGATGTCGCCATTCGTGCCGGCGCGTCGACCTATTTCATTCCGCGCGGCATGATCCTGAACGAGGACACATTCAACGCTGATCTCGCGCGGATGTCCGGATGCTGGGATGTCCGGGAGGCAGGCATGGTGCAAGTAGCGGCTTCCGTTGCGGGCTGCGATACGCCTAGGGCCCTGCACCTTGACCTGTCCGGCGATCAGGCTTCCCATCCGTTTGCCGGCAGACACATGGCGAATGTCGCGTTCTGGCGAAACTACGCGCCGCCCGCGCAGCATTTGCAGGAGCTCGTTCCGCAGATCGGAAAGACGGCACCTTACGAACGGCCAGACTGGCGGTTGCTGCGCCTTGACCTGCCGGGTACGCCGTGGGTGTACCTGTTCACTCATGTGCCGCAAGATGCTCGTGATGCAGGGGAGCGTTACGCCGGCCGGTGCTATCGCTCTGACATCGGAACGGATATCGGCATGACATGCACGGTGGTGGAACGTCTGGCCGGTGGCGCAGCGCTTGAGTACTCACTCGGGCCTGACGGGGTGGCCGAGCTGGCGCAGGTGCGGGCTGATGCCCTGTCCATGCTGGCGCGCTGGAGGCGCTGACGGTAACGGTTCACCCAATCGCACAATCTGAGCCCGTGTATCTCCCCAAAATCGTGGCAACGATTTGGGGGAGTGGTCGCGCAGCGATCGAGGGGGGCAGCGCGGCGTGTCCAGCTGGTTTGGTTATTGACATATCTTCCCCGAATGGTGGATGTGCGGTGGTCGAGAGGATTGTGCGCCATGAGACGCACCGCAAGTTCAGTTGAAGCGCTCAGGCGAAAGCTCGCGAGCGCCGCGCGCAGTCGAAAGCCTTGCCATCTCCGCCTCAGGGAGGATGCGGAAGGTATTTGAATATACTGCTTCGTACTGAAACTGGGGCCAGAAATCGCCTTGTGCTACATCGGGAAAGTGGTTTCGGTCGACGCACATTCGGTGTCACTTCACGAAATATCGCCGAACGCTGTGTGGGATAATGAGGTGACGCAGTATTGGCTTGATGACATTACGCGTTTCGATTTTGGTCAACCCTATGAGGACGGGCTGTCACTCGTCGGCGGGCGCCCCCCGAAACTGAAAATCCGGCAGGATGTTGCGAAGGCTGAAAGGGGTGGGACCCGGACGTCAAAGACTTCGGCAGTTACTGCGCGACGAAAGCGCAAAAGGTAATCACTGGCGTCGGCGCAGCCCCCCTCGGTCGCTGCGCGACCACTCCCCCAAATCGTTGCCACGATTTTGGGGAGACGTGCGTCAGCTCACGTGGACCAGGCGACGGCCAAAGCTTTCCCCGCTGAACAGTCCGATGAATGCCGCTGGCGCCTGTTCCAGGCCCTCGATGATTTCTTCGCGCCAGGTGAGGCGGCCTTCGTTCACCCATTCTGCCATTTGCTGGCGGGCGTCACCGAACTGAACGGCGAAGTCGTAGACGACAAGACCTTCCATCCGAAGTCTCTGCGTGATGAAGGGCAGGGTGTGACGGATGCCGCGCGGTTGCTGTGTATTGTATTCGGAAATCTGGCCCGAGATGACAAGGCGTCCGTGACGGCGCATGTTCAGGATGGCGGCGTCGAGGGTTTCGCCGCCGACATTGTCGAAGTAGATGTCGTAGCCCTTCGGCGCTGCAGCCTTGAACGCTGCGGTGAGGTCACCACAGGTCCGGTAATTGAGGGCCTCGTCGAACCCGATCTCCTTCAGGTAGGCGCATTTGGCATCCGAGCCAGCAAGGCCTATCACGGTGCATCCCGAAATCTTGGCAATCTGTCCAGCGGTTGCGCCTACGGTTCCTGCTGCCGATGAAATGAGGACGGTGCTGCCACTGCGCAGCTTTCCCACTTCAAACAGGCCGAAAAATGCCGTGAGGCCCGGGATGCCGAACATGCCGATGGCCGAGGTGGGCGTGATCTTGCCCTTGTAGAACTCCGGGTCGAGGGCCTGCACGCCGCGGCCGTCGGAGACGAAATGCGTCTGCCAGCCAAAGCCGCCCCATACCAGAGCGCCTTCCTTCAGCTTGGGAGACTTCGAGGCGATGACACGGCCAATGCCGGCGCTTTCGATGGTTGCCCCGATGTCGAGGGCGGGGGCGTATGAGTCTCCGGACAGCCTGGAGCGCATGCCTGGGTCGACCGAGATGTGGTCGACCCGGATCAGTGCCTGGCCATCCTGGATCTCCGGAAGCGTGACATCTTCCAGCCGAAAATCATCCGTGTACGGAACGCCTTCAGGACGTTTCGCCAGAACCCAGCGCTTGCTTGCCGACATGGATGATCCTCGCAGTCATTCAGTGATTCCCTAAATTGCCTTATCGGGGCCGATTTTGACCAGAGCCTTGCCGAAGTTTTCGCCCTTGAACAACCCAAGGAATGCCTTCGGAGCGTGCTGTAAACCGTCGGTTACACTCTCCTGCCACTTCATCTTG
>JBILMZ010000182.1:0-7120 GCA_044375275.1 Micropepsaceae bacterium | reverse complement strand
CCACGCCCATGCTGATCACCGCTGGTGCGGTTCTCGTTGTCCTGATCAACGCCGCCTACCAGGACGGCGACGAAGAGCGCACGCCGGGCACCGTCCTGAAACTCGCCGTCAGGCTGGCAGCACTGGCGCTCGTTCCCGTGGCTCTCATCTCATTCTATTCAGTCTGGCTGCGTGTGGACCAATATGGCCTCACGCCCGATCGCGTGATCGCGCTCGCCTTCGTCACCGTCGGTTCCATCTATGCCGCAGGCTATGCCGTCGCCGCCCTCTGGCCCGGCCGCTGGATGCAGCCGCTGCAGGCCACCAACATCCTTGCCGCAGTTGCGTGGGTCGCCGTTGTCGCCAGCATGCTGACGCCGCTGGCCGACCCCTACCGTCTTGCTGTCGAAGACCAGGTGAGCCGCCTGAAGTCAGGGCGAACGACACTCGCCACATTCGACTTCGACTTCCTCAAGTTCGACGCGGGACGCTATGGCGAACTTGCCCTGGCAGCCATGGCGAACGACAAGGCATCTCCCACCGTCTCGGCGGCAGCCCAAGCCGCCATGAAGCGCTCGGGACGCGTTATGGACACCGCAGCCGTCGCCCCGGCAATGACCCCGGACGAACTGCGCGCCGGCATCAAGGTCTTTCCGGTCGGCTCAACACTTCCGGCATCCTTCCTGCAGCAGGGGTGGAAAGACATACCCGAATCCCCCGTTCAGTGCGTTCGCTACACATCCCCGCCGGCCGGCTGTCAGGCCCGCCTTGAGGATATCCACCGCGACAACAGGCCGGAGATTCTGCTGCGCAAGTCGAACTACGAAGTGCAGGTCTACCGGGAGACGGCAGGATCCGTCTGGGTGTACAGCGGGAAGTTCCTCACTTCGGACTGCGACACGGCGAACCCGCTGGATTTCGCAACGTCGGACATCAGCATCACACAACCGGCCATGAATGACCTTGAGTTCAACGGCCGGCGCTACCGCCTCGTGGACGCCTGTCCGGCACCTGCCGCGCCGGCGAAGTGAAGGCAAACCAACGTGCCACGTGGCCGGGCTCCGCCGGAATCGTGATAGGATGGCGACATGACTGAAGCGCCACCCGACAATCCCGTCCGGCTCATGATCGGCAACGCCATCATCGGGATGGGCATCATCTGGATCGCGTTGTGCGGCCTGTGCAGCGCGTGGATGATGGGCGAGTTCCTGCTCCAGGAACCTTCATTCCAGGACGCCCTCAGCAGCCTTTTTCTGGTCATCCTCGTCGGCGGCATTTCGGCGGCTCTCGGATATGTCGCCGTCGTGATCGGCCGGATCATCAGGGGGCGCAAATGAACGAACCCGCAGGACGTCCCAGCCCAAAGACAGGTGTCATTCTTGTAACCGCCGGAACGCTCATCCTCGTCGCCCTCGTCGCCTTCATCACGATCGCCATCGGCTTTCGCCAGTCGTTCACGTCCACGCTCCCACCCATTGGAGACATGATTGAAGGCATGACGATGCTGTCCCCGATTATCGTCGTCGCGCTCCTGCTCATTGGATACGGACGGCATTTGCTGCGCAGGCAATGAAGTCCAACGTCAACGGCCCTTCACCGGCACGGTTCCCCGTTCCGGTCCGCCACTTCCTCCTGCACGCACACCAGTACCTGCAGCGCGGCGACGTCGTGCTGCTCAAGGGGCGCGCCTCGATCTTCTCTTGGGCCGTCCGCTGGTGGACCCGCTCCGAGTTCAGCCATGCCGCCCTTGTCTTTTCAGTACCCAGCACGGAAGACGGCTTCGAGAGGACATTCCTGATCGAGGCCTCCATCGACGGTGTCGACATTACCGACCTCAGGCACTACGCACGCGACCTCTCGCTGATCTACGACATTGCGATCAAGCGCTGCGAGCAACCCTGGATGACGGTCGATGTCCAACGTTCGATCCGCGGCCACATGCTGAACTACATCAAGGCAAACTATGACTATTGGACGATCCTGGGCTTCATGCGCCGCCTGACGTCACGGCGTTCACGACCCGAAGGCAACTCGCCGGAAGCCCAGCGGAAGTCTCTCTGGCGCCGCCGGCCACCCACCAGCTTCGTGTGCTCCGGCTTCGTGCAATACGGGTTCCTCGCCGCCGTCTCGCGCCTGACCCAGACCCACGAGATACCCCAAGAGGCGCTTAAGCAGGTCCTGTTCAGGCCCGGCCTGCACCCAGACGCACCGCCCCAGGAGATCCTGGCCACCTCCCCGGAGGACCTCGCGACCACCGACCGTCTCACCTGGAAATACGCGATCCGGGGCGGCAAGGTTTACGAGGTGGGCTCATACGACCAGGTCCGGCACCTCTTCAACAATTCCGCACAACCTTAGGTCCCGGGACCCCGGCAAGCCTGTAAAGACCGGCGCATTAATCATCCAGATAGCGGCTCAGGCAAGGCGTGCCACAACTGATAGCGTGAAGCCTTCTTGATACACCAACCGAGAATCACCCCGCACTGTTAGCTATTCGTCAAGCTTCACATTGACGGTACGCACCGAATTTCATCTTATTTCCCCACGACTTAGAGGCACGGCCTCCACCGGTGAAAATTAGAGTTTTTGGGGAGTTTCTGGGTATGACGACCGCGTCCACGCGTGCCGTTTCGAGCGCATCGTATTCCCGCCTGCGCGTTGCTTTGCTTGCGGCGACATCGGCAGGTGCACTGCTCACGCTGTCCAGCCCCGCGTCGGCTGCATCCTGCGCCACGACAGCGGGAAACGACACCTGCGTCATAAATTTGGCCAACATCGCTGACACCCATGACGGCCAAGGCGGAAACGACACACTCGACTTTCAGGGAACACCGCTGAGCCTCGATGCTTCATTGTTCAAGACACCGAATGGCGCTCGCTTCATCAATTTTGAGAACGCCATTGTCACGGTGGGAAACACGCTTCTGATTTCCGACACGGATGCAGATACGGTCCGGAACCTGAACTGGACGATCAACGGTGTGCTGGACCTGAATTTTGCGTCCACGGCAGCGAACAATGACACGATCGGAGATGGCAGCGCGGTCACCGTGAACGCAGGCGGCACCATAAGCTTGTGGGAAAGCGAAACGATTGGCAGCCTGGCCGGTGCGGGAGACGTCGTGTTTGTTGCCGGATCACCCGTGCTGACAACCGGCGGCAATGGCAACAGTACCGTGTTCACGGGCACCATGACGGGAGCGGGCGGCCTCACCAAGGTTGGCAGCGGCACGATGGAGCTCAACAGCAACAACTCCTTCACCGGCCCATTGACTGTTTCTGGCGGCATTCTTGAAATCGGCAACGCCGGCGCCATCGACAACGCTTCCAGCGTCACGATCAGCAACGGCAGCACATTGAGTGGAGAAACTGCCTACACGATCAACGCCCCGGTCACGATCACGACCACGGGCTTCACCGCCACCCCCACCCGTCTCACCGGCAATGCGACCATCAATGGCAACGTGAGCAGCAATGGCGGCCTGCAGCCCGGCAACACAGCTCCTTCTCCCGGTACCACGATCGACAATCCCGGTCAGGAAATGGGTGCGATCACGATCAACGGCAATTACACGTCCACTGGCACAAACGCTTATGTTGGCTTCTTCATCGATATCGACGCAGCTGCTCCCGCCGGCGGCACGCCTGGCACCACGCACGATTTCCTGACGATCAACGGCAACATCACCGGCACGAACTCCACGATGTTCTCATTGGCGTCGTTCAATTCGGCTGCCACGGGCGCACCGACGACTGGCAACGGCATCCAGGTCATGCGTGTGACGGGCGCAAGTTCGGCCAGCAATTTCTACCAGGGCTCGGCAATGAATGCCGGCCCGTACCAGTACCTTCTGCACCACGTCCCCAACTACTCCGGCACGGATGACGGCTTCTTCCTGCGGTCCGCGGTTCGCGACGAACTCATCGCCCACGCGGCGCTGCTCTCGGCCGGACAGGAACTCGTACGCAGCTGCTATAACGACGGCCAGCGCATTCCGGACAGCCCGAAGAGCGCCACTTATGGCCGCGCCTGGGTTGGCTACCGCCAGGGCTCGACAGACTTCGGCGCCGATACGGGCATCGACTCCAATGTTGACTTCAGCTGCACCACCGGCGGCATGGACTGGCGCATGGGCAATGGCTGGTTCGGCGGCGTCTCGGGTGGCTTCGGTGACACCGAAGGCAACATCCTGACGCCAGCTGGTGAAGCAAGATTCACTGGCACCGGCCGCACGGCAGAAGTCTTCGCTTCATTCACGTCCGAAGCGCTCTTCATCAACCTGTCTGCTGGCTACAACGCCATGGACTACACCTATGATGGCAACCTGTTGTTCCCGATCCTGGCGGAGACGGCGGGCTTGATTGGCCGCGCCGAAACCGGCGTGGCGATTGACCTCGACGCCATTGCAGTCAAGCTCATCGGCGCCGTCAGCTACGACGGCACGAGCTGCGATAACACCTGCCTCGGCGTGGCCGCATCGGAAGAGAGCGGCCTGCTCGAAGCCAAGGGTACCGTTCGCATCGATGGCGTGGCGCACGGTGGCTCTGTCCGCCCGTGGATCTCGGCATCGTTCTCCGACGTGCTGTCCGACGGCATCAACACCGTGTCACTCAGTGGTGTCACCGTATCCCACGACACCAATGGCCAGCGCCTCTCGCTCGACGCCGGGCTCAAGGCCTATCTCGACCAGAACTTCGCGCTGTATCTCGACGGCGGCTATCAGGAAAGCCTCACCACGGATGTCACTGGCTACAAGGCCGGCATCGGCCTGAAGATGTACTGGTAACATCTGTCCGCGTCACCGGAATTCAGGGGCCCTCCGGGGCCCCTTTTTCGTTCAGGGTCGTATGCAGGCCTTTACTGCGCGCCCCGCTCGCCCGCCGCAAGCACACGCAACGCCGGCGCGACTGTTTCCACCGACTGGGTCAGCATGGCGTCAAAGAACACCTTCATGAGGCGGCATGTCTTTTCAGGTTCGCCCGCACCTGAAAGCAGGACTTCAATCTCGTTGGGCTCGATCCTCGCGACCTCCGTCGCATTCGCGAACGCCCTCGACACCATCACCTGGAACGGCTCCTGCGCCAGGCGCTCCACACCGGGATCGGCTGGCGTGGCAATGATCCGGGTTACGATCGCACGCTGGCGTTCGACGAGTTCGGGTGACAGCCGATCTTCGATATCGCCGCGGATACGCCCCAGCGCCACGTCGGCACAAGCCTCGAAGTCCTTCTGCTTGCCCAGGTAACCGAGCTCATCCCGTGTGAAGACATAATAGGTATGAACGATGTCGTCCGGCATGAGGCTGATCTTGTCGGCCGCATGGGACATGACTTGTGAAACCGCGTTGAAGCGTACCTGCGCCTCGCTGCGCCCGTCTTCCCTGTCCCTCAGCATCAGCGTCACCAGCCGCTCGTACAGCGCATCTTCGGTAGGTCGCGGCGTGCTTCCCGGCTTGAGCGCCAGCATGTAAGGTGTCACCTGATCGACAGGAACCCGTTCCTCGACCCGCAGCACGCTCATCGGCCAGCCGCTGATCACCATCAATGACAACAGGGCCCCGACCGCAGCGCTCCCGCCTGCAAACCAGTACAGGGGATAGCGAAGTGACCGGTAGCGGTCATAGGCCCACGCAAGTCCGAAACCAATGGCCGCCGCAAGAAGCGCAGACGCGAAAACGATGATGATTGCAGCGATTTCCATGGTGTCCCGGAGGCTGGTGGCAGGATGCAAGGGACAAGGCTGGCGCGGCCGAAAGCCTTCGTCAACCTCGTCCTGTTAAACTCTGTTATGACTTCTACAGACTGTTTTTGACAAAAGACCCACGAAAAATGCCCCCAAAAAAGAAGTCCACAGCCCGTTCCGGGAAAAATGTCTCTGCAAGCTATCGCCTTCCAGCGCTCGACACCGACTTTCTGCTCGGCGATTCGATGCGCGGCGTGCGCTTCATGCTTGAATATGCGAAACCGGAAGAACATCTTCGAACGGCGGGAATCCGCTCGACAATCGTCGTGTTCGGCTCCGCGCGCACGAAACCCGGCTCCAAGCGCTACGAGGAAGCCCGCGCCTTTGGCCGCATCGTATCCGAACGAGGCGGCGCCCTCGTGAAGAACGGCGGATTGCATGACAACGTGATTGCAACCGGTGGCGGCCCTGGCGTGATGGAAGCCGCAAATCGCGGCGCTGCCGATGCCGGCGCGCTGACCGTGGGCTACAACATCCGCCTGCCACACGAGCAGGAACCCAACCCGTACTCGACACCCGATCTTACGTTCCAGTTCCACTATTTTGCGATGCGCAAGATGCACCTGGCCATGCGCGCAAACGGGCTGGTCGTTTTCCCGGGCGGCTTTGGCACGCTGGACGAACTCTTCGAGATCCTCACACTCCTGCAGACACAGAAGATCAGCCCGCTGCCCGTCGTGCTGTTCGATCGCAAATACTGGACCAGCCTGATCAACTTCGACACGATGGTGCGCGAAGGCATGATCGAGCGCGAAGACCTGAAGCTGTTCAGCTACGCCGAGAACGCCGAGGAGATCTGGAGCAATCTGGTCAAGTCAGGTCTGGCCATGCATGCCGTGCGCAAGTCCGGCTGATCCGGGCTTACGAACGCCGCGGCTCGCAGACAGGATCGCTTGCCCCATCCGGCAGCACGCATTGCAGGTCACCTTCAGAAGCCTTCTCCACGGCCGCTTCAAGCGACAGCCGCGTGCCATCCTTCGCCGAAGCCTTCAGCAGCTTGTCGATGCGACCCGACGTCAGCGAGGGCGCCGCATCGGCGCGGGTAAAGAACCAGCCGCGCTTGCGCGGTGCCGGAGCAGAAGAAGACATTCCTAGAACGGTCTGCAACAGCGATGAACGGCGTGGCGGCTCATCGCGATCAATCTTCGCCAGCAGCGTGCCCGCCTGGTTGATGGTCGTCGACAGCGCGGCCCGCGAACCGTGGAGCGACGAGGACGGACCATCCGCACGCGCCTTGCGCGCTTCTTCCGCGAGGCGATTGACGATGTCGGAGACGGCTTTGTTGCCTGCTGGCTTTTTGGACATGGTCTAGCTCATGTTGTGGCGGATCCACTCCGCTCGCCCCTTGTTCAGCCGGATGGCAAGGATCGGCTGCGCCACGGACTGGCTGCCCGTAAG
>JBILMZ010000180.1:0-7235 GCA_044375275.1 Micropepsaceae bacterium | reverse complement strand
ATCGCGGCCCCGGGCTGAAGGACGGCCTGGCCATGCTGGCGGAAGTGAAGAAGACGCTGAACGTGCCGATCGCCACCGACCTCCACGAAGTCGACCAGGCCGAACCCGTCGCAGCCATTGCCGACATCGTCCAGATCCCGGCCTTCCTCTGCCGCCAGACCGATCTCGTTACGGCCGCAGCCCGCGCCACGGCCGCCAATGGCGGATGGCTCCACGTCAAGAAGGCCCAGTTCCTGGCACCCTGGGACTGCAAGAACATCATCACGAAGGTTCGTGAAGCGGCACCCGGCCTCGACATCATCCTGTGCGAGCGCGGCACGTCGTTCGGCTACAACAACCTGGTCGTGGACATGCTCGCCATCGGCGCCATGCATGATCTCGGCGTGCCTGTGACGATCGACGCCACGCACGCCGTCCAGCTTCCCGGTGCCGATCCGCGCACCAGCGGCGGCTCAACCGGTGGCCGGCGTGAAGGTGTCCCTGTCATAGCAAAGGCAGCTGTGGCCGCAGGCGCAGACGGCGTGTTCCTTGAGTTCCACACCGATCCCGACAAGGCCCTGTGCGACGGCCCGAGCTGCCTGCCGCTCTCAGGCGCAGAGAAGCTGCTGTCAACGCTGAAGGCCGTGCGCACCGCAGTCGCCTGACGACGTCACGCGCACGGGCGACCCGATCAGACCAGGCGGCTCTGGTGAACCGCCGCTTCGATGAAGCTCGCAAAAAGCGGATGCGGCTCGAAGGGACGCGACTTGAGCTCCGGATGATACTGCACGCCAATGAACCACGGATGGTCCTGCCGCTCGCAGATCTCGGGCAAGAGGCCATCCGGTGACATGCCGGTGAAGATGAACCCGGCGCGCTCGAGAAGCTCGCGATACTCGAGGTTCACTTCGTAGCGATGGCGATGGCGCTCTTCGATCTCGCTCGATCCGTAGATCGCAGCCACCTTGCTGCCACGCTTCAGGACAGCCGGGAACTTGCCGAGGCGCATCGTGCCACCCAGGTCTCCGTCCCGCTGCCGCTTCTCCAGCTGGTTGCCCTTCATCCACTCGGTCATCAGGCCGACGACCATGGTCTTGCAGGGACCAAACTCCGTTGAACTCGCATCATCAAGACCGGCGAGGTTTCGCGCCGCTTCGATGACGGCCATCTGGAGGCCAAAACAGATTCCGAAATAGGGCACGTTGCGCGTCCGCGCAAACTTCGCCGCCTCGATCTTGCCGACCGTCCCGCGCTCCCCGAACCCGCCGGGAACAAGAATCCCGTGCACGTCTTCGAGATGCTGGATATGGCCGGGCTTTTCAAAGACCTCAGACTGGATCCACTCGACCTTCACGCGGACATTGTTGGCGATACCGCCATGCGCCAGCGCTTCATTGAGCGACTTGTAGGCGTCCTTGAGCCCCGTGTACTTGCCCACGATGGCGATCTTCACTTCGCCCTCGGGCTCCTTGATGCGCTTGACGACGGTCTGCCAGCGCGTGAGCTTTGGCGGCTCGACATCCCTGATGCCGAAAATCGCCAGGACTTCATCATCGAAACCCTGCGCATGATACGACAGCGGCGCTTCATAGATCGTCGCCACGTCCAGCGCCTGGATGACGCTCGTCGGCCGCACATTGCAGAACAGCGCGATCTTGCGGCGCTCTTCGGCCGAAACCTCGCGGTCCGAACGGCAGAGCACGATGTCCGGCTGGATACCGATGGAACGCAGTTCCTTCACGGAGTGCTGTGTCGGCTTCGTCTTCAGCTCACCAGACGCCGCGATATAGGGCACCAGCGTGACATGGACATAGAGGCTGCGATCGCGGCCCAGGTCATTTCCAAGCTGGCGGATGGCCTCGAGGAAGGGAAGGCTCTCGATGTCACCGACCGTGCCGCCGATTTCGCAGAGCACGAAATCAACGTCATCGGTATCGTTCAGCACGAACTGCTTGATGGCGTCCGTGACGTGCGGAATGACCTGGATCGTGGCGCCCAGATAGTCGCCCCGCCGCTCGCGCGAGAGAATGTCGAGATAGATCCGCCCCGTCGTGACGCTGTCACCCTTGGTCGCCGAAACGCCGGTGAAGCGCTCATAGTGACCGAGGTCGAGGTCGGTCTCGGCCCCGTCATCGGTCACGAACACCTCACCGTGCTGATACGGGGACATCGTGCCCGGATCCACATTCAGATAGGGATCGAGTTTGCGAAGACGGACCTTGAATCCGCGTGCCTGCAACAGCGCGCCGAGCGCTGCAGAAGCAATACCTTTACCGAGGGAGGAAACCACGCCGCCGGTGATGAAAATGAACCGCGCCATGGACCCTCGTCTTAAAGTTTTTATGTCGGCCTGAACAACAAAATCTTCTGCGCGCCGTGGAACGCGTTTCACGCACGGCACGAAAAAGTCCCGAGAATGGAAGCCTAATTCGTTCCGCCGCTCGCTGGTGTCGCAGGCGCGGGAGTTGCAGGCTGTGGATTGGCAGGGGCCGATGGTTCTGCTGCAACAGGTGCAGCCGGCGTATCGGCCGCCGCCGCAGGCGTGTCACCCGTGGCCGAAGCCGGCGCGGGAGCAGCCGGGGTCGCACCAGCCGGTACATCCGGTGTCGGCGTGGCAGAGGGCGTTGGTGTGGCCGGTGCGCTGGGGGCCAGATCAGGCAACGTGCCCAGTGGCGCGGATTCCGGCGCGACCCCGCCCAGCGGGTTGGACTGCCGCGAAGACTTCGCAAGCAGGGCGAGCGCAAGGGCCGTAGCGATGAAAATTGTTCCCAGAATGACGGTTGTCCGGGTGAGGACGTTCGCAGTCCCCCGGCCCGACATGAGACCGCCGGCACCACCGCCCGACCCAAGCCCGATGCCTCCGCCCTCCGAACGCTGCAGCAGAATCACGGCGATCATGGCGATGCAGACAATGACTTCAATCGTGAGGAGAACGGCGTACATGCGCAACCTGCTTTGGCTTGAATCAGAATCGCGGCCCGGCGAGTGACGGACCGCGTTAAAGCGCGGGCTATGTAACCCAACCTGCGGTTACTTGCTACCCCCGCGACACATGGTGAAATGTGGGCGGAATCAGATTTTTGCAACCCGGCGCGGCCTCGTGGACGCCCGAAATCACGTCTACCGTTCCCCGGACGAAAGGCAACCGAACCATGCTCCGCACAGCCAAACCCGTCCTGTTTGCCCTGACCGCCTGCCTGTGGCTCTCAGCCTGCGAGAACCCGTCTGACCGGTCGCCACCCGGCGCCGGCCCGGCCCCCGCGACCGCGTATGACGCCTCGGCTGCAGCACAATTTGCCGCAGTCCACAGCCCCACCAGGGACGAGGCACGCGTCTACGGGACCTATACCCGGGGTTGCATCGCCGGAGCCCGCCAGCTCGCCGCCGATTCTCCCCGCTGGCAGATCCTGAACCCGCAGCGCAACCGCGCCTGGGGTCACCCTGCCCTTTTGCGCTTCATCGACCGTCTCGCCGCCAGCGTTGCCGCCGACGGTCATCGCGGCCTTCTGGTGGGCGATCTCGCGCAGCCGCGCGGTGGCCCGCTGCCGTCGGACCACAACTCGCACCAGGTCGGTCTCGACGCCGACATCTGGCTGACACCCGTTCCGGCGCAACGCCTCTCCGAAGCCGAGCTCGAATCCTACGAGCCGCCCTCCATGGTTGATGTCGGCCGGCTGTCGACGAACCAGTACTTCGGCGACGCGCAGGCCTCAATGCTGCGGCGCGCGGCGGAAGCTCCCGACGTCGAGCGCATCTTCGTGTCCCCACCCATCAAGCAGGCCTTGTGCCAGAGAACCAAAGAAGGCGACCGCGACTGGCTGAGGAAGATCAGGCCCTGGCGCGGACACATGTCCCACATGCACGTGCGCCTGGCCTGTCCCGTGGAAAGCGATGACTGCAAGGACCAGGAACCGCCACCCGAAGGTGATGGCTGCGGCAGCGAATTGCAGTCCTGGATGAACGACCGCTCCTGGCTGAAGCAGGGAACCTCGCGCTATGTCCCCGAAAACGCCATGAAGCTGGAAGGCCTTCCAGCACAATGTCGGCAACTTTTGAAGTCCCAGGGCTGATCACTTCCGGACATGCTTAACGGCCGGTAAATACTCCGAAGTAGATTGGCGAATAGCCAAAATTTTCCGGCAAGATGAAAGGCAGTCGCAGAACGCCCGATAACGCGGCCTACACGCCGTGCATGCTAGCTTTCGTGGAGTTGCCCGGATGCATCCATGAAACTTTTCGAAAAAATCGCAATGACGCTTGCCATCACGCTCGGGGCTTCAGCAATCGCAGCGATCACTGGCGTTGCCCTCATCCTCGTTCCCCAGTACGAGGCGATGGATCGCAACACGGCCGTGTCAACCGCGTTGCGGGCGCGTGCAGCTCTCCAGCGTGAAGCAACCGCACTGGCAACATCAGTCAGCGACTGGGCCAACTGGGACGATACATTCACCTACGCGACACGTCTTAACCCGGATTATGTCGAGAACAATCTTTCACCGAATGCCCTTGAAACGATTCACGTGGATGAACTGATCATTGCAGACCTCAAGGGCGAAGTCGTTCGGAGCCACAAGGCACAGGTGGATGTCAATGTTGCCCTTCCCTCGCTGGCAACCAGCGGCCGCATCCCGACAGCTCTCTGGCCCGAACAGTCCGAACTCACCCCACGCAACAAGATCTCGGCTGTAGTCGAAACGGATTTTGGGCCAGCCATTATCGCGATGTCACGCATTACGGATTCACGCTACCAGCAGGTTGCCGACAAGGCTCTCATCCTTGTACGACGCGTGGACGCGGCTCTCGTTTCAGACCTCCAGCGTCAGTCTGACACCACATTCCTGCTTGAACCCCTTCGCACGAACAGGCTTGTCATCAGTTCGAACAATGGTTACCGGGCGTCAGTCCCGTTGGCGACTTACACAAGCCGCCTCGGCCTCCAGGTCAGTGTCGATACGCCAGCCACCCTCTCGGACCTCGCACGCTACACCATCACCATCGCGGCGCTGCTGCTCCTGTTCATATCCATCCTCGCCTGCGTGGTGCTCGTCATCTTCATCCGACGGTCGGTCACCGGTCCCCTCGAAGAAATGATCAGGCACAGCCAGATCGTGTCCACCACGGCCGACCTTGACCGGCGTCTGAATTTCAACCGCACCGACGAAATTGGCGCCCTCGCCGCCGCCCATGACACGATGCTCGCCCAATTGAAGCAGGCCCGCATCCAGTTGCAGGAGATGAGCTACGCCGCTGGCACATCGACGCTCGCGGCTGACATGCTGCACAACCTGCGAAACACACTCGCCCCGATCGGCACCGCTCTCTTCAAGGGCCGCGAAGCCATCCGGGCCATGCATGCCGACAAGCTCATGCGTGCGGCATCCGAAATCACCGACCCGAACCAGCCATCTGAACGAAAGGCAAAACTCGGTGCCTATGTTGACGCTGCCGCGAGGGAGGTCAACGAACTGCGCTTGGAAGCCGATCGCCAGTTGGCCATCGTCCAGGATTTCTCGGGCCAGATCGAAAGCGTAATGAACCACTATGAAGGCATCAGCCGCGGCTTCAAGGCATCCGAGGCCGTCTCGGTGGCAGACATATTCGACACAGCCCAAAAGGTGATCCAGGGAACGGCGGCGCTACCCGTCAGCATCGCCATCACATCAGACGTCTTGAAGATTCCACCCGTGCTCGCCGAGCGCGTGATCCTGCGCCAGATCATCGAAAACATCTCGGTGAACGCTGTGCAGGCCCTGCATGCAAAGGGCGAGTCGGGCACGATCACGCTCGCGGCTGCGGAAGATGATCATCACGTGGAAATCACGGTCACGGATACGGGGGCAGGCATTGAACCCCACAACCTGACCCGCATTTTCTCTCGGGGTGTATCGACGAAGGAAGGTCGAAACAGGGGCGTCGGCCTTCACTACTGCGCCACAGCCCTGCGGGCCATGAACGGAAAAATATCCGCCGAGAGCGCTGGCGCCGGCCGTGGTGCAACGTTCAGGATCCAGTTGCCGAAGGCCGGAAAACAAGGAGCAATCGCATCATGAAAGACGCTTACATCCCCCGGATCCTCGTTGTTGACGACGAAGAAGCGCTCCGCCAGTCCTATCTGGAAGCATTGTCTCCGCCGGCGACCCGCGCCCGTGGTGTGGCGGCGCTCGAAAGCGAACTCTTCGGCGACGCCCCCCAATCCCGCCCTGACGTGACGTTTGACATCACAGCCTGTTCGCAGGGCGAAGAGGCCATCTCCGCCGTGCAGCGTTCTCTCGAGGCGGGCAAGCCCTATGGCGTCGCCTTCATCGACATCAGGATGCCGCCCGGGATCGATGGCGTCGAAACCGCCTGCCGGATCAGGAAACTCGATCCCCAGATCAACATTGTGATCGTGACCGGCTTTTCAGATGCCGATGTGCCTGAAATCGCAGCACGGGTGAAGCCCGCCGACAAGCTCTTCTACATGACAAAGCCCGTACAGGTGGTCGAGATCCGCCAGCAGGCGTCAGTCCTGTCCGCACGCTGGCGCACCGACAGCGAGCTGATGCGCACCCTTCAGGATCAAAACGAGAAGCTGAAATCCGCCGTCGCGAACGCGCAGGAAGCACGTGAGGCAGCGGAATCAGCAAACATCGCCAAGTCGATATTCATCAGCAACATCAGCCATGAACTGCGCACCCCGCTGAATGCCATCATCGGCTTCTCCGGCATAATCGAAGCGGAGATGCACGGGCCGCTGGGAGATCCCCGCTATCAGGACTACTCGCGTGAAATCGGAGCCGCCGGCCAGGGACTTCTCAAGTCGCTCAACGAACTCATCGACACATCGCGCCTGGATGTTGGGCAACTGCGCATTGAAACCGAATCCGTGAGTCTCGCGACAATCATTCAGGCAGCGCTTGAAGAACTCGCTCCACTCACCGCGACGAAGGAACTCCGGATCTCCAGCGACCTGCCTATGGACACATCACCTGTGCATGCAGATCCCAAGCGCGCACGCCAGGCGGTGTTCGCGATCCTTCACAATGCGGTGAAGTTTGCTCCAGCCGGCTCCGAAGTGACGATTGTCCAGAAGGACACCGGCTCGCACATCCGGATCATCGTGAGTGACCACGGCTCAGGAATGCCTCAGGACGCGCTGGCTTTGCTGAACCAGCCCTTTGCCTCAACGACAGGCTCATATGCCCGTCCGCACGGTGGTCTTGGTCTTGGGCTCTGGCTTGCACGGCGTCTGCTCGAGGCGCAGGGCGGCAGCCTGC
>JBILMZ010000179.1:0-7247 GCA_044375275.1 Micropepsaceae bacterium | reverse complement strand
CTCCAAAGGGGAGCCCGCACGGCTCAATGATGTCGATCGGCACGCCCATGCATGCTCCCATGCGAATGATGGTTCCGGCATTGGCAGCTATATCGGGTTGGAAGAGCGCTATTCGCATTGATGAAGATCAAGTTCCGGGAATTTTCACAACGCAGATGTGAATCATCTACGTCAGCCACATGGCTATGCGATTTATGCGGCATCGTGACGCAAGACCGCTTACAGACGACGCTCTATTTTCGGGGCGAATTCAAGACCTTGTCGGGACCCATCGCGATTCACAGTTGCGGTGACCCTGACCTTCACAACTTCAATGTTTTCCCGCCTTAAAGGGGGCTGAATACCTTGGCGCACTCAGCAGACAACGCCAACGTCACGCGGCGTGACTTTCTATTGGTGGCATCCCAGACGGCAGCCGCCGTTGGTGGTGCGATTGTATTGTGGCCCTTCATCGACCAGATGAATCCGGCTGCGGACACCCTTGCTCTCAAGGAGGTCGAGTTCGATCTGGCACCCGTGCAACCCGGGCAGATCGTGACGATCGAGTGGCAGAAGAAGCCGGTGTTTATCCGGCGCCGGACGCCAGAAGAGATCAAGCAGGCGGAAGAAGCTCCCATCGGAGATCTCATAGACCCCCAGAGCGACAAGGATCGCGTTCAGAAGCCAGAGTGGCTAATCCTTGTTGCAACCTGCACGCACCTGGGATGCATCCCATCCAACCTGTACAAGGGTGAATATGGTGGCTGGCTCTGCCCGTGCCACGGGTCGCATTACGATACGTCAGGCCGAATCCGGAAAGGCCCTGCACCCAGAAATCTCGAAGTACCGCCCTACCAGTTCGTCTCGGACACCAAGGTCCTTATCGGTGCAGAGCCCAAGGCTTCTGCTCCGGCTGCAAACGGATAAGACAAGAAGTCATGGCGCACGGCAACTACAGTTATCAACCGAAGTCTCGGTTCTCGAAGTGGCTGGACTCGCGGCTGCCCATCATCCGCCTCGTGGATGAGTCCATTCTTCATTTCCCGACACCGAAGAATCTGAACTTCTGGTTCACTTTCGGCGGCATTCTGACCTTCATGCTGGTGGTTCAGATCGTGTCGGGCATCGTTCTGGCAATGCACTACATCCCGCACGAAACGATGGCCTTTGACAGCGTCGAGCGCATCATGCGCGACGTGAATTATGGATGGCTCATTCGGTACATACACTCGAATGGCGCGTCGATGTTTTTCATCGCCGTATACATTCACATTTTCCGCGGGCTTTATTACGGGTCCTACAAGGCGCCCAGAGAGGTGCTCTGGCTCCTCGGAATCGTAATCTACCTGCTCATGATGGCGACAGGTTTCCTCGGTTACACCCTGCCGTGGGGGCAGATGTCCTTCTGGGGCGCGACCGTGATCACGAACTTCTTCAGTTCCATCGATCAGGTCATCCCGGGTGTTGGCTCTGCCATCACGCAGTGGCTGTGGGGTTCGTTTGCCGTCGACAACTCGACGCTTCAGCGGTTCTTCTCGTTGCACTACCTGCTGCCGTTCGTGATCGCTGGCGTGGTCGTACTGCACATCTGGGCGCTTCACGTTCCCGGCAACAACAATCCTCTTGGCATAGATGTGAAGGGGCCGGCAGACACGGTTCCCTTTCACCCATACTACACGATCAAGGACCTGTTTGCGGTGGCCCTGTTCGTGTTGTTCTTCTCGTATTTCATTTTCTTTGCGCCCAATTTCCTGGGCCACGCCGACAACTATATTCCCGCTGATCGCCTGGTGACGCCGTCGCACATCGTGCCTGAGTGGTATTATCTGCCGCTCTACGCAATCCTGCGTTCGGTACCGGACAAACTCCTTGGTGTCGTGCTCATGTTCGGTGCGATCGTGGTGTGGGCATTCCTGCCATGGCTGGATCGCAGCCATGTCCGCTCGAGCAAGTTCCGTCCCATCATGCGCCAACTGCTTTTCGTTCTCGTGGGTGTGATCTGGATCCTGGGAATGCTTGGGGCACAGACGCCTGACGGCAACTTCGAGTTCTATTTCGGCCTTACCCTGCCGATCTCAAAGCTGTTGCTGACGCAGATCTGCACCTTCTACTACTTCCTGCACTTCTTCGTGATAACTCCGATAGTCAGCACCATGGAAAAGCCATTGCCAGTTCCCGAAAGCATAGCCACGGCGGTGCTTGCCAAAAATGGTGCAGGCACACCCGCGAAAGCGAACGGGTAAGGAGGGCGCCATGAGAATCCTAGCAATCGCATCCATCCTCGCCCTTTCGTTCGTCGGACAGGCCTTCGCTGCGGGCGGGGGAGACACGGAACCGAAGCATCCCGAGAAGCAGCAATGGAGCTGGGAAGGTCCCTTCGGGACGTTCGACCGCCAGCAGCTGCAGCGTGGCTATCAGGTGTACAAAGAAGTCTGCGCCGCCTGTCATGGCGCACGCCTTCTCTCTTTCCGCAACCTTGCGCAGCCAGGTGGTCCTGAATTCACGGCGGCGCAAGCCAAGGCCCTTGCCGCAGCCGTTCAGGTTCCGGCTCTCGACGATAATGGCGAAAGCATCATGCGTCCGGGCACTGTGGCCGACCGCTTCCCGTCGCCCTATCCCAATGACAAGGCAGCTCGCGCAGCCAACAACAATGCACTGCCGCCGGATCTTTCCGTCATCGCGAAGGCCCGTGCGCACGGTATTGACGGCGAGGGCCCTGACTACCTGTACTCGTTGCTCGTTGGGTATTCGGAGCCTCCGGCCAGTTTCATCGTGCTTGAAGGTCTCTATTACAATGAGTACTTCGCAGGCCACCAGATCGCCATGCCGCCGCCGATCGCGTCGGATGGCCAGGTGACGTGGCCTGATGGAAATCCGCCTGCAACCAAGCAGCAGATGGCCAAGGACGTGGTCGCCTTCATGACGTGGGCGGCTGAGCCCCACATGGAAGCGCGCAAGGAACTGGGCGTGAAGGTTTTCATCTTCCTCGTGTTCCTGTCAGTCATCCTGTACTTTGCCTACAAGCGTCAGTGGAAAGACGTCGACCACTGAACAGTCGTGCAAAACGCCATGGTCACACCAAAGGGGTCGACGAAAGTCGGCCCCTTTTGAGTTCCAGCGCGGGCGTTGCCAAGGAATTCCGTTGCACGCATGTGGGCAGGTGCTAAAAACGCGGCGATTTTGAAGGGGTCTCAGGCATGGGAAACACAGTACTTGGCGTGATTGGCGGCAGTGGCGTCTACGGTGTCGACGGCCTCGAAAATGCGCGCTGGGAGCGGGTCCGTTCGCCCTGGGGTGAACCGTCGGACGAATTGCTGTTCGGCCGGCTTTCCGGCGTCGACATGGTGTTCCTGCCCCGGCACGGGCGCGGCCACGTCCAGTCGCCCAGCTCCATCAATTATCGCGCCAACATCGATGCCCTGAAGCGGGTGGGGGTCACCGACGTGATTTCCGTCTCGGCCTGCGGCTCGCTCAAGGAAGAGCTGCCGCCGGGATCATTCGTGCTGGCAGACCAGTTCATCGACCGCACCTTCGCGCGCGAGAAGTCCTTCTTCGGTCCCGGATTTGTCGCCCACGTGTCCATGGCGCATCCCGTGTGCCCGCGGCTTGTCAGTGCCATGTCGGCGGCCGCCAAGCAGGCGGGCATCAAGCATGTTGTCGGTGGGACCTATCTCGCGATGGAAGGCCCGCAGTTTTCTACTTTTGCCGAGTCGAACCTGTACCGTTCGTGGGGTTGCAGCGTGATCGGCATGACGGCGATGCCGGAAGCCAAACTCGCACGCGAGGCCGAGTTGCCCTACGGGATCGTGGCGATGGTCACGGACTATGACTGCTGGCATCAGGACCATGACCACGTGACGGTGGAGCAGGTGATCAAGGTCCTGAACGGCAATGCAGAAAATGCGCGCGCGCTTCTCAAGGCGCTTGCCCCCTTGCTCGGCCCCAAGCGAACGCCTTCGCCGCTCAATATCGAGACCACACTCGATACTGCCCTCATCACGGCACCGGAAAAGCGTGATGCCGCCCTTGTCGCCAAACTGGACGCTGTCGCCGGTCGTGTCCTGAGGAAAGCCTGAGCCATGGATATCAAGTCAGTCATTCGCACCATTCCCGACTATCCAAAGCCCGGCATCATGTTCCGGGATGTCACCACGCTCTTCGGCAACGCGCGTGCATTTCGGACCACGGTCGACCGACTGGTGCAGCCCTATGCGGGCACGCGCATCGACAAAGTGGTTGGCATCGAGGCCCGCGGCTTCATCCTGGCTGGCGCCGTGGCGCACCAGCTATCCGTGGGCTTTGTTCCGGTTCGAAAGAAGGGGAAGCTGCCCTGGCGCACGATCCAGCAACGCTACGAGCTTGAGTACGGTACCGACACAGTCGAGATCCATGAAGACGCGATCAAGCCGGGGGAGCAGGTGTTGCTCGTCGATGACCTGATCGCGACCGGCGGTACGGCCGAAGCCGCAATTCGTCTCATCGAGAAGGTGGGTGGAAAGGTCGTTGGCTGCAGCTTCATCATCGACCTGCCGGAGCTCAAGGGGCGTGATCGCCTGGAGAAGCTCGGAAAGACCGTGCTTTCGCTCGTCGAGTTCGAAGGGCACTGAACGCGGATGAAGATACACGGGCGCGCCTATCGCACGATCTGGGTTTCTGCTGATGGATGGACGGTCGAGGTCATCGACCAGACCAGGCTGCCCTTTGATTTTGTCACGAAGCCGCTCCGGTCGCTCGAGGACGCGGCCATCGCCATCACGACCATGGTCGTGCGTGGGGCGCCGCTGATCGGCGCGACTGCCGCCTATGGTCTGTGCATGGCGCTTCGCCATGATCCGTCCGACAAGTCCCTTGAACGGGGCTACAAGACGCTCGTCGCGACGCGGCCCACGGCGATCAATCTGAAGTGGGCGCTCGACCAGATGATGCAGGCCGTCCAGCCCGTGCCCGTCGAGCGTCGCGCCGAAGCGGCCTATGCGCGGGCGAGCGCCCTGTGTGACCAGGACGTTGCCACCAATGAAGCCATTGGCCGGCATGGCCTCGAAGTCATCAGGGAGATTGCCGGCCGGAAGGGCGGGGAGCCTGTCAACATCCTGACACACTGCAATGCCGGGTGGCTTGCCTGCGTGGATTGGGGAACGGCGCTTTCTCCCATCTACATGGCGCATGATGCCGGCATTCCCGTTCACGTCTGGGTGGACGAAACGCGTCCCCGGAACCAGGGCGGGTCGCTGACGGCCTATGAACTCGGTGCTCATGGCGTCAAGCACACCATCATCGTGGACAATGCCGGCGGGCACTACATGCAGCATGGCCAAGTGGACATGTGCATTGTCGGCACGGACCGCACTACTGCCAATGGTGATGTCGCCAACAAGATTGGCACCTACCTGAAAGCCCTTGCGGCGTTCGACAACAAGGTGCCGTTCTATGTGGCGCTTCCCTCTTCAACGATTGACTGGGCCATCGACGATGGCCTGAGCGACATCGAGATCGAGTTGCGGTCATCGCGCGAGGTCACGCATGTGCTCGGACGCCTCCACGACGGGACGACCCAGTTTGTCGAGATCACCTCACCGGGGAGCCCTGCGGCCAACCCTGCCTTCGATGTGACGCCTGCGCGCCTTGTCACCGGGTTGATCACGGAGCGGGGCCTATGCCGCGCGACCCGCGACGGGTTGCAGGGGCTGTTTCCGGAGCGCCAGAAGTGAACCGGGCCTTGATGCGCCGCCGTGTAACCGGTGCATCTGGCCGAAAGCGGGTGGGCGCGCCTGAAGCATCGAAGCCGCGCAGTTCACTCGTGGCGTTCTGCCGTGAAATGACGGAGACCGCGCTCTCGCCCGGGCGCAGCGGAAACATGTCGGTCCGTGTGCCAGGCGGCATGCTCATTACGCCCACCGGAATGCCCTATAGATCGATTGCGGCGGCAGACATTGTCGAGGTCCTCGCAGACGGAAGTGTTCCAGCCGGGCAGCGTGCGCCGTCGAGCGAGTGGCGGATGCATCTGGATATCTATGCTTCACGGGCGGATGCCGAAGCCATCGTGCATACGCATTCGATCAACGCGACAGCGCTTTCCTGCCTGCGACGTGACATTCCTGCGTTCCACTACATGGTTGCTGCATTTGGCGGAGACCGCGTTGCGTGTGCGCCCTATGCGACCTACGGAACCGAGGCACTTGCCCGTCATGCCCTCAAGGCGCTTGGTCGGCGCCAGGCCTGCCTGCTCGCCAATCACGGTGCCATCGTGCTTGGTCGCGACATTGCGCAGGCCTTTGAGCGGGCACAGGAGCTTGAAGCGCTGGCCGCCCAATACCTGATTGCATTGCAGGCGGGCCGTCCCCACATTCTCGGCAGCCGCGACATGAAGCAGGTGCTGGAGAAGTTCCGTACCTATGGGCTCCAAGCTGAGCCAGGAGAAGATGAATGAGCGTTGCCCTTGTCACAGGCGCAGCCAAACGGCTGGGACGCGAGATCGCGCTGCAGCTGGCGCGAAACGGCTGGGACATTGCCGCCCACCATCTGTCCAGTGAAGCCGACGCGCAGCAGCTGTCAGAGGCGGTCAGGCAGCTCGGCCGCAAATGCGTGCTGGTGAAGGCTGACCTTGCGCATGAAAGCGAGGTTGAAAGCGTCGTCGCGCGTGCAGAAGCGGCTGGTGGTCCCGTCACGGTGCTTGTGAATTCTGCCTCGGTATTCGAGGATGATCGGCTCGAGACGGCGTCGCGCGCGAGCTGGGACCGCCACCTCAACATCAACCTGCGTGCGCCGCTGGTGCTGTCGCAGCAATTTGCGAAGCGCCTCCCGGACGCGATGAGCGGATGCATTATCAACCTGATTGACCAGTCAGTCCTCCGGCTCACGCCCCAGTTCATGTCCTATACGGTCTCCAAGGTGGGCCTGTGGACGCTGACGCAAACCATGGCGCAATCGCTGGCGCCGCGCATCCGCGTCAATGCCGTGGCGCCGGGTCCTGCCCTCAAGGCCTCGCACCAGAGCCAGGCGAATTTCGACCGGCAGGTGCATTCCACGCTGCTGCAACGCCCATCCGGACCGGAGGACATAGCGGCAGCAGTGCTGTATCTTGTGAACGCAGCCTCGGTGACCGGGCAAATGATTGCCGTCGATAGTGGCCAGCATTTGTCCTGGTCTCCCAGCGACTTTGTGGAGTGACATGGACGTGTCGAAAGAACGTTTGCAGGCTCAACCCTTCCGGATCGCCGACGCCAAGCGGCGGATCCGCCACGTGTTCGTCCGGGACCTCGAACTCGAGG
>JBILMZ010000178.1:0-7266 GCA_044375275.1 Micropepsaceae bacterium | reverse complement strand
CGATCGAGAACCCCGCCATGTAGCCACCCTCGGTCATCACGGCCACGAACCTGTCACGCATGGTCGTTCCGGAGATCAGCAGGTGAATTGCAAGAAACACGGCACAGGCGAGCGCAAGTTCAGGCATCGGCTTTGTGTCCTCCAGCTAGGTCGCGGTCAGTGTAGCTCTCAAGGAAGCGAATCGGTCTGACTTCCATAGTGGTCGGCGTGGAATAATTTTTATGGGAACGCTGCGTCTGTTAACTTTCCATCCTCTAAGTCCCTGAAGCCATTCGCGTTTCGATCCACAAACACTTGCACTGTGTCGAATCTTCGACCGTGCGAAGTCCGCCAAAAAATGGTAAGTTTTTGGTTAATCGAAGCCCTGCCCCCCGGGGCTTCACCGCTCAGAGAGTATCGTATGCAGCGTGTCGAGCCGGCGGATGTCCGCCCCTACGTTGAACCTCCCCTCAAGGCGCTCGCGGCGCTTCAGGCAACGGTGCCGGAATCTCCTGCATCCGCGCCGGAATTGAAGGGACAGCACGCCTCAGGTTCGGAGCGTGCACCTGAATCGCCAAAGCCCGAGGAAAAGGGCTCCATCGCATCCCTCGCGGCAATGGTTTTCAGCCTGCTGTGGATCGGCGCGCTGGCTGCCTATGGCGTCGGGCTGGTGGGGCTCGAGAAACTGGTGGCGCTTCCGCTTGAATGGCATCTCATCATCGGTGCCGTGGCTGTAATCCCGATTGCGATGGCGGGCTTTGCAGCCGTCGTGATGAACGAAGCGCACAACCTGCGCCGTCAGTCGCTGGCGCTGGCGCGCTCAGCCGAGAACCTCCTGTCGCCAGAAGACCAGGCTGCGCGCAACCTCGCGCGCCTCAGCCGCGCCATCAAGCGCGAGCTCGACGTGTTCAACTCGGCGCTCGAGACAGCCGCTTCGCGCATGGCCTCCGTCGAGACCAGTGCGAATGAACGGCTCGCGCTCATCGAGCGTACGGCTGCGGCAGCGCAGGAGCGTGTCGAGAAAGCGACCAACAAGCTGGGTTCCGAGCGCGAGAAGCTCGCGCAATTCACGCAGGCTCTCGACTCGGTCGTGCTCGCAGCTTCAGAAACGCTTACTAGCCGTCTTCAGGATGCGCGCGCGGCGGCCCGCACGGCGAGTGAAAGCCTGCATGCGGAGCATGGCGCCATTGCCGGGCTGATCTCGACACTGCAATCGGCATCACACGCTGTTTCTTCCAAGGCGATGGAAACGAGCAAGGAAATCGAACGCCAGACCCAACGGCTCGACGCCGCATCGGAAGCTGCAGCTGCACGATCAGAGCAGGTTGTTGTTCGCCACGAGCGGCAGCGCATGGCCTTCGCCGAGACGATCGAGCGCCTCAAGCAGGAAAACGATCACATGGCGCGTGCGCTGGACTACCAGCGCGAGGGGATGAACAAGCTCGTCGGGGCAATGGCCGAAGAGAACAAGAAGATCGGCACCTTCACCGTTGAGAGCGCACGACGCCTTGATGACGCGGCTTCGGCCATGGCACAGCGCATTGTCGAGACGACACAACTGTTCTCCCGTGAAGCGGAGAAGCTTCGTACCTCGACCGAGCTGACGACATCGGGCCTCGAGCAGGCGATGCACACGATCCGCTCAGCCGGCGACAACTCCTTTGATGCAGCCGGACGCCTGGGCTCTGTCCTTGTCGGCTTGCGCGACACCGCCACATCGGCGTCGCAACAGATTGAAGGCACCGTCGGACGCCTGTCCAAGCTCCTGAACGACATGCCCTCGGAAGCGGCCAACCACGTCAAGCTCCTGCGCAACATGATCGACGAGCAGTCGCAGTCGATGCGTGAACTGAACGCGAAGGTGTCAGCGGCGTTCGACAGGGTGCAAGGCATCGAACTCACGCGCGCGCCGGCACCGCTGCAGCTTGAATCGCCGCAGCACCAGCAGCCCATGCACGCGCCGCGATCACCGGCCCCGGCTCCGACCTATCATTCCCATCCGCAGATGGCGCCGATGAATCCCCCGCCCGTGCACAGCGCTCCCCAGCAGTCCCACTATGCGCCGCCGCCGGATGCCGACTATCCGTCGCCAGCCGCGAATTTCGGGCCCAAGTCATACTCCGGACAGCCCGGGCGCGAGTTGCCTGCACCGCCGGCACGGCCCAATGTCGCGCCGCCACACAGGCAGGCTCCTTCCCATGAGCAGGGCATTCCCAATTTCAACGTCCCGCCGCCGGGACCGCAGATGGGCTCTGCAGGTTATCCGCAGAACAAGGCATCCGGCCCGCTGCAGCAGGACCGTGGTGCGCCTTCCGGCGAGCCGTCAGAGTCACGTGGCTGGTTTGGCCTCGCCAAGCGCTTCGTGAGGAACCCGGCCGAAGAGGTGGAACCCGCCCAGGATGATCGCAGCAATTGGGACATGAAGTCCCTGCTTGCAGCGATCGAGACCAAGGATACAGGTGATCGCCGCTCTGCCCCGCCGACACCGGCGCAAGGCCTGCCGCATTTCAGGGGAGACCCGAGCGAGATCCAGCAGATCGAACAGTCGGGCAATGCCGACATGCCGCGACACCGCCATGCACCACCCCAGCAGGCGGCGCCTCAACAACCAAACCGGCAGGCACCTGCTCCGCTGCAGCGCATGCCGCAGCCGCAGGTGCAGATCCAGCCCGCGAATGGCGGTGCCGGACCGACGCAGGCGTCTTCGCGCCACATGATCGAAACCCTGCAGGCGATGGCCATCGATCTTTGCCGTTTCCTCGAGGATGAGCCGCCGCACGATCTGCTGAAGCGTTATCGCAATGGCGAGAGAAACGTGTTTGCACGACGGCTGGCGAGCATCCTGGGCGCCGAGCACACGCGCGTGATTGCGCACAAGTACCACAGCGACCGTGAATTCAGGGACACTGTCGATCGCTACATCCAGCAGTTCGAGGCGCTGCTGGAGCAAACGGCGCGCAACGACAAGGAAAACGTGCTGGTGGAAACCTATCTCACGTCCCAGACCGGCAAGGTGTACGTCACACTTGCTTCTGCGGTCGGCCGCCTGTCCTGAGGCAGGCTCAGTAGCCGCCCATGCCTTCGCGCGGCCGCACAAGCGGCCGCAGCACGAAGTACGGCACGAGAAGCGCGAAGGCCATCAGGGCCTTCAGCGCGACGTCGATGGACAACCTGTTCAGCCAGATCCAGTCCTGCCCGGCATAGGCGATGACATAGAAGAGCGGCATGGACACGAGGGTCGCCGTCAGCGCGGCATAGGCCGGCGCATTCCACCACTCCACCCCACGCGTATGCTCGAACACATAGACCGATGCCACCTGCCCGGCCGTCAAAGCCAGAAGTAGCGCCACGGCTTCGCGCACCGACGGCTGCAGGACTGCCCCCGGGTTGACGTGCACGAATTCCAGGGACATGGCGGCGGCGGCCCCCACTGCCCAAATGACTGAAAGCAGCACATGAACGAGCGCGGCGCCCACGCCGTAACGGCGACAGACAAGACTGGTCAAAAGGAAGAGGATGCAGATGGCTGCGTGCCCCCATGTCAGCCAGCGCGAGGGTCGAAGGGCCTCCACGCCGTCGGGGCTGAGCACGCCATCGAACCAGACAAAGGGGGACGCCGTCAGCGTCCACGCCCACCCGCACACGGCCAGCGCGAGCGCACTCGTTGCCAGCAGCAACAGGCCCTGCAGGAACAGGAACATTTCGCGATGGTAACGGGAGAGGCCCGGGTTCGGTGCCTCGGTGCCGGCCAAGGCCGGCGGACGGGTCAGATCACCCGTCACGGCGTGCTCTTGCGAACCTAGACTGCCGCCTTGGCAGTCGCGCGCACGATCTCGCGCTTCAGGCGCAGGGCGCGGTCCGACATCTTTTCGCCGTCCAGCTTCAGGATGAAAGCATCAAGGCCGCCATTGTGGTCGATCGAGCGCAGCGCGTGCTTTGAAATGCGCAAGCGGACCGAGCGTTCCAGCTTGTCCGACATCAGCGACACTTCCGACAGGTTCGGACGGAACTTGCGCTTGGTCTTGTTGTTGGCATGGCTGACGTAATGTCCGCTCAAAACTGCCTTGCCGGTGAGTTCGCAACGCCGTGCCATCGAAGTATTCCTGCCATTCGAAATCGTTAATACGCGCGGGAAGCCCGCACATGAGGGGCGGACCTATAGTTGAGCGACCGGGGGATAGTCAAGGTTTCAGGAAGGTTTTTGCCAGTATCTGGCCTGCGGCAGATGCGGGTGTCCTCTGCCCGCCTGCGACCAGGTTCTCCAGGTCGCCGATTTCAGCGGCTATGGCTCCATTTTCGCGGAGTTGGGCCACCAATCCCTCCCGGAGTTCGGTCCAGAACCAGGACAGACGCTGCCGGCGGCGCTGCTCTTCCCACTGGCCGGTCGACTGCAAATGGTCACACAGGCGCTTCACAACCTCCCAGTATTCGGGGATTCCCTTGCGCGTGGGGCTGGAGACCTGACCCACTTCCGGCGTCCACCCCCGGATTCGGGGGCGCATGAAATGCAGGCCGGCGGCATATTCCGCGGACGTCCGGGAAGCTGCCAGCTGGAGATCCCCGTCAGCCTTGGTCACGAGCGCGACATCGGCGAGTTCCATGATTCCGCGCTTGATCCCCTGCAGCTCATCGCCGCCCGAGGGCGAGATCAGCAGGGTAAAGATATCCACCATGTCGGAGACGGCCGTTTCGGACTGACCCACCCCCACGGTTTCCACAATAACCACGTCAAAGCCCGCCGCCTCGACGAGCACGATGGATTCGCGCGTTCGCCGCGCGACGCCGCCCAGGGTCGCGCCCGAGGGCGTCGGTCGAATGAATGCCGACGGGGTTTGTGACAGGCGGGGCATGCGTGTCTTGTCCCCGAGGATGGAGCCGCCCGTGCGCTGCGATGAGGGATCAACGGCCAGAACGGCGACCTTCAGCCCACTGTCGGTCAACCAGGTCCCCAAAGCCTCGATAAAGGTTGACTTCCCGACACCCGGCGCACCGGACAGCCCGATGCGCACTGACCTGCCTGCATGCTTAAGCGCAGCATTGGTCAGGATGGACGCCGCCTCAAGGTCTTCCCGCCTGTGCGATTCAACCAAAGTGATCGATTTGGCTAACGCGCGCCGGTCGCCCGTTACCAGTTTTCCGAGCAATTCCTTGATCCCGGCTTCTGATGATGATGGGATGTTCATCTATTCCGTGACGATTGCGGCTTGATGCTGACGGGGAAGTTCCGCCACAATTCAACCAAGGTCGCAATGAATAAAGCCCGGCCGCCGGACCCAGGTGCCTTAGCTTTTGCCAATCGAGTTTGAAGAGGTCTTCCCGCCAATGCTCAAACGCCTTCTGATCGCTACCAGCCTCGCCCTGATCCCAGCCGTGGCGCATGCCCAGGGAACCCCGGCCACACCAGCACCTGACACCCAGGCGCAGGGCCCGACCAGCACGATTCAGCTGGTATGGCAGGTTTATCTGGGCGGGTTCAATCTTGGCAATGTCGGCCTGAAGTCCAGTTTCAACGCCAGCGGCTATTCTGCGGTCTCCAAGCTCAAGACGGCGGGCGTCGTGAACTCGTTTTATGAAGCCGTGATCGATGCCAGCTCCACCGGCGTCGTGGCCGGACCGGCGCTGCTGCCGCGCAAGTACAACTCGAACACCGTCAACGAGAAGCAGGCCCAGAAGGTTGACCTGACTTACAATGCTTCAGGGATCGAACTGTTTGCCGACCCGGCCTACAACGTGAACCGGTTTCCGGTCTCGGAAGAGCAGAAACGCGGCACGCTCGACCCGCTGTCGGGGATCGTCTTCGCGCTTTCGGGCGTGTCCAAGTCGGATTCCAAGCCTTGTGGTGACACAGTGCGCGTATTCGACGGGCGCCGACGCTATGACATCGAGCTCAAGTATGTAGGTCAGGACAAGCTGAATTCCGATGGAGGCTATTCCGGCCCCGCCATCAAGTGCACTGTCGTCTACAAGCAGCTCGCCGGCTTCAAGCCGAACCTGAACAAGGGCAGGACCTTGCCGCCGATCACGGCCTGGTTTGCGTCGGTTGACAGTGCGTCGGGCGGCCCGATCAAGAAGTTCCACGTTCCCGTCAAGATCATGACCGAAACGCCGTACGGCGTTGCGCTGGGCCATGCGCGCAAGATTACTGTGGATGGCGTGCAAACGTCTGGCTAGACGACGCAAATCCGCGACGTTCCAGGGGCGGGGCCATAAGGCACCGCCCTTTCTGTTTGCGGGGCACGGCAACAGGCGGACAATACCCGGCAACTGATTCGCAGCCGGGACGAGCACCGCCAGTCCATGTCCTTTTCACGGAACCTCAAGCGTACCGATCATCTTCTCCGCCGCTGGGCCGAAGAGCCCATTGGCGTGGCCGTTCCGTTTCTCGCCTTCCTCGCCGTGTGGCTGCCGCCCCAGATGCCCGACATGTTCGCGGGCATGGAGGCGCCGCTGTGGAAGCTGCAGATCTCCACGCGCCCGTTCCTGTTTGCGCTTGCCGCGATGACACTGGGCCTGAGTGCCTGGTTCTGGACCCGCGCCGCCCTCACGGCCCAGCGCGAACACGGCGAAACGGACAAGGCGCGGATCAGCCGGAAGAAGTCCGATGAGGGCAAACACGCGGCGGCCGGCGAGCAGCCACGCCATCGTCCGCATACCGAGGACTATGTCGACTGGAGCCATGAGTGGGCACCGCGTATTGCCCTGCTTGCGGCAGGCGGGATCACGCTCCTGCCGATTCTCTTCTCCATCGCCAGCGGAAGCATCATGGTGGGTCTTCTCGGCATGGAGCTTCTCAGTTGCGGCCTGGTCGGGCTCCTGTTCGCCTTCGTCGTCAACCGCACGAAGTTTCGCTGGATGGATGCCTTTGGTGCGCCTCGCTGGATGCTGCGTTTCAGGTCCACGCGCATTATCGCCTGTGCCCCGTTTGGCTGGCCGTTTGCGCTTCTGTCGCTTGCCTGCAGTGCCATTGCGCTGATCTGCCTGATCGTCCGGCCCGACTGGGTGGCGGCCATTGACGCACCGACTACCGCGATTGCGGCCCTGGCTTTCGCTGTTGGTCCCCTGGTCATTGCGCTGGCCATCTTTCGCGGGATCGTGGAGCAGGCGTTCTTTGCAATGCGATGGCTCACCCATCGCGGCGAACCGCCTGCCCTGGTGCCGGGGGAGCGTCATCGCGTGAAGCGCCTCAGCAATGCGCTTGGCACCATCGCCATGCTCGTGTGGTTCCTCTCCCCTCCGTGGGTGGTGGAGAAGCATCGCGTTCCGCTTGCCGAAACACGCGTGATCGAG
>JBILMZ010000177.1:0-7283 GCA_044375275.1 Micropepsaceae bacterium | reverse complement strand
CGCCGAGAATGTCACCCAGCGAGGCGCCCGAGTCGGATGAACCGTACTGAGCGACGGCTTCCTTCTCTTCGGCGATTTCGCGGGCCTTGATGGACATCGCGACCTTGCGGGCGGCCTTGTCGACGTTCGTGACGCGGGCGTCGATCTTGTCGCCAACGGAGTAACGTTCCGGCCGCTGCTCGGCGCGATCACGCGAGAGCTCGTTCTTGCGGATGAACGACTTGAGGTCGCCCACGGCCACTTCGATACCGCTGTCGGTGACTTCGGTCACCGTGACGGTGACGATGTCGCCCTTCTTGATCGGACCGAGGCTTTCCATCGGGTCGCCAGAGACCTGCTTCACGCCCAGCGCGATGCGTTCCTTGTCGACGTCGATATCGATGACCACGGCCTTGATGACATCGCCCTTCTTGTACTTCTTGATGGCTTCCTCGCCCGGCTCGTTCCAATCGAGATCCGAGAGGTGCGCCATGCCGTCGATGTCGCCGTCGAGACCTATGAACAGACCGAACTCGGTGATGTTCTTGATCTCGCCTTCGATCATGCTGCCGACCGGGTGCTTGTCGGAGAAGGAATGCCACGGATTGTCCATGGTCTGCTTCAGGCCGAGGCTGATGCGGCGCTTGGCTGCATCCACTTCGAGCACCATGACTTCGACTTCCTGGCTGGTCGAGATGATCTTGCCAGGATGGACGTTTTTCTTGACCCACGACATTTCGGAGACGTGGACCAGGCCTTCAACGCCCGGCTCGAGTTCAACGAATGCGCCGTAGTCGGTGATGTTGGTGACGCGGCCCTTGAACTTGGCCTGGATCGCGTACTTGGTGGCAACGCCTTCCCACGGATCGGCCTCGAGCTGCTTCATGCCAAGGCTGATGCGCTGGGTTTCCGGGTTCACCTTCACGACCTGCACCTTCACGGACTGGCCGATCGCGAGCACTTCGCTTGGGTGATTGACGCGACGCCAGGCGATGTCCGTCACGTGCAGCAGGCCGTCAACGCCGCCGAGATCCACGAACGCACCGTAATCGGTGATGTTCTTCACGACGCCTTCGATGACCTGGCCTTCCTTGAGGTTGGCCACGAGTTCGTTGCGCTGCTCGGCGCGGCTTTCCTCGAGGACGGCGCGGCGCGAGACAACGATGTTGCCGCGGCGCTTGTCCATCTTGAGGATGTGGAACGGTTCCACCTTGTTCATCAGCGGGCCAGCATCGCGCACGGGGCGGATGTCGACCTGCGAGCCGGGAAGGAAGGCTACGGCGCCGTCGAGGTCGACCGTGAAGCCGCCCTTGACGCGTCCGAAGATCACGCCGGTGACGCGCTGCTTGTCTTCATAGGCGCGCTCGAGGCGCGTCCACGATTCTTCGCGGCGAGCCTTGTCGCGCGACAGGATCGCTTCGCCCATGGCGTTTTCGACGCGATCGAGAAACACTTCCACCGTGTCCCCGACTGCGATCTTCGGAGCCTGGCCGGCGAGTGCGAATTCCTTGAGGGCAATCTTGCCTTCGGTCTTCAGACCGACGTCAATGATTGCGTATTCCTTTTCGATTGCGATCACGCGGCCGGTGACGACGTTGCCCTCTTCGAGCCCGTGTGACTTGAAGCTCTCCTCGAGGAGAGCCGTGAAATCGTCCATTGAGGGATTGTAGGATTCTTGCGCGTTGCGCGCGGCAGCTTTTGCCATATGCAGAAAAACTCCAGATGCAGGCGATTGCCAAACCGTTCAAGTTGACGGCGGACTTGGTTCGACGGCTGCTGCGCGGGACCGCAGGCCTCGATCACCCGGTTCAAACAAGACAAAAAAGCGCTTATGGGGCCCCAACCCCAAAGCGCACGCACACACTCATGTGCCGAGAGCCGCCCTTACGATTTCCAACGCCCGGGCGACGGCGGCTTCTATATCCAGATTGCTGGTATCCAGCAAGTGTGCATCGGCTGCCTGGGCCAGGGGTGCGACAGGGCGGCTCATGTCCCGCTGGTCGCGGGCCTGGATGTCGGCCAGGACTTCGACCTCGGTGCGGGTCGAGCCTTGGGCGAAAAGCTCGAGATAGCGCCGCCGGGCCCGGATTTCCGGGCTTGCGGTCACGAAGAGCTTCACGTTGGCGTCCGGGCAGATGACGGTGCCGATGTCGCGGCCATCCAGCACGGCGCCGTGTCCGCCCGGGGGGCTGGAGGCGAAGGCGCGCTGGAAATTCAGCAGGGCTTCACGCACGGCGGGGACGGCTGCAACTTTCGAGGCGGCCGCGCCTGCGGTGTCCGAGCGCAGCTGCGGGTCCTGCAGGAGCGAGAGGTCGAGCGCGTGCACGGCGCGCTCGGCCGCGACGGGATCGGCGGGGTCTTCGTTGCGCTTGAGGACGGCGAGGCCCACCGCGCGATAGAGCATGCCGGTGTCGAGATGCGCGAACTCCAGGGCTGCCGACACACGCCGGGCGATGGTGCCCTTGCCGGAGGCGGCGGGGCCGTCGATCGCGATGACCGGCAGGCGCTTCACGCGTTGGGTCTCTTGAAGATGGCGCCGAGCCTTTCCATCATCGGGATGAAGGTCGGGAAGCTCGTCGAGATGAAGGCCGTGTCGTCGACGGTGACACCTTGCCGGGCGGCGAGGCCTGCCACGAGGAACGACATCGCGATGCGGTGGTCCATGTGGGTTGTCACGCGGCCGCCACCGGGGACACCGTCGCCGCCGCGGCCATCGACTTCAAGCCAGTCATCGCCCATGCGATGGGTGATACCGATCTGGGCGAGGCCGGCTGCCACGGCGGCGAGGCGGTCGCTTTCCTTCACGCGCAACTCGGCGAGGCCGTTCATGCGCGTCGTGCCTTCGGCGAAGGCGGCGGCGACGGCGAGGATCGGGAACTCGTCGATCATCGAGGGTGCGATCTCGGGCTCGGTCGTCGTGCAGCGCAGGGCGCTGGCGGTGACTTCGAGATCGCCAACGGTTTCGCCGCTTTCGATGCGCTCGTTGGTGACCGTGATGCTGGCGCCCATGCGTTTGAGGACGGTGATGAGGCCGGCGCGTGTCGGGTTGAGCATGACGCGCGAGAGCGTCAGCTTCGAACCAGGTACCAGGATCGCTGCCACCAGCGGGAAGGCCGCGGAGGAGGGGTCGGGTGGCACCACAACAGGGCGCCCCGTGAGCATCGGGTAGCCCTTGAGCGTGATCGTGCGTCCGGCCTTGCCGGCAGACGTGATCGTGACCTCGGCGCCGAAGTGGCGGAGCATGCGCTCGGTGTGGTCGCGGGTGGCTTCGGGTTCGATGATCGTGGTCTCGCCCGGGGCGTTGAGGCCTGCGAGCAGGACGGCCGACTTCACTTGGGCCGACGGGACCGGCAGTTCATATGTCACCGGGACCGGGTTCGACGCGCCTTTCAGGGTCAGCGGCAGCAATCCGCCGCGTCGGCCGACGGCTTCGGCGCCGAAGCGCTCAAGCGGGTCGAGGACCCGGCGCATGGGGCGCTTCCTGAGGGAGGCGTCGCCCGTGAAGGTCGCCGTGATCGGGGCAGTCGCCACGGCGCCCATCATGAGGCGCACGCCGGTGCCCGAATTTCCGTGATCCAGGACGTTGGAAGGCTCGGCGAAACCGCCGACGCCGACGCCCCGGATGCGCCAGATGCCGTCCGTGCCGCGTTCGACGCTGGCGCCGAGTTCGCGCAGGACGGAAGCCGTGTTGAGGACGTCACCGGCCTCGAGAAGACCCTCGACGGTTGTTTCCCCCACTGAAAGTGCTCCGAAGATCAGGGCGCGGTGGGAAATCGACTTGTCACCCGGTATTTGGGGGTTTCCGGCCAGTGGCCTGGACTTTTGGGCCATCAAGGGCTGGGGCAAAGGCTGGGAATTGGCTGTCGTGGTCAAGGTGCGACGTTTTGCATTTGGTTGTGTGGGGCCATGGTGGCTTCAACTTCTCTTTGACAGGTGGCCCGCTTCATGGCAATGGGACGCCCCGCTATTACCCCCTCAAACTCCAGGAAATCCCACCGGTGCCTGCTCCGGATATTGGAACAAAGCGCATTTGCCCCAGTTGCGCGGCAAAATTTTACGATCTGAGCAAGAAGCCGATCGTGTGTCCGAAGTGCGCCTTCAGCTTCACCGCTGAAGCCATCGTGAAGATGCGCCGTCCGCGTTCATCGGCTTCCCTGATCAGAGATACCGAAGAGGGTCCGGTCCGCGCCAAGGAGGCACGTGACGACACCGAAGACGGTGATGAAACCGAGGCTCCGGAGGGCGCCGAAGAGGAAGAGGCCGAGGCCGAAGAGGAGATCAAGGAGGTCGCCCTCGACGATGAAGCCATCGCCGATCCAGACCTCGTTGAGGATGAAGACGCCGAAGACAAGGACGACAAGCCCGAAGTCGTCGGTGACGAAGTCGATCTCGAGGAAATCGAGGCCGACGACGATGACGAGGAAGATGACGACACCCTTATCGAAAGCGTCGACGATGACGACGATGTCGGTGACATCATCGACAAGGGCGACCTGGACAAAGAGTAAATGCCTGAATGATTCCGCCTTGCCGCATTGCGGTCAGGGGGGATCATTTGTATATACCCGGTGCCGCCCCCAGGCGGCACTGGTTCGGATGGGGCTATAGCTCAGCTGGGAGAGCGCTTGAATGGCATTCAAGAGGTCAGCGGTTCGATCCCGCTTAGCTCCACCACTTCCCTCCCGGAAATCGAAATCCTCCCGAAAATGAAGCGGCCCGCCCTGCGGCGGTGGCTGCCGCATTGCCGTGCCACATCTGCGCACGCGCATGGTCTGCCGGCGCGCGACGGCTTGCTTGCGGCGTGGTTTGGGTTTGGCGCGGGCCTGCATGGCGCGCAGGCGGGCGATCACCCATTGTTCCGGGGACATCCTGCCGAAGCCTTCCGCCGGCGTGTCGAAGACCAGCCAGCCTTCGGGAGTGAGCACGGACACGCCGTACAGGATGCCCCTGCGCTCGAGGCGCATGGTGCGCGGGGTGTTGGCATCGTGGTTATCTGTCATTGTTACGGATCCTTCCGGATGTGGCGACCTGGCTGCGCGCATGGCGTTTCGCGCCGTGTCTTGCAGCGTGTTGCCAGGCCTGGGTGTGGTGTGTTTTTCGGGAGAGATTGGCGTGGGGTCCGTCATTGACGGATTCCGACGCTATCGATCTGCAGCGCCGAACATCGCCGAAATCGCCGAAAACAAAAAGAGAACAAATTGACGCAGGCCCGGGCGCAGGGCTTTCCGGATGCGGCAGGGAAGGGCGAGCCATTCCGCCTGATACGCGGACACCGTCCGGCACGGTACGCATTCTTACGCAAACAAAAAGGGCAGTCCGAAGACTGCCCTTGAGTGTTGCCTGATCCGTTTCCGCCCCGGTTCAGATCCTTGCGGCCTTCCTGCGACGCATCAGGAGGATCCCCGTGAGCATCGACAGGATGGTTGCCACCACGCCCAACGTCGCTGGTTCAGGAACCTTGCTGACGTCAGCGGTCACGAACTGCGTGTTGTCGCCGTTGTTCGAGTCCCAGTAATACAGCCTGAGCGTACCTGAGCCCCAGGCAAGACCCGAGTAGGAGGTGCCCAGAAGCTTGTACGTTCCGCCAATTTCGCCCACCAGGGCGCCATAGGGGGCTGAAAGACCGCTTTGCGTATACAGCCCGAAATTTGTACCGATCAGCGTTCCGGCAAGAGCGCCTGAGTCATCCGTCCCGGTGGCCAAGAGGTTGCCAGTCAGTCCGTTGGCATTGGACCACCGAGGCAATGCACCCGCATTCCAGAGATCAGTCGGATTGACGTTCACAGTCAGCGTTTCTCCGGCAGTGATGCCAATTGTTCCAAGGCCAATTCCGCCGCTCGATGAGTTGTTCTTTGCATCCACCACGAACAATGCCGCGTGGGCCGGCGACGCCAGAAGCATGGCTGCCGCCACTGCGATCATTTTGGTCTTCGTCAGCATTGCCTGAATCCCCTGAAATCAGAATTTCAAATCACCCAGGCAAACTCTACCGCGACGTGGTTACTTCGTCCTGTAAGATAATCCAGATTGCGTGCAATAGTTGCGTCGTCGCAACCACAGCCATGCTTGCCGATGGCTTTCGCCCGGAGCGTGTGCGCCGACACGCAAAGCGGGAATTGGCTAAAATTCCTATCGCTCCCAAGCCACTCGCTCCCAAGCCACTCGCTCCCAAGCCACATGGGAATTCATTTCCAACGGCAGGTGAGGAATGTCACGCCAATACCCTTTGGTAAGCGCTCAAACGGTCATGTTGCAATGCTATCAACATTTCGGAGGCGAGGTGGTTGATTCGATGTCTGCCGCCGGGCACAGGATGTCCTTGCGCCATCGATCAAAGGCTTTTGGTGAACTGGAGTGTGAGTGATGCGGTTTCTTTCGATCATGGCCCTTGTGCTCGGGTTTCTGTTGCCGTCGGTGGCGCAGGCCAATCTGATTTCGAACGGCAATTTCATCAATTGCGTAGACTGTGGCAGCGGCGCTTTCGTTACGAAAAACGGCGGCAGCACGGACATTACCAACTGGCTCGTGACAGGTCATTCGGTTGACCTGATCCTCAGCTACTGGCAGGCCCCGCCGGTGGGCGGCAACAGCGTCGACCTCAGCGGAAACAATCCGGGGGGCGTCAGCCAGACATTTGCCACGGTGGCCGGGCAGCAATATCTGGTTTCGTTCTATCTCTCCGGCAATCCGGACAACAAGGGCGTTGATACGCTCAAGGAAGCTGCGGTCAGCGTTGGCATTTCCAACCAGAACGTCGCTTTCAATACCCAGAGCTTCACCAAGACAAACATGGGCTGGGTGCTGCAGAGCTTTGTGTTCTCCGCCATTGCCAATTCATCAACCCTGTCATTTGCGGGTTCCAATCTTGACGGCGCGTACGGCGCTGCCATCGGTGGTGTCAGCGTCACCGAGGCACCTGAACCCGCCACGATTATGCTCATGGCCATCGGGCTGCTGTTCATGTTCGGTTACACTGCGCTTCGTGGCCGGAACGCTGCATAGTCCAAGCCGTCATTGATACCGGTCAAAGGGGTGCTGCCCGTTCGGGAGCGCCCCTTTTTTTGCGCCTTGACGGAGTGACACCAGCAAAGCTGCGCGTGTGCAGGCGGGTTGGGGGGGGCTGGGTTGGCTGTGCAAAGACTGCAGCTATTGCCGGTTATGCTCCGGTTCAGACTGAGGGGCAAACGGCGACTTCTGGATCAATCCCCTGACGCAAAGAAAAGGGGCCGCTCGATGGCAGCCCCTTCATTCAATGCGATGAAACCTGCGCTTAGGCTTCAGCGCGACGGCGCATCAGGCCGAAG
>JBILMZ010000176.1:0-7308 GCA_044375275.1 Micropepsaceae bacterium | reverse complement strand
GTACCACCCTTCCTGAAAGGGTCCGGCAAAGGCTGGGTAACGGCGGAATACGGCATGCTGCCCCGCTCAACCGGAGAGCGCATGCGTCGCGAGGCTGCCGCCGGCAAGCAATCGGGGCGAACGCAGGAAATTCAGCGCCTCATCGGGCGGGCCCTGAGGGCGGTAACCGATTTCAGCGTGATGGGCGAGCGTCAGATCGTTCTCGATTGCGACGTCATCCAGGCAGACGGCGGAACGCGTACGGCAGCAATTACGGGCGCTTTTGTGGCTCTCCACAAGTGCTTTGAACTGATGAAGCGGGACCAGCTCATCAAGTCCATTCCGCTCAAGGACCACGTCGCGGCGATCTCTTGTGGCGTTCACAACGGCAATTGCGTCCTCGACCTCGACTACGAGGAAGACTCGAGCGCCGGAACGGATGCAAACTTCGTGATGACGGGCAAGGGACACATTGTGGAGGTCCAGGGGACTGCCGAAGGCGAGCCCTTCACCGAAGAGACTTTCACGCAGCTGATGTCATTGGCCCGCAACGGGATCCTGCAGCTCGTGGAACTGCAGCGCAAGGCGATTGCGAAATAGTCATGGCGCGCCAGCTTTCCAACACGCGGCTCGTGGTTGCAAGCCACAATCCGGGCAAGGTGCGAGAGATTTCCGACCTCATCGCACCCTGGAACCTGCACGCAGTATCTGCGGGAGAATTGAATTTGCCGGAGCCCGAGGAAACCGAAACAACCTTTGTGGGCAACGCGCTGCTCAAGGCGCGAGCGGCCGCAAAGGGTTCCGGCCTCCCGGCCCTCGCCGATGACTCAGGCTTGTGTGTGGAGGCACTGGGGGGGGGGCCCGGGGTCTATTCCGCAAGATGGGCCGGGCCCGACAAGGATTTTTCCAGGGCGATGGAAGAGGTGCACCGTCGCCTGCAGGCATTGCCGGGTGCATCGACGGCAGCCTGGTTCGTCTGTGTATTGGCCTTGGCGTGGCCGGACGGCGAAGAGATCGCTTTTGAGGGACGGGTCGACGGAAACATCGTCTGGCCGGCACGAGGCACCAGGGGCTTTGGTTATGACCCGATCTTCGTCCCGACAGGGCATCAATTGACGTTCGGCGAAATGGATCCTGCAGCCAAGCACGAAATGTCCCACCGCGCGCGTGCATTTGCCAAGTTCGTGGAGGCCTGTCTTGGCTGACACCGGGGCAAAGGGTTTTGGCCTCTACGTCCATTGGCCCTTCTGCCTGTCGAAATGCCCCTATTGCGACTTCAACAGTCACGTTCGGTCGAAAATCGACGAGCAGGCATATGGCGCCGCTCTCGTCCGTGAACTCGACGCCATCGCTTCTCGCATGGACGCAATGCCGCGCCTGGACTCGATATTCTTTGGCGGGGGTACACCGTCATTGATGCCGGGTAGTTGTGTCCAGTCTGTCATCGACCATGCAGAGAAACGTTTTGGGTTCTCCAAAGGCATCGAGATCGCGCTGGAAGCAAATCCGACCAGCGCCGAGGCCGACCGCTTTCACGCCTATCGGTCCGCAGGCGTCAATCGCGTCTCGCTCGGCGTGCAGGCACTCAATGACAGCGATCTGCGAGCCCTGGGGCGATTGCATTCGGTTGACGAAGCCATGCGTGCCGTTGAACTTGCCCGGAGCGTGTTCGATCGCGTGTCCTTCGATCTGATCTACGCGCGTCCGGGTCAGTCACTGGAAGGATGGGCATCAGAGTTGGAACAGGCGCTGGCCGTAGGCTGTTCGCACTATTCGCTCTATCAGCTCACCTACGAGGAAGGCACGCCATTCCACGCGGCACTCGCGCGCGGGCTGATGAAGGAACTCGACCCGGATCTCGCATCGGCAATGTTTGAGCATACGCAGGAACGCATGGAAGCCGCGGGCCTTCCGGCTTACGAAATCTCGAATCATGCAAGGCCAGGTGAAGAGTCGCGCCACAATCAGCTGTATTGGCGCTATGGCGACTATGTCGGCATAGGTCCAGGCGCGCACGGGCGGATCTCGATCGCTGGGCAGCGAACCGCGACAGAAACCGAAAGAAGCCCTGAGCGTTGGCTGGAGCGTGTCGATGCCGAGGGGCAAGGGGTCCAGAAATGGGAGCCCGTGAGCCTGGAGGAACAGTTCTCGGAAGCGCTGCTCATGGGGCTAAGGTTGCGTGAGGGGGTCGACCTGAACTGGCTTGAAGGCAAATGTGGACATTCGCTCTTACGCGAGCGCATTGCCGCGATGGTCACGCGCGACCTCCTGACGTTCGACGGCAAGACAATCGCGACCACCAATTCAGGTCGCCTTGTATTGAACGCCATTCTGAAGGCGCTGCTGGTTTAGGGCTCAGAAGCCCGGCGACTGGAAAGTACTGGCAGCAGGACTGGCCACCAGCGGTTGCCCGGATTGCGAGATCTCGTAGACGGCAAGCCCGCGCTCGGTCATGCCATCGGATCGGAACCGGAAGATGCCATCAATTCCGGCAAAGCCGTTTGGATCCGCAATTGAGGACCGTGTGTAGCGCTGACCGGGACGCCCGCTCGACAGCGTGGCTGCCAACGCAATGGCGTCGTACGCAAGCGATGCAATTTTTGGCGGTTTGGAAGCATAAAGCTGCTGATAGCGTGTAATGAAATTCGCACGCTGCTCCTGCGGAGGAAGTGCAAACCAGCCGCCTGCAAGGGAAACCTCGCGAGCCGTCGCCGGTTCGTCCCACAAGCCAGTACCCAAGAACTTGACCTTGCGTGCATCCACGCCATTCACTGTCAGGATCGGGCCAAGGCTCCTCAGCATGACGCCACCTACCGGCAGGAAAATCGCGTCGAAGCCCAGCTTGGCGACCGCCTTGACGGCAGGCTCCAGGGCTTGCGCATTCGGCTCATAGGTCTGCACGGACAGGACTTCCCGGCCCATCTGCATTACCGAATTGCGGAAGGCTTCTTCGACGCGCTTGCCATAGGGTGTTGAAGGCACGAGAGCGACAAACTTGTTGCGTCCCTGAGAAGCCGCATAGCTCACGACGCGGCTTACCTCCTGCTCAGGCAGGAAGCTCAGGAGGAATACGCCATCACCGGCGACCGTCCGGTCAGAGGAAAAAGCGATGATGGGAACATTGCGGGCGCGCGCCACCGGAGCAACCGCGCTCACGTCATTGGCAAGAAGCGGACCGAGTATGAGCTCTGCGCCCTTGTCGATGACCGCTGTCGCGGCCGCCGATGCGGATTCCGTGGACGTACCTGTGTCCTGCGGGATCAGGACCATGGACTTCGCGCCCATGTCGAACATCGCCATCTGCGCGGCATCAAGAAGAGACTGAGCGACCGCGCGTGTATTCTTGTCGGGATGGGAAAACGGCAACAGCACCGCTATGCGCACCTGGCCGGCAACGGGCACGGGCGGCGCGACGTTCGGCGTGCTGGGTTGTGTAGTAACGACTGTCATTGGCTTGGGAGCCTTGACGCTCGGCTTCGCATCCTCTCCAAACAGGGAGACAGTCTCGCAGCCGGTAAGGAACAGGCCCGTGACAACCAGCAGCAAGGCGGTCCAGACTGTCCGTGCAGCGCGAGATGGAGCACGAGCGATCAATGAAGATGTCACAGGCATGAATCCCTTTTGCGGCAGCACTGAATGAGTGAAGACCACAAGCTTAACGCCCGGCCCGCCCGAAGTAAATCCGGCGGGGCGCTGGCTCCCGGGCTCTACCTGGTCGCGACTCCGATAGGAAATGCACGCGACATTACACTCCGCGCGCTGGATGTTTTGTCAGGCGCCGACCGGCTGTATGCCGAGGACACCAGGGTTACGGCCAAGCTTCTCGCCATGCATGCAATCGCACGCCCGATGCACTCATACCGCGAGCACAATGCGAAGGCAGCGGACGACCGGATTGTGGAAGAGCTGCGACAGGGGCTGAGTGTGGCGCTTGTGAGCGATGCAGGCTCACCCCTGATTTCGGATCCGGGAGGATCCCTCGTGGCAAGCGCGACCTCCGCCGGCTTCGCCGTCTTTCCGGTTCCGGGTGCCTCGGCTGCCATCGCGGCGCTGACAGCGTCGGCATTGCCTGCCGACCGTTTTATGTTTGCAGGTTTTCTGCCTGCGAAATCGAATGAGCGCAGGAGAGCGATTCGTGACCTGCACCAGGTTCCGGCGACACTGATATTCTATGAAGCACCATCAAGGCTTGTCGATTGCCTGAAGGACCTGGAAGCCGTTCTGGGCAATCGTGATGCGTGCGTTGCCAGGGAGCTCACCAAGCTGCACGAGGACATCCGGCGCTGCCAACTTTCTGCCTTGATTGAACAGTACGAGGCCGCACCTGAAATCAGGGGAGAGATCGTGGTTCTCGTTGCGCCTCCTTCGCCGGAATCGTTAGTCGAAGGAGACGCTGGCACTGAAGCCCAGGTGGATGCCCGCTTGGCCGAGGCGATGCTTGCGCATCCGGTGAAGGATGCTGCAGCCATCGTGGCGGCCGCGCTGGGACTGCCACGGCGGACGGTGTACGCGAGAGCCTTGGTTCTTAAGCAGAAGAATGAGGCTTCAGCGTGAGCAGGCAAGGGCAAGAGGGACCGCCGCCGAGTGGCTGGCGTCCTCGTGGTTGCGCCTGAAAGGCTACAGGATTTTGGCCCGCCAGTTCCGGGCCCGCGGCGGCGAACTCGATGTTGTCGCGTTAACGCCGTATTGGCACTCGCCCGCCACAATCGTCTTCGTTGAGGTCAGGACACGCGGAACCATTGGCAATGCCATCACATCAGTGACGGATGTGAAGAAGGGCAGGGTCGAGACGGCAGCGCGGCAGTTTTGCGCGCGAAAGCCCGGTTTGGGCAGGCTGCCGCGCCGTTATGACCTCATCGTACTGGCAGAGTCCGGATGGCCTCGCCATATCAGGGATGCATGGAGGGCGTGAATGTCCTGGTTCAACGGGCGCATTTTGGTACTGGCACTGTCGGTTCAACTGGCCGGTTGTGTCGGCATTCAGTTCAATCCGCAGGAAAGGAACTTCCTCGCGGCGGTTGATGACCTGAACATCCAGACCGAGTTCAACGCTCGCCTCATCGGCGAAAGCGGCGCGCTGTTTGCAAACGTCAACTCGACGGTGATCGAGGGGCGCCTGCACATTACGGGAACGGTTCCTGCGCAGGCAGACCGTCAGAAGGTGACCCGGATCGCATGGACAATTCCCGCCGTGAAGGAAGTCGTGAACGATATTGAAGTGACCACCGAGACGGGACTGGTCGAAGCCGCACGGGACCGCTGGATTACGGCTCGGCTGCGCGCCCTCATCATCGGTGACTCGGAGATCCGCGACTCCAACTACGCCATCGATACGGAAAACGGCATCATCTATCTCAACGGCATCGCCCAGAACCGCGAGGAACTTGAGCGGGTGATGGATTATGCGAAGTCAGTGTCCGAGGCCCGTCAGGTTGTGAGCTATGTGATCATGAAGGACGATCCAAGGCGCGCGTCCAACCGGCAGGATCGCCTGGCGTCCCAGGACCAGGCAGAATAGCTTGGAACAGGTTGAGCGATGATTCAGGGTCCGGAACACTACCTTGAGAAGATCAAGGCCGTCGGTCAGGTGGACGACAGCGCCATCCAGATTGGTCGCGCCGGGCTCTATTTGTCGGCTCTCGACCATCCGGCGATCGACCTGACACCCTATCTCCAGCATCTCGACCAGATCGAGGCCGATGCGCGGGAGCGCATTCCGGCGCTGCGCCGGGGCATGTCGGAAACCGAGGCCATGGCGCGCATTCTCTCGGATACCATCTCCAACCGGCATGGCTATGCGGGGGATCACGAGACATTTGATGATCCGCAGAATGCAGACCTCATTCGCGTGATTGACCGGCGCCGCGGACTGCCGGTGGCGCTTGGCATATTGTATCTGGAAATCGCGCACAGGCTTGGGGCAAAGGCGCAGGGACTGAATACGCCAGGGCATTTCCTGCTTCAGGTTGGTGACGCAGAGCAGGCCAAGATCATCGATCCGTTCAATGGCGGCGTTGTGCTGAACGCCGACGAACTGCGGCCCTGGGCGCCGTCCCACAACATGCCGACAACAGAGTACGGGCCCGTCGGGAGGCGTGAAGTGCTCTTGCGGCTTCTGAACAACATCCGCTCCAGGGCGCTGGCCGGGAAGGACATGCAGCGGTCACTCGCCATTGCAGAGCGAATGGTCATGGTGTCGCCGCGTCAACCGGAACTCTGGCTTGATCTCTCGCGCGCCAATGAAGCGGTGGGCAAGCTCAGGAACGCCATTCATGCGGCCCAGAGTTGCGTCTCCCTGGCCGGCACGGAACAGACGGCGGGCCGTGAAGCAGCCTTTGCATTGGCAAGCCTGCGGCGTCGCTTGAACTAGCGCTGTTGCGCCGCATCCTGTCCCAAACTAAGTTGCGATCCTTCGCTGGGAAATGACAAACCGATGCCTCTTGCCGTAGCCATTCAGATGGACCCGATCGACCGGATCGACATCGGGGGGGACTCGACTTTTGCCCTCGCGCTCGAGGCCCAGAATCGGGGTCACAGGCTTTGGTACCATTTGCCAAAGGCTCTGGTGCAACGGGGCGAGACGGTCATCGCGGCGCGCGCACACGAGCTCCAGGTTCGAAACGAACGGGGCAACCACTTCACGCTGGGTCCCGCCCAGCCTCTGGACCTCGCAACCATGGACGTTGTCCTGCTGCGCCAGGATCCACCCTTTGACATGGGCTACATCACCACCACCCACATGCTCGAGCGCCTGCCGAAGCGCGTGATGGTCGTCAATGATCCCTACTGGGTTCGAAACTCTCCCGAAAAGATATTTGTAACAGAATATCCCGACCTCATGCCCCCGACACTGGTCACGAGCGACCCGGAAACGATCCGGGCTTTCCGGGCAGAGCACGGGGAAATCGTTGTAAAACCGCTCTACGGCAACGGTGGAAGCGGTGTTTTCCGGATCCGCCAGGAAGATGAAAATCTGAACACGATCCTCGAATTCTTTGCAAACTTTGTGAAAGAACCAATGGTTGTTCAGAGGTACGTGCCACAAGTTCGCCAAGGTGACAAACGCATCATCCTCGTCGACGGAGAACCGGTTGGTGCCATCAACCGCGTCCCCGCGAAAGGAGAGGCGCGTTCGAACATGCATGTGGGTGGAAGACCTGAGAAGACACAGCTCACCGCGAGGGAGCAGGAAATCTGCAACCGGATCGCGCCCGAATTGAAAAGACGCGGACTTCTGTTCACCGGCATCGACGTCATCGGTGACTACATGACTGAAATCAACGTCACGTCGCCAACCGGCATCTGGGAAATCCGGCGGTTTGACGGCAC
>JBILMZ010000023.1:0-23293 GCA_044375275.1 Micropepsaceae bacterium | reverse complement strand
AACGGGCTGGCGGTCATGCTGCGGCGCGGCAAGGGCGGCGGCCCTGACGAAAGCTAGGCTGGGCGGCTGCCCAATCGTTCAAATGCCTTTTCAGTTTTAATCAATAGCCCGCATCGCACTTCACTTGAGTTCAATTCGCCCCGTGTACGGTCTACCCGCACGCGCACTCCAGCCTGCGCGTCCCAACTGACCGAGGAGAGTTATTCGAATGTCGCAAGGAATGCGCGTTCTGGTGTTTGCATCCCAGAAGGGTGGCGTCGGAAAAACCACGCTGGCCGGCCATATCGGTGTTCAGGCCGAGCTGTCGGGAGCGGGGCCGGTGGCGCTTGTCGATACCGATCCGCAGGGCAGCCTCGCCAAATGGTGGAACTGCCGCCATGCGGAGACACCGGCCTTCCTGCACTCGGTGTTCACAAATCTGGTCCACGACCTTGATGAGGCGCGGGCCCAGGGCTTCAAGCTGGTGGTGATCGATACGCCGCCGGCGGTCACGAAGGCCATTTCGGAAGTCATCAGCTTCGCCGACCTGGTGGTGCTGCCGACGCGTCCGAGCCCGCACGACCTGCGCGCGGTGGGACCGACGATCGACATCTGCCAGGCGCGCCGCAAGCCGATGGTGTTCGTGCTCAATGCCGCGATGGCGCGCGCCCGTATCACGATGGAAGCGGCTGTGGCGCTGTCACAGCACGGCACCGTGGCGCCTACGACCATTCACAACCGCACCGACTTTGCCGCCTCGATGATTGACGGGCGTACGGTCATGGAGGTCGAGCCCGAAGGCAAGTCCGCCGCGGAAATCGTTGCGCTCTGGGACTACCTGCACCTGCGCCTCATGCGGCGCGACGTGGAAGCCGAGGAGCAGCGTGAAGCTGCGGCCACGACACCCCTGGCCATGCCACGCAATGTGAATGCGCTCGGGCGCCCCGTGCCGTCCTTTGGCCGGCGCGTGATGTAAGCAGGACGGAGCGACGGGCATGAACAAGTTTGCTTCCCTCACCTCGGGATTGCTGGCCCGCAAGGGAGCAGCCGAGCCGGCTGCCACGACCTATGCGGAAGAGCTGCTGAAGCGCGTTGACGCGACGGGTCCCGACTTCAGGACCTACGGCTATTCAGGCAGCAGCGCCTTCGGGCGTCGATCGACGGCCAGCGAGTCCTCACTTTTCCTGGATCGCCCTGAACCGGTTTCCGTCGAGGCGCCGGTGCTGCCGCCAGCGCCAGCGCCAGCGCCAGCGCCAGCGCCAGCGCCAGCGCCAACGCCAACGCCAACGCGCCCCTTGTCCGCCACAGCTTGCCACGACGGGGCGACCGGGGACACGACGCATGGCTGCCATGCGGATCCCGACAAGACCTTCCACGTCAACCTGCGCCTCAAGCGCAAGCGCTTTGTCAGGCTCAAGCTTGCCTCTGCGCTTCTGCGCCGGCCGACGCAGGATATCGTGAGTGAAGCGCTGGACGAATGGTTCGCCAAGTTGCCGCCCGATGTTCTGGGCGACTGCGAGTGCATGCGCGGGGAATGAATCTGAGCACGCAGGTTAATGCGATCGTCACCATAACAAGGCCAGACGAGCTTGAATCCTGTCGTGGTCCGCCCCGCCGATGTTGCGTCCGACGGGCATGACACGCAGACGGAAACCGTGTTTGTTTACAGCGTGTTGATCCCCGACCGGTAAGGTGCAGGCGGTGAATAGGGACAGAGTGGTGAGGATCATGGCTCGCAGCGCAGGCAAGAATATCAGTTTCGTGACCGGCATGGCGCTTGTCGTGCTGGGTGCGTTCGAGCTCTATGTTGGCCTCGCGCAGACGGGTGCGGGTGAATCCGCGTTCGTCGAGATTGCGCGCAGCTTCATGCTGCTGTTTCCCGGTTATGCATTCCTCACCTATTCGCTTCACCCGAACCGACGCCTGACGTCGCACTCGGTGCAGGCCTCGTCGGGTGGAGAAATCCGCGTCACGTTGCCGTCGATGCCGGTAGATCCTGTCCCTGAAAATGTCGTTGCCTTCCCGCGGCGACCGGGCCTTGGCGGACCCAGGGCGCCTGGTTTCAAGACCTACAGCAAGTAGCGGCTCTGGCGCCTCTTTTCGCGACGTGCGTGCCGCACCGCGAACAGGGCGATCACGACCAGTCCCAGAGTGACCCAGCCAACGCCTTCAAACTCGTCCCTGCGGCACGTGTATTCTGTTCCGGCGAGGCTGGCCGTTGACGATGCAAGGCCACAGGCTTGCTCACCAAACATGGTTACAATGCCTTTGGCCATTTTCGAACACTCCCTGGTCTTGTCAGGAGATCTGCAAGTTGGATGCCGGTGAGCTTGCGGCGACCGTGCAATACCGTCGCCGTCATTGTTGACGGGTTCTCTCGCTTAAAAACGCGTCCGCACGCTGAGCTGCGTTGGAGCGGATGTTCATGTAGAAGAGCTGGTAGTCGTAGCTGTGATAGTTGCCACCTGGCGACACCAGCCGCCGGAAGAAAATGTCATCCGGATCACTGATGTAAAGCGTGCCGTTCCGGTCTCCGCATCGTGCGCCCGTGACATGGGGCGCGACCGCACGCGGTTTTGACCCCTGAGCATAACCCCATGCGCCCAGATTGGCTGCAGCAGATATGGCGGAAGTTCCGGTTTCCCAGTTGAGCGGGTTCACACAGACGATCGGCTTGCCGCGGGTGCGCTCGAAACCCGTCTGGTATTCGATCTCGGCACGATCCTGAAAAGCTGAACTGTCGGCACCTTCACGAAACGCGGAGAAGGTCACAAAGCAGCCGGTCTGCGTGGCTGACCTGCAGACCGGTATGCCTGGAAACAGCCGCGTGTGAGCGTCGTGCGGCACGGCCGCGCCGATGATGTAGGCGGCCACCAGCTGGTCGCGCAGAGGCGAGTTTTCGATCCGGTCCTTCAGTAACCTGATGGCGTGGCGCGAGCCCTGGCTGTGGCTGGCTATGATGAAAGGCCGCTTGAGGTTGTTGTTCCGGATATAGAATTCGAACGCCGCCAGTACGTCGCTGTAAGCTAGGTCCAGCGCCATTCGCACATCCGCCATTCGATCCTTGGCAGCCAAAGCGGACAATGTCACCTGCCGGTAACGCGGTGCATAGACCCGGCAGCATCCGTTGAAGACGCTGGCCTGATTGCGGATGGATCCTGCGTCCGTGCGCCTGTTCGTTTCCGCATCGTCCAGTGAAGCGTTCCACATCGTGTTGGAAAAGAACGATGTGGGGTGAATGAAGAAGACATCCACAGCGGCCGATGCAGGGTCGACCAGGGCAACGTTGAGTGGTGCAACATCGGAAGGGTCGCTGGAGATCTCGGGTGTTGCAGCCCAGTTGGTGGCCCGTCCATAGTCGGGAGCCGGGGGCGCCTGGGCTGCATCAAATTTTCCGTCTGGCGCATGTGCAGTTATCAGCGCAAAAGCCAGCGTGGCTTCGGCCCGGAAAATCCATCCCGTGATACCCAGCCCGGCGAAGATCAACAAAAGTACTGCCAAGACAACCCTGCCCATGCAACTCGGCTCCAAAGTGTTGAATTCGATAGTGCCACAAAATGCTGAGGCGAGACATTGAAGGCTATTCAGTTGTTGAACCAGCCAGCTTCCCTGAGCTCGGCGATGAAACCGCGGCTGACGGGGACTTCGACGTCGTTCATGAGCAGGAGGGTCGTCTTTCCGGAAGCGCGGTTCACCGTCTTCACGGCGGCGCGGGCGACCCACCAGGAGCGGTGTGTCCGGGCGCCTGGCGTATTGCCCATTTCGTTGGCCGCGTCTGCCAGCCGGAGCAGGATCAGTTCGCTTCCGGCGGGTGTGTGGACCCGCACGTAGTGGTCTTCGGCCTCGAGGGCCAGGACCGGCTCGCCCCTCAGCTTCGGGCTGAGCCGGTTGGGGAGAGATGCCGGGATCGGGGCGGTGTCTACGGGCAGCGGGGAGGCAGCCTCCACACGCTTCCGACGTTCCAGCAAAAGCGTCGACAGCATCGACATCATAAATGTGATGAGGCCCACGTAAAACAGCAGTGTGGTGCCGAGTGGCGCTGCGCCCGGGCCGAAAGCCAGCGCAGCCACAAAATGGACAATCACTGTCATTACAAGTGTGACGAGGAAGCCGTGGATCACGGCCCTGAGCAGGGGGTGGGTTTGCAGGTCGCGTGCGCTTTCCAGGGCAATGCCGAAAATCAAACCCGCCATCGAGCCTGCGATCATCGTCGGGACCCAGAACATGAATCGGTAGGCGACAGGCGCCCCGAAGGATCCCAGCGGGCCCAGCAAGGCAAGGAGTACGCCCGGGATTGCACCAAACAGGATGGCCCAGCCCAGTTCGTGAAGGAGCACCTGGCGCGTCATTCGCGAAGCGTGAGCTGCAACGGGCTGATTTTCGCGAATTTCTGATGGCAATTCACGCATCTGCGCCAGCGACCGCCCCTCATCTGTAGTACCTGCGTGAGCATGGCTTTCATGTTCACAGGGAGAGAGAAATGACAGAAGTGACACGCGGTGCGCAACAGGTCAGGGCGCAGCAGGTCCGGCCCGATGGGGCGGTCTGGCAGTCGTTCGCCATCAGCCTGGTCTTCGGCGTACTGCTGACCCTGGGGATCATGGCCGTCTGGGTGATGACGCTTCCGGAAGCCCAAAGAACGGGCGTGCTCGCTTATTGGTCATCCGTGCAGGTGCCGGCGCTTTCATTCAACGCAGCCCCGCTCTTGAAGGCGCCACTGTCGGTCCAGCTCCATGTGGCAGCGGCGGTCGTGGCCCTGTTCGTGGGTGCCGTCATCTTTCTGCTGCCGAAGGGCACCGGGTTCCACAGGCTCCTTGGATGGACCTGGGTCTCCTCGATGATCATCGTGGCGGCAACCTCCATCGCGATGATCGTTGACCTGCGGACCGGGATCAACGCGCTGCATGTGTTTACCGCGATCACGGTCATATCCCTGTGGGGCGGCCTGACGGCCATCCGCCGGGGGGACGTCAAGCGCCATGCCAGTTCGATGATCGGCCTGTATGTCGGTGGGTTAATCATTGCCGGGGCCTTCGCGTTCATACCGGGACGCGTCATGTGGGCCACTTTCTTCGGCGGGTAGGCTTGCGGCGGTGGCGGGCGCGGCGACGTGCACCGCCCCCGACCGGGAAATGCGGATTTCACTTTGGGCTGAAGGGCTTTAGAAAGCCCGCATGCTGAGGCTCACCGAACTGCGCCTGCCGATCGACCATGATGCTGCTGCGCTGCGCGTTGCGGTGCTGAAGCGGCTGTCGCTGTCGGGCAAGGACCTGGTGTCGCTCACCGTGTTCAAGCGCGCCGCCGATGCGCGCAAGCCGTCGGCCATCGTCTGGACCTACACGCTCGACCTGGAAGTGGCGAGCGAGGCCGGCGTCCTCAAGCGGCTCAAGAACGACCGGAATGTGTCGGCGTCTCCCGACATGGCGTATCGCCACGAGCGGCACCTGGAGGCGCCTCCGCGCAAGCGGCCGGTTGTCATCGGGGCAGGGCCTTGCGGCTACTTTGCAGCGCTGATCCTGGCCGAGATGGGCTTCAGGCCGATTGTGCTCGAGCGCGGCAAGGTCGTGCGCGAGCGCACCAAGGATACGTTCGGCTTCTGGCGCAAGCGGGAACTGAACCCGGAATCCAATGCGCAGTATGGCGATGGCGGGGCTGGTACATTCTCGGATGGCAAGCTCTACAGCCAGGTGAAGGATCCCCGCTTCCTGGGTCGCAAGGTGCTGACGGAGTTCGTGAAGGCGGGCGCGCCTCCCGAGATCCTCTATGTGGCAAAGCCGCATATCGGGACCTTTCGCCTGGTGTCGATGGTCGAGGAGCTGAGGGCAAAGATACTTTCACTCGGCGGCGAGTTCAGGTTCGAAACGCGTGTCGACCGGATCCTCATCGGCAAGGACCGCGCAGGTGAGCGCCGCGTCGAGGGCGTCCTGCTGGCAAGCGGTGAGGTGATTGAAGCCGACCAGGTCGTGCTCGCCGTCGGGCACAGCGCACGTGACACGTTCGAGATGCTGCATGCGCAGGGTGTCTACATGGAGGCCAAGCCCTTTTCGATCGGCTGCCGCATCGAGCACCCGCAATCGCTTATCGACAAGGCGCGGCTGGGACCCAATGCCGGCAACAGGCTTCTGGGGGCCGCCGACTACAAGATCGTGCATCATGCTTCGAACGGCCGGTCGGTCTACAGTTTCTGCATGTGCCCCGGCGGCACCGTCGTGGCAACGGCGTCGGAACCGGGCCGCGTGGTGACGAATGGCATGAGCCAGTACTCGCGCGCCGAGCGCAACGCCAATGCGGGGATCGTCGTTGGGATCTCGCCCGCTGATTATCCCGGCGATGTGCTTGCGGGTATCGAGTTCCAGCGTCGCTGGGAAGCGCTGGCCTTCGAAGCCGGTGGCGGAACCTACTCGGCGCCAGGTCAACTGGTCGGCGATTTCATCGCGGGCAAGGCCTCGACAGCGCTGGGAGATGTCGTTCCTTCCTACAAGCCCGGTGTGACACCCACGGACATGGCGCTCTGCCTGCCTGACTATGCGATTGCCGCCATGCGCGAGGCTCTGCCAGCCTTCGGCAAGCAGATTCGTGGCTTCGACATGCATGATGCGGTGCTGACGGGTGTCGAGACACGCACTTCTTCGCCGATCTCAATCAAGCGGGGCGAAGACTTCCAGAGCATCAACACGCGCGGCCTGTTTCCGGCCGGCGAGGGTGCCGGTTATGCGGGCGGGATCCTGTCGGCCGGCATTGATGGCATCAAGGTGGCCGAGGCGGTGGCCCGGACGTACATCGAGATTGGCTGAAGCGCGTGCGGAGCGAAGGCTTTCGTCAGGCAGCCTGTTCCATGGCGCGCGAGGGGGCCAATGCTTCCTCGAAGGTCAACCAGGCGCCTGCGCGAGGATCGTAAAGCTTGCAGCGTCTTGTGAGTTGCAGATGGTAGGCGATGGACCATCTGCGCATCAGCTTGTTGCCGTTGGCGTGGGATACGGTCTTCTGGGCGTCAACCAGATGCTGAAACGGTATGCCCATGTTAACATGGTGCGCCTGGTGATGCATGACCCGATGAAACATCCAGTCCAGGAATTCAGGTAGTACGATGTGTACCGTTCCAGCCAGTGCCTGAGACATGGTGGATGGCTGGCCTGTGGGCAGAACCCATTTTGTTTCCGGAGATGTGTGCTGGACAATGGCCATAAACGCGATCAGCGCGTTCCAGATGAGCCAAGGGAGCAGAAACGAGAGGGTGAAGGCGTTCAGGAATGCCCATGCCCACTCGCCACCGGCGACTTCCAGGGAAAGCGCCGTTGTCACGCCGAGAAAAGAGGGAAGGTAGGCATAAACGAGCAGCAGATCGAACCAGTTACGCCTCGTGAGCGGTGTCGAACTCCCGAAGAACGGGAAGCCGATGCTCGGGAACCAGACGTCCAACAGGTACGAGAAGGGCTGCCCCCAAATGCTTCGCAAGAAGCGGTACTTCAGCTTCTGCCATGGAGATGCCGCCAGGTAATCATCGACCGTCATCGGAGAGAAGGCGTTGTCCAGCCCGATCTGCGCGGTGAAGCGGTGATGCACCCGGTTATGATGGTGTTCCCAAAGGCTCAATGGGTGCAAAGCGGGCAGGAACGCGATGGTTCCGCAAATCCGATTGAGTGTCTTGCTCATACCGAAGGTCTGGTGACCGGCATCGTGGCCAACAATGGCAAGCATGCCAATCATGGCGCCGGCGCCCATCGAGCACAGTATACGCACGGCCAGGCTTTCTGCGGTGACGGTGCCCAGCACGAGAGCCACGAAGAGCATCAGGTCGAGCAGCAGGATCGAGACTGAAAATGATGCCGAGCGTCTCACAAATCGCGCCAGCGACATGCGATCAAGCTTCATCTTCACGGTCCCTTCAAGGTGAGAAGGCTCATGATTAGCACTACGCTGAAGAAAGGCAACACGTTCCGCAGAAAATTCCACTGTGCAAGAAGTGAAGATGTAGATGATCAGCGCATCGTGATCTGAACCGAGATCATACTGACATCGGCGTCGCTCATTGCAGAAAGGTTGCCTCGTATCTCGTTTCCAGGTGTCGAGGCTGACAAGGAAATGGGCTCTTCCGGAAAAGAAAGATGGGCGTAACCCACTTCAACGGAGGTGTCCGGTGTGAGGTCGTGCGTGACGCCCAGCGCTACCCACGTTCGCGTGGCGTCGGGGATGCGCGGGTCTCGCGTTGCGTCGAGAGACGGTGTCTGGTCGACAGCGACGCCAGCCCTCAATCTCCAGCCAGGGGCCACGTCGAACCGGATGCCACCGGAGAGCAGCCATGTGTCTTTCCACGCGTAGGTCTGGTAACTGTCGGGCTGGAGAGGATTGGCAAACTTTACCCTTAGCTCACTGAACGCACTCCACTCCGTGTAGCTGACCTCGCCGAGCAGCGACAGTTCCGGTGTTACCTTCCAATTCAGACCCAGTGACGTGACGGACGGTAAATCCAACCTGGTCCTGCCGCGCGTATCGGTGAAGGCGCCAGTGGCAGTCGCAATCTGGTCACCCACGGAGCCTTGCTGAAGGATAAAGTCGACATCTCCCTGCAGTTCGTGTTGAATGGATGACCGGTAAGAGAGACCGATGCTCAGGTCGTTAACCGGATGCCAGAGCAAACCCAGATTGTAGCCAAAAGCCCAATCGGTCGCCTTGAATTCCACAAGCCCATCCTGGGCGCCCGGCAAGGCTCCTAGGATCCCCTGCAATTGGGCAATCGTCCCAAAGTCGATCGCATTTGCCAGCAAGCCTTGCGCATACTGTACCTGGATGCCCGCCGCGACAGAAAGATGCTCGCCAAAGGCGTAGGCAAGGCTCGGGTTTGCATTCACAGTTGCCAGCCTTGTCTCGGTGGCATAGTAGCGTCCGGCCCACGTATCCTGATACCGGGATCCGAGACCCCAAGGCACGGTCAGCGCGAAACCGGCGGTCCAATGATCATCAATCCGCTTGCGCAAGGAAATACCCGGTTCGTAGGCATCAAGGATGAACTCGTCCGGCGTTGTGTCTCCTCCCGTTGGTGTACCCACGGCTGTCGTCGCCAAAGAATAGAACGCTTCGGACGTCGGGTAGATTGCATTCAGCGTGAACTGAGCGTCGAAGTCAGAGACACCTGATCCGGTCGCAGCGTTGTAGGAAAGAAAAGCTGGAGAATCCGATTGAGCACTTGCGCCTGCAAACGCAGTGGATGCGGCTGAAAAACTGTACTCTCGCAGCGCAAAACCTGACGCGGACGCTTCAGTGTTCCAGAGTGGCACAATCAGGAAACCCAACGCAGCGATCGCTCGCCTGGCACCATGCTCGGGACACAAAATGTGCGGGTGATCACACCGTCGACCAAACATCACTGTAACCCGCCATCATTCATTCATTTTTCATGCTCCCAACATTCGAAACCCGTGTCAAGCAAGGCCCGGTGTCAGGGATGTGAATGAATTGCAAACACTGTCTCTAAGACGCTTTTTAACCTGCGCAGATTACAAATGCTTGTTCAGGGTGGGTGACGCGAGTCCGGAAGCAGTTCATTGGGTAGCGGACAAAACAGGCAAGAGGCAGGCCGGTTCGACTTGAACCGGTTCCTGCTGGTCTTCAAGTGTGCTGAAGTCGAACGCGACTTCTCGGCGCGCTCCTACGCGAATTCGATATTCTTCATCCGAATCTATCTCATTGCCGGTGTGATGCTGTACGCCGCATTCGGTGCGCTCGACGTGCTGATTGGCGAGGAATACAAACCGACCCTTTGGCTGATACGTTACGGTTTCGCGGTCCCCACAATGCTGGGCGTGTTCTGCGCGTCATTCCTGACCGGGTTCAGGGCCTATGTGCAGCTCGCGGTGGCTGTTGCCATGGGCGCTGCAGGCCTGGGCATCCTGCTCATGGTTTCAGTCCTGCCGCCGCCCTTTGGTAGCCAGTACTATGCCGGCCTGATCATGGTCGTGATCTATTGCGGGAGCCTGCTCGGCCTGCGTTTTGCGTACTCCCTGTTCATCACGCTTTTCATTGTGGTCTGCTATCAAGCCGTCAGCCTCTGGATAAATCCCATTCCCGCGACGGACTACATCCTGAACAATTTCTTCCTGGGCATGGCCACCGGCGTGGGCCTGTTCTGCAGCTACATCCTCGAGACGCATATCCGCAGCAATTACATTGCGCAGAAGATCATCGAGGAGAAGAATGGCACCATGCAGGTGCTGCTCGATGAGGCCGAGGCCGCCAACCGCGCGAAGAGCGATTTCCTCGCCAACATGAGCCACGAGCTGCGCACGCCGCTGAACGCGATCATCGGGTTTTCGGAAATGATCCGCCAGCAATATCTGGGGCCGGTCGGGTCGGCGAAGTACATCGAGTACGCAACCGACATCAATGACAGCGGGCAGCATCTGCTGTCGATCATCAGCGACATCCTGGATCTCGCCAAGGCCGAATCCGGCAAGCTCGACCTGAACGAAAGCACTTTCGAGCTCGGCGAGGTGATCAAGTCGACGCTGAAGATGTTCCAGCACAAGGCCGAGGAAAGCAGTATTGACCTGACCTTCCTGGCGCAGGACGAAGGCCTGGTCGTGAAGGGTGACGAGCGCCTGATCCGCCAGGTGGCGCTGAACCTGATCTCGAACGCCATGAAGTTCACGCCGCCGGGCGGCCGCATCGTCGTGTCCGCCCATGTCAGTTTCAAGGACGGTGCGCGGTTCCAGGTCAAGGACACCGGTATCGGCATCGCCAAGGAACACCTCGACCGCGTGTTGCGTCCGTTCGAGCAGGTCGAAAGCGCCCATTCCCGCACGCATGGCGGAACGGGACTTGGCCTGCCTTACTCGAAGAAGATCATCGAAATCCACGGGGGCACACTGACCCTGGACAGCGCGCTGAACCACGGGACCACGGTTCGCGTCCTGTTGCCGTCAAACCGTATCCAGTCTGCCGGTGCGCCCGTGACGGCGTCAGGAACGATGAAGGAAGCCGTCTAGGCCTTCTTTCTTGCGAACAGCAGCCTTACACGTCCCGTGCTCTCGAGTTCCGTCCAGGCCTCGCAATGCGCCATGTTGCCGGTCCAGGCGAGCATGTCTGCGTCACTGCGGTAATAGAGATGCCAGTCGGTGATGAACTCCATCGGCCAGAGATTGCTGAGTTCGGTTTCGTTCATGTTGCCGACGATCAGCAGTCCGCCCGGTTCGAGGCGTTCGTAGAGGCGCTCGGCCAGCGCGCGCGCCCGCTTGTCGACGAGGTAGTCCACCAGGCCGACCGTGTAGATCAGGTTCTGCGGACCCAGGTCGTCCAGCCACTTGCCGCCGCGCAATACGTCGGTGAACGACACGTTGAGCGCCTGCACCTTTGCATGGCGCTTCTTCAGCAGCGTATGCGGGTGGCACTTCTCATAGGCATAGGCGAGGGCATTCTGCTCCTGGTCGATCAGCGTGAAGGTGACCGGCGCATCCATGGCTGCCGGGTCCTGCAGGTGCAGTTGCACTTCACGTGCGGAGCCGCAGCCGAGGCTGATGACCCGGGTGCCGCCGGTTTCTGCGCGCGCCTCGACCATCTTGCGGATTTCGCGGCGTACGACGTCCATGCGCGTGGCGATGCACTCCGACACGTCAAGACCGATGCGGTGGACGAGCTGGCCGTAGACGTCCTTTCCTTCGCGCTGCCAGTCATAGACGTAGTTCATGATCTCGAAGTCGCCCGGATAGCCGGCGGGCTTGTGGTAGCTGCGCCACCAGACCGGCCCATTGCCAAACTCGGGCGTGAGGACTGTTTCCGTGAAGGCCTTGGCGGCCTCCAGGCGCTGCTTGTCGCCCATGAGGGGGGTGACCATCTGGTTGCCGGCCAGCCAGAGCTTGCGCCACTGGGGAATGATGTGCGGCTCGCACATGTCGAAGGTGCTGTCGGCGCTCAGTCCTGCCTTGCGGCCGGTCAGTGCGTGCTGGCTTGCATCCACGACGGCGCGATAGGACCTCAGGAAGTGAAGGACATCGGCGCAATGGGCGCGGTACTCCGGTGCGACATGGTCCTGCGCGCCGGGGTCCAGCAGGCTCAGCTGCTGCGCGATGCGCGCCTGGGCATTGCGGTTCAGGAGCGACGTGAAGTCCACCGTGCCGTCGATGAACTGGATGGCGACCTTCGCGCCGAACGGATGGCGGTCGCAACGGACGATGCGCGCACGGCTTTCCATGATGGAGATGCCGGCCTGCTTGACGTCGATGGGCAGGATGTCGCCTTCGGCGAAGTCAATCTCGACGGTCTGGTTGGCGTTCACGCCTGCGCCCGTGAGGCTCAGGTTCGAGAGGCGGAACTCCTTGCCATGCAGGTAGACCTTGGGCGGCGCGTCATGGAACAGGTCTGCGGCGGCGTAGCGCTGGGGCCTGAAGAATATCTGGCGGCCGGATGAGCCCTTGAGTTCTTCATATGCCAACATCGACGCTGTTCACTCCAGCTGGACCCTGACGCCTTCAGAAACGCGACACGGGAGAAGGTGCTGGCCGTGGCTGGTTAATGAAGCGTTGACCGAGAGTAGATTTCGTTGATGAACAAATTCTTTAGATGACGATGCCGCGTTGCTGAATGAATTCTTGCCGGGCAGGAAAGTCACAACAAAAAGGGCCCCGGTGCGCGTGCACCGGGGGCCTCTGGCAGGTCTTACAGGCTGATGTGGTCAGCGCGTGGTGCGTCCAAGCTTGCGGAGTGCTTCCGTGAGCATCGCCATGGAATCGGTCGCAATGGCGTTGCTGAGGCCGCGCAGGGGATCGGGAGACGACAGCGGACGCACCGAGCCGATACGCAGCGCTTCGTTCGTTGCGGCGGATACCGGACCGCTCAGAGTCATGCAGACGCCGGTGAAGTTCGCCCCCTCGCACACCTGCCACTCGCCGAAGCCGTGCACGACGACGCTGCCGCTCTGCTGGGGCCAGGAGACATAGGTGATGTTGGGCGTTTCACCCGTGACCACGCGTGCCGTGCCGCCGAAGCCTGCGTTGGCGAAGAGGGTGAGCATCGAGCGGTCGGTCGTGGCTGGCGCCATGGCGATCAGGCCGGACTGCGGCGTGTAGGATTTCTGGATGGCGTCGAAGTCAGCCTTGGCAAGGTCGAACTTCTCCTTGCGTGACAGGCAGCCAATGTCATGCGTGCGGCCGGGTACGGCGTGAATTTCTTCCTGCGCCTTCATGCGCTGGGTGGATCCGTCCTGGCCTTTCGTCGTGAATTCCGACATCACGTAATGAACCTTGCGGCCGGAAGCATCGCGCGTGCCAACCATTGATACGCTGATGTCCTGCGCGCCCTGGGCCTTGTAGGTCGCGGTCCAGAAATCCCGGGTCAGCATGGCGGCCATGGCTTCGGAGATTTCGGCCTGGTCGCGTCCGGAGGTCTGGGGTGTCTCTGTCACGACGACGATGCACACGCCGAGCACGTCGTTCCCGGTCTTTCGCCCCATGATCAGGGAGATCTTCTGGTTCTCCGGCTGGGCGGCTTCCCACTCGGCGGGCAGGTCGACCGAGAACCGGCCCTGGGGGTCGGTGTGTCGCGTGCCTGCGCTTGCTGTCGTCAGGGCGAGCGTGCCTGCAAAGGTGGCGAGGAGAAGGGACCGGATCAGCATGAGCGGGGCCTCGATGATCGTTGAGCGTTGGCGGTAAAACGAGCCTAGCACGCACCCGGAAACGCACGAGCGGATTCCGCACATCCCGTCGATGAAAATGAGAGCGGGGCGCAATTGCAGGGTGGGATGCTCTCCTGCCTGTCCGCGTCCCGATGGCCCCTGCACGTCCTGCGCGCAGGGGCAAAGTTCACGCCGCGATACTCAGGTGAAAAAGAGGTAGCTCACGAGAGCAAATGGCGGCAGCAGGAATATCCCGGACCACACCATGTAGCCGAAGAACGAGGGCATCTTTACGCCCGCTTCCTCAGCGATGGCCTTCACCATGAAGTTGGGGGCGTTGCCGATATAGGTGTTCGCACCCATGAAGACCGCGCCGGCCGAAATGGCCGCAAGTGTCGTGGCCAGCGGGCCCATCAGCACGGCCGGGTCACCGCCGGCGGCATTGAAGAACACCAGGTAGGTCGGCGCGTTGTCGAGGAAGCTCGACAGCGAGCCCGTGAGCCAGAAGTACATGAGGTTGTTGGGCGAGCCATCGGGGTTCGACACCAGCCCCAGCACAGGGGCAAACGCTCCGAGGTCGCCGGCCTTCAGCATGGCGATGACTGGAACGATCGTCACGAAAATGCCTGCAAACAGCTTGGCCACTTCAGCGATCGGCCCCCAGGTGAAGTCGTTGCCCTCGCGATAGGCCATAGGCGTCAGCAGCAGGGAGATCGCTGCGAGGCCCAGCAAAGCGAGCACGCGTACGATATTGGGCGCGTCGACATGAATGCCGCCAATGTCCATGTACAGGTCGGTTTTCCAGAAGGCCGAACCCAGGATCACGCCAATGACGAGCGCCAGCAGGAGGATGTTGATGTAGCCCTTGAGCTTCAGCGGCGCCTGGTTGCCGTCGGCTGGCTCGTCGTTGCGCTTGCCCTCGCGCGCGAACATCACGCTGTCGAGAATGAAGAACACGGTGAGGAGAATGGCGGCCAGGATAAGGGTCTTGGACCACAGGAACTGGAGCGGCCAGAAGAAGTCGACACCCTTGAGGAAGCCGATGTAGAGCGGTGGATCCCCAAGCGGTGTGAGCGATCCGCCAATGTTCGACACCAGGAAGATGAAGAAGACAACGACGTGGACGTTGTGCCGCCGTTCCGCGTTTGCGCGGAGCACGGGGCGAATGAGCAGCACTGATGCGCCCGTCGTGCCGGTTATGCTGGCAATGCCGGTTCCGATGGCGAGCAGTCCGGTATTGCGTGCGGCCGACGCCCTGATCTTGCCTTCCAGCAGGACGCCGCCTGAAATCGTGTAAAGCGCGAACAGCACGACGATGAAGGGTATGTACTCCAGCAGCATCACGTGCAGGAACTCGTAGGTCGCGAGCTGGGTTCCGTAAAGCGTCGTGAAGGGCAGGAGGAAGGCGACGGCCCAGGCCAGCGAGACCTTTCCGTAGTTGTGGTGCCAGAAGTGGGGGGCGGCCAGCGGCAATATGGCGATCGACAGCAGGAGGCCCACGAACGGAATCGCCCAGGGCCACTCAAGCGAACTGCCATCCAGGTGAACGCCGGTCCCTTCCGCAGCAAGTGCCGTGCGGGATGAAAGCAGCGCCAGAAGCGCGCCCATTGCCAGACGTTGGGCGCTGACGCGCAGTAAAGTCGTGACCGAAGACATTAATTCCACCTGTTTGTGCTGTCGAACCGGACCGGAAAGCTACCCTTTACCAGTGTTAGACGATGCTGGCGTCACACCTCAAGACAAAGGCTCGCCCCTTGCGACATGCCCTGTTACTTGCGTTTGCCATGCTAGGCGCAGTTTTCCCGGCTGCGGCGGAGGATGTTCCCGTGAAACTGACGGAAGTGAAGTCCTGGTTGCTGCTGCTGAACAACGATCTCGACCCGCGCTCACTCGAGCGGATCGGGCGGATCCCGTACGACATGGTCGTCGTCGACCACGTATCCTCGCAGAAGAATGTCCCCGAAACCGCGAGCGGCAATGCCGTCAAGCGCCTGCAGCGCGGACCGGATGGCACGCGGCGGCATGTGATTGCCTACCTGAACATCGGTCAGGCGGAAGACTACCGGACGTACTGGAAGAAGGAATGGCGTGTCGGCAAGCCGGCCTTCATCCTGGGCACGGATCCAGACGGGTGGGCAGGGAATTTTCCGGTGGCCTACTGGCGACAGGAATGGAGGCAGCTGATTACAGGGCCAGGTGGCCTGATCGGGCAGATTCGCGCCGCGGGATTCGATGGCCTCTATCTCGACTGGGTTGGTGGCTTTGAAGACGAGAACGTTGTTGCAGCTGCCCGTCGAGACGGTGTTGATGCGCGAATGGAAATGATTGCTTGGGTGCGTGAGGTTTCGGCTGTCGCCAAGGGCGGAGAGCGGCCGCTGTTCGTGATCGCCCAGAATGCAGCTCCGCTTCTTCAGGACAGTTCCTATCTTGATGCCATTGACGGCGTCTCCCACGAGGATATCTGGTTCACGGGGGCGGACGGTCTGGCGGAAGGTGACTGCCCCGTGCCGCGCAGCGCTGCTGAAGTCGGGTCTGCCGCCTATCTTGCGCGCCTGGACAAGGCGTGCCGTCGCTCCCATGACAAGGATCCCGTGAGCGCGATGCACTTCGTGGGTGAGGACGTGATCGTGCCGCTGCTGAAGCTCGCGCAGGACCGTGGCAAGGCTGTCTTCACCGTGGATTATGCGCTCAAGGTTGAAAACATCGCGGCCGCACGCAAGGCGAGCCGCAGCTTCGGCTTTGCCCCGTTTGTCGGTGCCCGCAACCTGAACACCATTGTCGGTCCTCCGCATGCGGATGATGGTGGCGAGTGATCAAGGCGCGGCAGGCGCTGCTTGATTGCTCCCTGGTCTTTCACTACACCTGACCCCATGGCGCTTGAGCCACCGGGAGAGGCAAGCTGGATTTATCTCATGCAACGAGGCTCACCGTTCAGATGGTGACCGCCTTCCTGTCCAATAATCATGTGCCGGCGCACGAAGTACCTGAGCTTGTGCGTCAGGTTCGCAACTCAATCCTGTCGCTGTCAAACGGTGGAGGCGAAGAGACTGGAGCCATCGCGGCCGCCAAGCCCGCCGTGCCCATCAAGCGCTCCGTGACCGACGCCTACATCATCTGTCTTGAAGACGGGCTGAAGTTCAAGTCACTCAAGCGGCACCTTCGATCATCGTACGGGATGACGCCGGAGGAGTATCGGGCGAAGTGGGGCTTGCCGCATGACTATCCGATGGTCGCGCCGAACTACGCGCAGCATCGTTCACAGCTTGCCAAGCAGATTGGTCTCGGCAAGCAGCGCGCTGGAAAGCGAAAATAGGTCAGGCGACGCTGGTGCGGCGCGCCGGGCGGGCGGGCTGGTGTGATGCGCCTGCGGCGTGTGCCTTCGCACGGCGTTCGCGGACGTCTTCATTCAGTGACGGGCGGTTCGTGAAGATGAGCTTCTCGCAGGTATCACGACGGACCGACGGATCGCCATCTGTCAGGAGCACGTGAATGTCGGTGGCGCCGGACATCAGGGCGTCTGCCGCGATCTCATTGAAAGAGAGGCGGTTCTGCAGGTGGCCTGTCTCCCCGATGAAGAGTGACTGCCACTGTCCGTCCGCGCCACGCCGGGCGTAGATGAAGATGCCGGGCTTTCGCGGCGCGGATTCTCCAAATCCCAGGATGCTGAACTGCAGCAGCGTCGGTCCCTGGGCCCCGAGCAGGCTCAGCGGCCATTCCGCGGTTCTGGCGTTGAGTTCCTCGACCCGCGTTCTGGCAGCGCTGCTTTGCGCCCGGAACTTGTGGAGAAAGGGAAGGGACATCGATTCACCACCATTTTCTACCGGATTGCGGACTATGGCTGGTGCATGGACGTCAGGATCCACAGCCGAATCGGTACGACAGCGTACCCAAAATGGTTTCTTTCGTCAGGCGATTTACCAAGCGCCTACTGCATCTAGTGGATGTGTCGAATCAGATACATAGAAATTCGAAATAATCAATCGCCTGCAAATTGCAAAAGGAATTCTCTTATGTGATGCTCCTCCACAACAAATGGGGGGTTCTCACAAAGCTGAAAACGGCTGTGGGGACCGGGGCGTTTTACCCTGGTGGGTTGTTTCATGCGTGATTTGCTCGCTGTTTTCGGCGTGGTCGTCATGGCTGTTTGCTTTGGCGTCACTGCAGCGTATCTCAGTGTTGACCTGACGCCACCGGGACTGGACCTCATTCGTCCGCCAAAGGCTGCTGTAGCGGCACAGCTGAAACTCGAAGAACACCAGAGCAGCATTCAGGCGTCTGCCAGCGCGTGCAAATATTGCGTCGCGGTGGCGGACCTCGCACAACGCTTTGCGCGTCATGCCAAAAGCGCTCGCCAGCAGGCCGACGCGCTGCGAGAAACGATAGCGCTTGAGCACAAGGAGGCGTCCCGCCAGGATGAACTTCTGAAGGCCGAGCGCAGTGCGGATGGCGCAGAAGCTGCGGCTGCCTCCCTGACGAGCTGGGCCAGCCGCTGCAAGTCGGAGGATTTCTGCCGGGCGCCGATGAAGCGCGTTGCGACCGCCGCCTGCAATCCGACCTCTTCATCTTCGGTGGCGGCGGCGTTCCAGCTGGCTACCGCGGTAAAACGCGCCGCGAATGGCTGTGCTGCGGCCAGCTGTCCTTCCATTGATTGCCAGTCCAGCGCAAGCCTGCGCAGTGACGTGCAGCATGTCGAGCGTGCGCTGTTCAGTGCCGGCGGCCGCTTTGCCCCGCAGTCCAGCGGGCGCAATGCCAGCAGTCTTTCCGTTGGGGCGTCCACCCTCTCGGCTGAAGTCAAGCGCGTGAGCGATGACGCCATCTACATCAGCAAAATGCTACCGCTGCTGCTGGAGAGCGCCAATGCCGGTTCGGGGCAATGGCCGAAACTGGCCTCGGGCTTGGTCGATGAGCGCGCCATCTCGGCGGCACAGCTGGCGACTGTCATGGTGCATGCGGCTGAAATCGCAGGTAACGCAAAGACTGACCTGCGCGGCGAAGCGGCGTGGCGCCTGAAGTCGCTCGCGGCCAACCTTGCCCAGCTGGGCACCGAAACCGAAATGCGCGATGGCGCTTCGATCAACTGGCGCGTTGCGACGGATGCCCTTGGTGCGGCTCTCGTCGATGTTGCACGGCTTGAAGCGATGGTTGCGCGTTCCAGCGATGCCTTCAGCAATGGCGCGGGCTGTGATGCGAAAGCGCCGGTTGCCGCCCAGCAGTTGCGCGAAGCGGCGGCCATGCTTGACCTTTGCCGCATGCGATCGGCCTGCGCGAGCCGAACAATCAATACGGCCACGCCGTCAAAGTCATTCAGCCAGGCTATCTCGCGCGGACAGGGGGCGGCTGAACGCCTGATCGTGCAGGAAGTGGGTTCGCCGGATCTGGTTCAGGTGTCCGACACGAACCTTACCCAACCCATCCAGATGGTTCGCGCCCAGTACGGCGTATGCACCAGGGCCGCCGAGTTGCGCGAAGCATCTGCCGCGGCTCCGGCGGCTGCCATGGCTGTCGCGCAAGGCGCAACGCCTTCCATCCAGCCGGCGGCAGGCCCGATTGCCCCGCAGGATCTCGTTACGGGTGCCGTGAATTCCGCGATCCAGGTTTCGGCACCTGCCGCAGCAGAAGAACCAGCGATGGTTGAGGCATCTGCGCCGCCTGCTGATGCCTCGGGGGCTTATGATGATGTCATTCCGGCTTCGTCTCCTGCGCCATCGGCAGCGCCGACATTCAGTGGCGATCTTCTGTCGCCTGCTTCCCCGACGTTTGTGGGCGCCAATGGGCAGCCCATGAACGGCGGATCATCCGGGCACTGACGGTCAGGCGTGATCTAGCGCGAACGAGCTGCTTCTTCGCGGATCCTGTCTATCATTGCATTGAGCCCGTTGGAGCGTTGCTGGCTGAGATTGGATTCAAGTCCAAGCTTCGACAGTATGGCACGCGCGTCGGTGCCGAGGACTTCATCAGCTGTCTTTCCTTCGAAGATGCTGAGGACCAGCGCGACAAGGCCTTTCACGATCAGTGCATCACTGTCGCCCAGGAAATGCATGATCTTCGCATCACCACTTCCTGGAATGATGCTGGTGTGCAGCCAGACCTGGCTCGCGCAGCCGCGGACCCTTGTCTGATCGTTGTGAAGTTCGGGTGCGAGGGGCTTCAGCTTGCGTCCAAGATCGATGATGTAGCGATAGCGGTCTTCCCACTCATCGAGAACTTCGAAATCTGACAGGATCTGGTCCAGTGACACGGCTATGCCCGCTGAGCGCTAGGGTTGGGTTCGAAGCCGCAGCAGATACACGTGCTTGCCGTCGAGTACCAGTTCACGCCGCTGGTTGTGAACGGTGGCGCGCATGGAGACAAGCCCGGTCGTTCGCTGGGGTTTTAGTTCAGTCACTTCAAGGGCCGGATAGAGCGTGTCGCCCGCCACCACTGCCTTGAGGAACCGCGCCTGTACTTCCACAAAGCCGATCAGCGCATCGCCGATCATATGCGGAAAGAGGCCTGCGCCGGCTGCAGTGAAGCTGAGAACCTGGAGGCCATGCGCGAGCGGTGCCTGCAGGCCACGTGCCCGGCAATACTCATCGTCATAGTGGATGGGATGGTTGTCGCATGACACCGTCTGGAATGCTGCAAAATTGGCATCGGTCAGCGTCCGCGACGGCAGAGTAAAGCGTTCACCCGTACGCAGGTCCTCGAAGCTCCGCTGGGGCAGCAGGTTGTGCTGAGCCGGATCGAAATTCAATGATCGGATTCCACGAATTTCTTCAGGCCGGCGGCGTCGAGGCGGTAGTGCAGCAGGTCATCCTGGTGCACGAACCCGATGCGGTCGAGCGACGTGCGCGATGGGTTGGCGTGGACCATGTTGAGCTGGAGGCCGGCGCATTCGCGCTGTTGCGCGATGCGGGCCACTTCGAGTGCCAGCCTGAAGCCGACGCCCGAGCCGCGCGCGACTTCGGCAACGAACAGGTCGGTGATCTGGAGCACCGTGCAGCCTTCCCAGCTGGCGTAGACGGGCTGAAACATCGCAAGGCCGACATATTCGCCGCGACGTTCGGCGACAAGCGCTTCAAACTTCGGCTGCGGGCCGAAGCCGTCGCGGCGCAGTGCGGCGACGGACGTCTGCACCCGATCGCTCACGCCCTGGTACTCGGCGAGCGCCTTGATCATGAGCATCATGGCTTCGCAGTCGTCGGCCTGGGCCTGGCGAATGAAAACAGGTTGCGACGCTACTGGCGCTGCGGCTCCGGCGAATGAGGCTGACATGGTTCTGGAGCTCCGGCCGCGGGCCCCGGATGTTTTTGCGGGGCGGGCATGTTCAATGGCGGCGGAGAATAGGAAGGTGGACCCCGCAAGTCACGCGGAATCCGGCATTGCTTCAGTCACGGTTTTCCGGGGTTTCCTCGCGCTGCAGATGCGCAGTTTCGATCGGGGCCGGCGGTGGCGGCACCGGTTCACCCATCTGGCTGACGATTTCGTTCACCGTGTCCCAGGTTGTGGCCCAGAGCTCTGTCGCGGCTTGACAGAATTTGGGGTTGCCCTCGCAGGCTTCCATGGCGTTTGTCGCCAGCGACCATGCTGTGTACGCAGCATTGTGCAACTCGTAATCTATGTCGACGTCGCGGAAGTCTGCAACCTCCTGCCCACCGACGCGTGCCTCGGGCGGCAGTACGACGATGGCCAGGGCAAGCCAGAAAACTGTTCGGAAGATAAAGCTCATTGCGTCTCCTCACATGGCGATGAGTTTGCGCCTGAGCCGTTCGAAAGAGCTCAAAAACTTCGGCAAAATTGAATCAATCGCGGAATGGCGTGGGTGGATACTGGGAAAAGGGCCAACAGAGTGATCACTGTCCGGCAGTGCACTTGAATCAATACCGCATTGAATTCGATGCGTTGTTGAATTGTATTTCTTGAAAGTTTTAGCGTTCCTGATCTGCCCGTTCTGCGCGTGTCACGCGCGTGCGCTTTCCCATGCAGAACTGTCGAAAGTCCCAGCCTCAAGCGACTTGTTTAGAATTCATTAACCTTTGGCGCACAGCCTCACGTTAACGAATGGGGAACGAGTCGTATGAGGTCGCGTAATCTGGTTGGCGTAGGCAAATCGGTCGGAAATTTCCTCCTGGACGCCTTTGACGGTGTCCTGGGAAGCGAGGCGGCGCATCGCGCTGCGCGGCGGGACAGTTTCATATCCGCTAACCTTCTCGCGGGCGGCATTGGCGTCATCGCCTGGCCGCTGCACTGGATGTTCATCGGTCCGGCGGATTTCGTGACGAGCATCGCGTTCCTGTTCCTCTGGGCGCCGCTCTTCATCGGCATGGCCGTCCGGATGGGGTGGCCTCTGGAAGACGGCCAGGCGGCCTCTGCGGCCTGTCTGTGCGGTTTCGTGACGGTTCTGGCCTTGATGACGGGCGGGGTGACCTCTCCGGTCCTGCCATGGCTGATGGTGGTTCCGGTCGAAGCGGCAGTGTCGGGGCGCAGCCAGGCAACGATGCGGGCCGCGATCCTTGCCGTCAGCGCCTTTTTGCTGTGTGCCACACTTTCGATGTTGGGCTGGCTGCCGCCGTCGAGGCTGCCTCAGGAAATGACTTCATTCGTGTTCGGTGGTTCGATCTTTGCGGCTCTCGTGGTTGCCCTGCTGTCGTTGCGCGCGTTCCAGCGCCGTCATGAGCAGGACAATGCCGGCTTGACCCACCGCGCGGATTTCCTGCAGTCGACGGCTGCGGCCTTGCCGGATCTGCTGACACGTCATTCCGCAGGCGGTTCGGTACTGTTCTGTTCGTCGTCGGTCGAAGACATGCTGGGCATACCTGCGGCCGAATTCGAAGGGCTCAGCCCGGCCATGTTCGTTCACATCCAGGATCTCAAGTCCGTCGAACTCGGGTTCCAACGCACGTTCTCGCACGGGCCGCAGAGCCTTGAGTTCCGCCTTCGTCGCCGTGATGGCGCCTATGTCGCCGTCGAAATGAAGACGATCGCGGTCAATGGGGAAATCGTGGCCATCTCGCGAGACGTTTCCGAGCGCAACACGCGCATCGCCAACCTCGTCATTGCGCGCGACCGGGCCGAGGAAAGCTCGCAGGCGCGGCTGCGCTTCCTGGCTTCCATCACGCACGAGCTGCGCACGCCCCTCAATGCCATCATCGGCTTTTCCGACATGATGAACAACGAGGTGTTCGGGCCTGTCGGCCACACGAAGTACAAGGAGTATGCCGAGCATATTCGCGAGTCCGGGTTGCACCTGGTAGACCTCGTCTCCGACCTGCTGGACATGTCGAAGATCGAAGCCGGCAAGTTCTCCATCGAGCGCCAGAAAATCGAGTTGCGTCCGCTGCTCGATGAGTGCGTCGCGATGGTTTCAGGTGCGGCGGCCGAGGCCGGTGTGAATGTGGTGTGCGAAGCCGAGCGGGGCCTCTACCTCAATGCCGATCGCCGCGCGATCAAGCAGGCTGTCGTCAACCTCCTGTCGAACGCCGTCAAGTTCACGCTGTCCGAAGGGACAGTAACGCTTGCAGCCGTTTCGACCCAGGATGGAGCGGCGATCACCGTCGCGGATACCGGCGTGGGCATTCCGGCGTCGGAGCTTGGCCGCATCGGGAAACCGTTTGAGCAGGTGGCCGGAACCAAGACGGCGCAAAAGGGGACGGGCCTTGGCCTGTCACTCGTGAAGGCGCTGACGGAGCTTCACGGCGGGCGCATGGACATCGTGAGCGCCCTCGGTGACGG
>JBILMZ010000175.1:0-7334 GCA_044375275.1 Micropepsaceae bacterium | reverse complement strand
CCTGGATACGCTCCTCGTCAACCTCCCGCACCAGGCGCGCCACTTTTGGAGAGGTCCGGGCCCATTCGCGCATGGCGATGTCATAGGCCGGGCTGTAATCGATCTCGTCGAGCCAGACGGCCATGAGTTTGCGGAACCGCTGCACAGGCGTACCGGGTCCGTTGAGCGCTGCAAGCGTCGACCGGCTGTTGTTCTGTCGCCAGTCCTGCATCAGCAGGTTAAGGAGTTCGCCATGGCTCTTGAAGCGCCAGTAGAAGCCGCCGCGCGTGACGTTGCTGTCCTTGGCGAGCCGGTCGATCTTGACCGCCGAGATACCCTCATCGATGAGCACGCGACGCGCGGCATCGAGCCAGTCCTCGCGCATCAGGGATGCCCGCCCGCCCGAAGATTCGGGCTGCGGCCGGCTGCTGCGCCCGGTCGATCTTGTCTTGGTGAGATTGGTCATGAGCCGTTGAACGTTAGCCCAACGGTCCGGACATGCCAACGTGCCACCCCCGTTCCGGGCCCGAAACTGCCCCTGCGGATTGACAGGTTCGAACACCGATATGTACTTTCGGTGCCACAATGTTCCTGAAATTGGCGGTTCTCTCGGAGGGGGCGGACATGGCAGGCATCGCCGCGCGCACATCGTCCCCGGGCCGGGGCCACCCCGTTGCGACCCCGATTTCATCTCGCCCGACGCAGTCCGCGCAGCGCGGCGCCCACGAATGAAAGAATACTCAGCGTTCCGTTTGCTGTGGGAAGGACTGCGTGGCCACGCGGGTTGGAAACCCGCATGGCGTTCACCCGCACCCAAGGCGAAATATGACGTGGTCATCGTCGGCGGCGGCGGACACGGCCTCGCCACGGCCTATTACCTGGCCCGTAACCACGGCGTAACCCGCGTCGCGGTCCTCGAGCGCGGATGGATCGGGGGCGGCAACACCGGCCGCAACACAACCGTGATCCGCTCCAACTACTACTACCCCCAGAGCATCGCGCTGTACGAGTTGTCGCTCAGGCTCTACGAAGGCCTGTCGAGCGACCTGAATTACAACGTCATGTTCAGCCAGCGCGGCATGTTCGTATGTGCCCACAGCCGCCACCAGATGGAGGCGATCACGCGCTGGGTAGGCGCCCTGCAGGCACAGGGTGTCGACACAAGGATGGTCGATCGGGCCGAAATAGAGCAGCGCGTGCCCTCGTTCCACACCCGCCATCCGCGCTACCCAACGCTCGGTGGCTTCAAGCAGGAACGCGCCGGCACAGCGCGCCACGATGCAGTCGCGTGGGGCTACGCCCGGGCCGCCGACAGGCTTGGCGTCGACATCATCCAGAACTGCGAGGTCACAGGCTTCCGCAGGAACAGCACTGGCCGGATCGTCGGTGTTGACACCGCGCAGGGCGCCATTTCAGCCGACGCCGTGGTCCTGTCTGTCGCCGGAAACTCGACCGCCCTCTGCCACGAGGCAGGCTTCCGCCTGCCCGTATCGAGTTACGCGCTCCAGGCCTTTGTGACCGAACCGCTGAAGCCCGTTCTCGACGTCGTCTCGTGGTCGCTTGTTTCCGGCGTCTATGTCAGCCAGTCCGACCGGGGTGGCCTCGTCTTCGGCGGCGGGCTCGACCTCTACAATTCATATGCCCAGCGCGGCAACACGCCGGTAGCGATGAAGGTCATCGGCGGGCTCGCCGAATTCTGGCCCTCGTTTGCCAACGCACGCATCCTGCGCCAATGGGCGGGCACAGTCGATGTTGTGCAGGACTCAAGCCCCATCCTCGGTGAGACGACCGTGCCAGGCCTCTATATCAACTGTGGCTGGGGCACCGGCGGCTTCAAGGCGATACCGGCCGGTGGCTGGCTGTTGGCGCACCACGTAGCGACCGGCAAGCCCCATGACATCGCACAACCCTTCGGCTACCGGCGCTTCGAAACCGGCGCACTGGTCGATGAAGCCGCCGGCGCCGGCATCGAGCACTGACGGGGACATGACACGATGCTGCTGATCCCCTGCCCCTTCTGCGGTCCGCGCGCCGAGCCCGAATTCCGGTGCGCAGGCGAAAGCCACATCGCCCGCCCACCCCTGTCATGCACCGACGCCGAGTGGGCGAACTACCTCTACATGCGCCAGAACCCGAAGGGCATCCATTACGAGCGATGGCTGCACGTCACCTGTGGCCTCTGGTTCAACGTGGCGCGCAGCACGGTTTCGCACGAGATCAGGGCCGTCTACGCCATCGATGCGCCAAAGCCGGAGCAAGCCTGATGGCACAGGCAAGACGACTTGCATCCCCCGGACGTATCGACCGCACGCGGCCGGTCACCTTTTCCTTCAATGGCAGCCTCTACGAGGGTTGTGCTGGCGATACGCTGGCCTCTGCCCTCCTCGCAAACGGCGTGGGCCTCGTGGCGCGGTCATTCAAGTATCACCGCCCGCGGGGCATCGTCGGCGCCGGGCTCGACGAGCCCAACGCGATCGTCGATGTCATCGTCCGCGGCATCCGCCTGCCCAACCTGCTGGCAACCGAGATCGAGCTGACCGAGGGCCTTGAAGCCTTCTCCGTGAATGCCTGGCCCTCCCTGTCATTCGACATCGGCAGCATCAACAACCTGCTCGGATCGTTCCTGCCGGCGGGCTTCTATTACAAGACTTTCTTCCTCCCGCACTGGCACTTCTATGAATGGGCCATCCGGCGTGCAGCCGGTCTGGGCCGGCTTTCTCCCGGCCATGAGACGCCGCGAGTCGATCACTGTCATGCGCATTGCGATGTGCTCGTGGTTGGTGGCGGACCCGCCGGCATCGAGGCCGCCACCACCGCCGCCGCTCAGGGCGGGCGCGTCATGCTGGTCGAACGCGACCATGAACCGGGTGGCTCGGCCCTCTGGCGCACGGGTGCCGCCAGCATCGAGGCCAGTCTTTCGAAACTGCGCAACGCTTCAAATGTGACGATCCTCACGCGCACCGTGGCGGCCGCCTTCCACGATCACAACATGCTCATGCTGGTCGAGCGCGATCCCGCCACGATGCACCAGCGCGTCTGGCACGTCCGCGCGGGCGAGGTCATCCTTGCAACCGGCGCCCTCGAGCGACCGCTGGTCTTTCCGGGAAACGACCGGCCGGGCATCATGCTGGCCTCGGCCGTCGAGCAATATGTCAACCGCTATGCCATCAAGCCCGGCACGCGCGCGCTCGTCGTGACCAACAACGACAGTACCCTCGCCGTGGCTGAAACCCTCGCCGGGGCGGGCATAACCGTAGAAGCGATCGTCGATACAAGGCCTGCACCAACTGTCGCGCGCGACAGCCCTCCGGTGATCAGCGGCAGCATCACGCAAACCCGCGGCGCCCATGGCGTGACGGGAGCGCGGATCCGCAAGAGCGACGGCGAGGAACGCGATATCGCCTGCGACCTGATTGCCATGTCGGGCGGCTGGACGCCCACCATCCAGCTTTTCGTGCAATCCGGCGGCAAGTCCCGCTTTGATCCTGAGACAAGCGCCTTTGTGCCCGCTTCATCCATGACATCCGTCCGGGTGGTCGGTAGCGCCAGCGGAGAAGGCCTGCCCGAAGCTCCAAAGGCCACGCGCCTTCCAGGGCGCCAGAAGGCCTTTGTCGACTTCCAGGCCGACGCGACGATCGACGACCTCGACCTGGCCGCCCGCGAGAACTTCGTGTCGGTCGAGCACGCAAAGCGCTACACGACGCAGGGCATGTCGACCGACCAGGGCAGGACCAGCAACGCAAACGCTGTCGCGCTCCTCGCCGCCGCCACTGCACGCGCGCCCGGGTCCGTGGGCACCACGCGCCACCGCCCCCCTTTCACACCCGTGAGCGTGGGCGCCTTCGCCGGCCACCGGCGCAACCTTCTCTATCGCCCGCAGCGACGCACGCCGATCCATGGCTGGCACGCATCCATGGGCGCGACATTCGAGGAATTCGGCGAATGGCTGCGGCCCGCATTCTTCGGACCCGACCGCGAGGCCGCCTTGCAGCGCGAGACTCTGGCAGTGCGAAACGCCCTCGGCATGTTTGACAACACGCCACTCGGCAAGATCGAAGTCGTAGGCCCCGATGCCGCCCGCTTCCTGGACTTCATCTACGCCAACACCATGTCCACGCTGAAGCCGGGCCACTGCCGTTATGGCCTGATGCTGAACGAGCAGGGCGTGATCATCGACGACGGCGTGGCAGCACGCCTCGCCGACGATCATTTCTGGGTCGGCACGACCAGCGCCGGCGCCTCCCGTATCGCCGCCATGCTCGATGAATGGCTGCAATGCGAGTTCCTGAACCATCGCGTGATCGTGGCGCCGGTCACGGCCAGCTGGGCCGTCCCGACAATCACGGGGCCGCGCGCGCGCGACGTGCTCGCCGCCCTGAAACCCGATTTCGACATCTCGGCAGCCGCATTTCCGCACATGACTTTCCGCGAGGGAAAGGTAGCTGGCATTCCGGTCCGTGTGTTCCGCGTGAGCTTCACCGGCGAGATTTCCTACGAGCTCTGCGCACCGGCCGACCGCGGCGCCGAGCTGTGGCAGGCCCTCGCCGACGCGGGCACGGGCGCAGGCGGACTGCCGGTGGGCGTGGATGCATGGATGGTGCTGCGCACAGAGAAGGGCTACGTGCACATCGGCACCGACACGGATGGCACCACGACGCCCGATGACATCGGCTGGAGCCACATCCACAGGCGGCAGGGCGACTTCGTCGGGCGGCGCAGCCTGTTGCGGCCCGCAAACAGTGCACGTGATCGCTACCAGCTCGTCGGCCTCGCCATCGAAGGCAGCCTCGCCATGCCGGCGGTCGGCGCACACCTGAAGTCCGCCATGGCACCAAGCGAAGGCTATGTCACCTCCGCCGCCTTCAGCCACGCCCTCGGCCGTCCGGTGGCGATGGGGATGGTCAGGGCGGGATCACAACGCATGGGCGAGACATTCACGCTCTCCCAATCGGCCGGCCGCGTGCGCATCGTCGAGCGCACAGCCTATGACCCCGCAGGAGCACGCCTCCATGCATGACCAGGACGCCATCATTCGCCCGCTTGACTTGCCCAGCCTCACGGCGCTGCGTCTGTACAAGCCATCCCCGGATCACGTCCGGCAGGCATCTAGCGCCCTCGGCTTTGAACTGGCCGGGCCTCCCAACACCTTCACCGCCGGCCCTGCCAGGACAGCGAGGCTTGCACCCGCCGAATGGCTCGTGACGCAAGGGCCCCCGATGCCCGAGATCGCCGCGAGGCTTGCCGGCATCCTGCACCACGCCAGCGACATCCGCCCCGGCAAGCTCGGATGGATCCTGTCAGGTTCCCGCGCGGCCGACATTCTCGCCCGCGACTGCACGCTTGACCTTCATCCGCAGGCCTTCCCGCCAGGCAGCGTGACCTGCACGCTGGTTGCGCAGGTAACTGTCATCCTCGAGCGCATCGACAACACAAGCTTCAGCCTCATCGCCGACAGGTCCCTCGAGGACTACCTCAAGGCCTGGTTTGCCGACGGCCTCGAAGCGTGGTGAGCCCCGCCAGGCCAACCGCGGGGGCACGAGCGCACCAACGCTCGCGACAATCACCTAACTATTTGAAAAGATTGGTGGGTGATGAAGGAATCGAACCTTCGACCCGCTGATTAAGAGTCAGCTGCTCTACCATCTGAGCTAATCACCCGCCGCAGCAGCCGTTGAACCGGCCCGCGTATCGCGCCATCCCCGAAGGGCCACCGCGAAGAGGCGTGCGTATACCAAGCACGCCCCTGCCTGTCCAGAAAGGCTTCGCGCAAATCCGCCGGAAAATATGGCACAAATCCGCGCGGTCGACCGTTAAGACCCTTGCGGACGCTCCGCCGCCATGCGCTGGGCATACCCGCCGGCGATCATTTGCGCCATCAGGTCGAACAGGGCGTCGGGGTTGGAGCGCCTCAATTTCACGATTTCAGCCTCCATGCCTTCGGCAGCGACAAGCTCGCGCTTGCCGTTGCGCAGGGCATCCAGGATCTGCGTTGCCAGATCTTCCGGCGGCAGTCCGTTGTCGATCGCTGCATCGCTGACGCCCCGGGTCTCGCCGGCGGCGCCCAGGGCATTCTTCGACACATTCGTCCGCACGGAACCGGGCGCGACGACGAGCACCTGCAAGCCCTGATGCGACGTCTCCGCACGCAGGCTGTCATGGTAACCGACCAGGCCATGCTTGGCCGCGCTATAGGCCGTCCGCAACGGCGCGCCAACGAGGCCGGCAACGCTCGAGATAGCCACGATGTTGCCCCCACCAGCCTTGATCATGCGCGGCAGCAGCGCCTGTGTCAGGGCAATCGGCGCAAGGAGGTCAACCGCGACAATCTTCTGGTACACGTCAAAGACGGTCTCCACGGCGAGCGAGCGCTGCGAGATGCCCGCATTGTTCACAAGCCCGCTGATCCGCCCGCCATGCTGCCCGGCCCAGGCCCAGGCCTTGTCGACAACAGCGGGGATAGCGGCATAATCCGTCGCCTCGAACGGAAGCACCAGGCTCTTCACTTCGCAGCTCGCCGCCACGTCATTCAACGCACTGACGTTTCTCCCGGAAAGGATCAGGGTGGCCCCGGCCTTTGACAAAGCCTGCGCCAGCGCAGTCCCGATCCCGGACGACGCGCCTGTGACCCACCAGCATGAACCCTGAAACATCCTGCCCTCCATTGCGACACGGCGACACGTTTGCAGCCCCGCCGCGCTTTTGTCCATCCCTCGCCACAATTCTCGGGCGACACTGCATCCTGTCATTTGGAGAAGCCGGAATGCGCAATCTTGTAGCTGTGACCATGTGTTCTGCCCTCGCCCTCGCAGCCTGCGAACGTTCCGAACAGTCAACCTCTTCCGAGGGTGCCAGCGTCGCTCCGGCAATGGCTCCCGAACTGGCACCCATTGCGGCCATGGATGGGATCGCCGTCGAGGGCCGCGTCCAGCAGAAGGCTGCATCGGGTGAGTCCTACGTCTACGACCACAACATGACGCTCTCCATGTCGAGTGAGTTCATCAAGACACGCTTCGAACGCGCAAAAGACCGTTGCCAGAACGATGCGGCGCTCAAGTGCAAGGTCACGTCGGCCAGTTTCCAGGTGCTGGGGCAGCCCGACGCGCCACTGCCCGTCGCCCACCTTTCCGTGTCCCTGCCACACGAGAGCGTGCAGATATTCGAAAGCAGCCTCCTCGAACCCCTGGCATCGGAAGACGCCGCAGACGTACTTGTGAAGTCGCGCAACACCAGCGCACAGAACGTGACAAACCAGGTCAGGGATATCGAGGCTCGCCTGAGCCAGCTGAAAAACTATCGCGACCGCATGCAGGCGCTGGCCAGCCGTCGAAATGCGGGAACGGATGACCTGATCAAGA
>JBILMZ010000174.1:0-7360 GCA_044375275.1 Micropepsaceae bacterium | reverse complement strand
GGTCGCCGCCATCGTGGTGCCTCCCGTAATGCCCCGGATGAAACCCGCCGTATCCTCGCGTGTGCAGGTGGCGCAGGCACCAGCCAGCGTCATGACGGATGGAAGTGAGCGGATGCGCGATCTCGCAGGCGCGTGGAACGTCGTTGATGAAAGCTCGAAGCAGGTTTGCCGCATTGAACTTACGGCGAACCGGCGTTCCGGAGGCTATGCCGTCCAGAGCGAACCGGCATGCCCGCGCCAGTACCAGCGCGCCGAATACTGGAACGAGAGTGCCTCCAACCTCGTGATCGTGGGCTCCGGCCACGTGGTCCTGGCCCGTTTCCTTCCGGCAGGCCAGGGACGCTGGCGCACCAGGCTCGCAAAAGGTGTATCCTTGGTCCGCTGATTTTCAGGGCGGATATCCATGTCTGATTTGACCCTCCGGGCACGTCTCCGAAGCATCTCCTTCGCTGTTGAAGGCTTGCGGGTTCTCCTTGCCACCCAGGCAAATGCGAAGATCCATCTTGTTGCCTCCCTGTGCGTCGTGGGCCTTGCCGCAGTGACCGGCTTGAGCGGCACGGAATGGGCCCTCCTGATTTTTGCCATGGCAGGGGTCTGGTCGGCTGAGGCCATGAACACGGGCTTCGAGTTTCTCTGCAATGTGGCGTCACCGGAGCCCCATCCCCTGGTCCGCCAGGCAAAGGATGTGGCCGCCGCCGCCGTCTTGCTGGCGGCAATCGCTGCGATGGCTGTGGGTCTCATCGTCTTTCTGCCGCATCTGCCGGTCTGAGGCGCCTGACGCGCCCCGCTTGGAACCCGTCGCCTCATGGTGCTAAACACCCCCCGGTCCTTGATGGATCGGGCACAACTCAGGTGGAGGCATTGATGGTTCGGGAACTCACGCACTTCGTGGCAGGCCGTCATGTGAAGTCCCAGTCGGGACGATTCGGCGATGTCTTCAATCCCGCGACAGGCGAAGTTCAGGCACGTACCCCGCTGGCCTCCAGGGCAGAAATGCGCACGGCCATCGAGGCGGCGCTGAAGGCCTTCCCGGAATGGTCCGCGCAGAACCCGCAAAAGCGCGCCCGCGTGATGTTCAACTTCAAGGCCCTCGTCGAAAAAAACATGGACGAGCTGGCACACATGCTTTCGGCCGAGCACGGCAAGGTCGTGGCTGACTCGAAAGGCGACATCCAGCGCGGCCTCGAGGTGATCGAGTTCGCCTGCGGCATCCCGCATCTGATGAAGGGCGAGTACACCGAAAACGCAGGCACGGGCATTGACGTCTACTCGATGCGCCAGCCCCTCGGAGTCGTGGCCGGCATCACGCCGTTCAATTTTCCGGCCATGATCCCGATGTGGATGTTTGGCGTGGCAGTGGCATGCGGCAACACGTTCGTGTGCAAGCCGAGCGAAAAGGACCCGTCAGTCCCGCTTCGCCTGGCCGAGCTCTTCATGGAAGCAGGTGGTCCCCCGGGCGTCCTGAACGTCGTCAATGGTGACAAGGAAGCGGTCGATGCCCTGTTGCACGATCCGGATGTCAGGGCGATCAGCTTCGTTGGATCAACGGCGATCGCTGAATACGTCTATGCAACCGGAACGGCCAACGGCAAGCGCGTGCAGGCCATGGGTGGCGCGAAGAACCATGCGATCATCATGCCGGACGCAGACCTCGACCAGGTCGTCGATGACCTGATCGGCGCCGGCTACGGTTCTGCCGGCGAGCGTTGCATGGCGATCGCCGTGGCCGTGCCCGTCACCGACAAGCTTGGCGATGAACTGGTCCGTCGCCTCAAGCCGCGCGTGGAAGAACTCAAGGTGTCGCTGCCCACCGATCCGGCAGCCAACTACGGCCCGCTCGTCACGCGCGAGCACCGCGAGAAGGTCAAGGGCTACATCGACATGGGCGTGAAGGAAGGCGCGGAGCTCGTCGTCGACGGCCGCAATTTCCGCATGCAGGGCTACGAAAACGGCTTCTTCCTTGGCGGATCGCTCTTCGACAAGGTGAAGCCCGAGATGCGCTCCTACCAGGAAGAAATCTTCGGCCCCGTGCTGCAGGTCGTGCGCGCAAAGACGTTTGAAGAGGCTGCAGTCCTGCCGTCGAAGCACCAGTATGGCAATGGCGTCTCGATCTTCACGCGCGACGGTGACGCCGCACGCGAATTCGCAAGCAAGGTGCAGGTCGGCATGGTCGGCATCAATGTGCCCATCCCGGTGCCGCTCGCCTATCACACCTTCGGCGGCTGGAAGCGTTCGGCCTTCGGTGACGTCAACCAGCACGGACCTGAGGGCGTACGCTTCTTCACGAAGATCAAGACCGTGACGCAGCGTTGGCCCAAGGGCGGCGTGCGCGAAGGTTCAAGCTTCGTCATCCCGACCATGAAGTGAGCAACTGCAAGCCAGACGGTGTCGTCAGGCATGGGGAGTGCAGGGCCCGTGGCTCGAAGCGGATTCAGGAACGGGCATGAACCCTGTTGAGCGATACAACGCGCTCGTCGCAGAAGGAAAGCTGACGGGCGACGCTGCGCAGGCGCGTGTGGCAGCCGCACTCGGCCGGATGGCTGACGACCTCAAGGCATGGATGATTGCAGGGCGCCGCTCCATGTTCGGCTTCACCCGCAAGGCCACGCCGCCACGGGGTCTCTACATCCATGGCCCGGTCGGCCGCGGCAAGTCGATGCTCATGGACCTGTTCTTCGCGAATGTGCAGGTCGAACCGAAGCGCCGTATCCATTTCCATGATTTCATGGCCGAAGTGCACGCCGCCGTGAAGGCGTTCCGCGATGCAGGCGGAGGAGACCCGATCCCGAAGGTCGCACAGCAGATCAGGCAGTCGGCAGCATTGCTGTGCTTTGATGAGTTCCAGGTCTCGGACATTGCCGACGCCATGTTGCTGGGCCGCCTGTTCTCCGAATTGTTCGACAGGGGGATCGTCGTGGTGGCCACGTCCAATCGCGTGCCCGCTGACCTCTACGAAAACGGCATAAACCGGCAACTGTTCCTGCCCGCGATCGCGCTGATCGAACAGCGCATGGAGTTGTTGCGCCTCGATGGTCCGATTGACTACCGGTTGGCGCGGCTCGAGCGAAGCGCCGTCTACTTCTCCCCGCTGTCAAAAGACGCGGATGTGGCACTGGATGGCGTGTGGCTTGACCTGACGGGCGTGCACGAAGGATTGCCCGACAGCGTGGAGGTCATGGGCCGGTCGCTCGCGATCCGGGAGCAGGCGCGCGGTGTGGCACGCTTCACCTTTGAGGAATTATGCGCGACGGCGATGGGCCCGCAGGATTATCTGGCGATTGCCGACCGCTATCACGCGGTGGTGGTACGGGGCATTCCGCGCCTGAGGCCGGAGAACAGGAATGAGGCGAAGCGCTTTGTCACGCTGATCGATGCGCTGTACGAGCGCTCGGCAAAACTCGTTGCAACAGCCGAAGCGCCGCCAGCCGAACTGTATCCGGCCGGTGACGGCGCCTTCGAGTTTGAACGCACTGTTTCGCGCCTGATGGAAATGCAGTCGGCGGACTATCTCGCCCGAACCCATCGCCCCAAGACCATCTGACAAGACAGCCTGAAATGAAAAGAGCCACTGTCCGGTGTGGATCAGTGGCCCAAAAGGATTTATGCGCTTCGCCTGATTACGGCTGCGGCATCGGGATCAGCGGAGCTGGTCCCGTCGTTGCGGGCGTCGAGGCGACTTCGACAGGCGCGGGCGAGGCCGGCGTCGGTGCTGCCGTCAGGTCCGGTGCTGGCGAATTGAAAACATCATTCGCTGGCGGCTGATAGACATCGTCTTCTGGCGCAATCGTCGGGGCCGGAGCAGGAGCGGCAGGCGCCGGAGCGGCTGGCTTGGCCTTCGCAGGCTTCGGCGGTGTGGCTTCAGCGATTTCGACAGGCGCGACCTTGGCTTTCGGCTTGGACGCAGGCTTCGGCAGGACCGGAGCTTCTGCGGGCATCTCCACGAAGACCTTCTTCGCTTCCTTTGGCAGAGAGGAAACAAGAGCCTGCGGTGACGCGACAGGCGCCGGGGCTTCGGTCACCGTCGGCTGCACCATGGCAATTTCAGCCGGCGCTTCTGCGGGTTCGGAAGGCGTTGCAAACGCCAGCGGGCTGATCACGGGGCCGATCCGCATGACGAGGACGGGCTCGCCATTCACGAGGGTCGACACGACCGGCGTCGCATTTGTAGTTGCGGCGATGAAGGGGCCACCGGCACCCGTCGCATTCGCGATTTGCATGGACGCCGTGAACATCTTTTCGTCGATGGCCGGCGGCTCGGACTGGTCCTGCGTCGGCAGGTAAGCCTGCTTCACGGGCGCTGCCGACGAATCAGGTGCGGTGTTGGAGAAGTTGCGCGGGCGGGCTGCCGTCTGGCTGGCAGGCTCTTCGTCGATGGTCTGCGCAGGCGCCTGGAAGCCAACCGGCAGGAAACCCAGCGACTGCGACGAAAGGCTGCCGCTTGCGAGTGCGGCGACATCGATCTGCTGGCTCTGACCGGCCAGGGCAAGCTGGCGGTCGGTTTCTTCGCGAGCCTTCTGGGCCTTGATCTGCGCCCAGACAACATCCGTGTTGTTTTCGTTTTCACCGGCGCCGACGCTGGCCGACATGAACTTCGGTGCCGCGAAGATCACTGTGCCGTCCGAATCGATGCGCTCAACAAAAATCCCGTGGAAATCATCGCGCGTGGCGGGGGATCCGGCCTCTTCGCAGATGTCACGGTCTTCGCGAACCAGGCCTTCTGAGAACCTGCAGTCCTTACCCGTCACGAGCGACGCGGCGTGTTCACCTAGATCAGCGCCCGTAAACAGGGTTGACGCAAAACCGGCGAAGGAACTGATGGAACTGAGCGATACACCGGCAATGGTGCCGGCACAGCCACTCAGGAACGTCGTCGAAGCCAAAATGGCGGCGAAAGCGCTGAAACGCATGACAAACTCCACTTTTTACCATCTCGGCCGGAAACGGGGGGATCGGCCAAACACCAGACAGGCTGTAGAGGCACTGCAACTTTGATGCCGCACCGTAGCTCAAAAGAAAAATTGAATCAACAATTCGGTTGACAGTGGTGCGTTCTGCACACGGCACACGCGGCGCTTGTGCGTTTCCTCACGATTCGATACCAGCCCTTCCGGACCACGGTTAACTGTTATACGGGATAGGCCATCTCAGGCGTGGTGAACCGCGTTGGCACAACTTCAGGAAGTAGAAAGACCCAAAATGGCTCGCAAAAAAATTGCACTCATCGGCGGCGGTCAGATCGGCGGCACGCTCGCACACCTTATCGGACTGAAAGAACTTGGGGATGTCGTGCTGTTCGACATCGTCGAAGGCCTGCCCCAGGGCAAGTCGCTCGACATCGCGCAGTCGGCACCAGTCGACGGTTTCAACGCGACATTCAAGGGCACGCAGTCCTATGCGGACATCGCGGGCTCGGACGTCGTGATCGTGACAGCTGGCGTTCCCCGCAAGCCGGGCATGAGCCGCGACGACCTTCTCAACATCAATCTCGGCGTCATGCGCGCCGTGGGCGAAGGCCTCAAGCAGTATGCAAAAGATGCCTTTGTCATCTGCATCACCAACCCGCTCGATGCGATGGTGTGGGCGCTGCGCGAATTCTCCGGCCTGCCGCACAACAAGGTCGTGGGCATGGCAGGCGTGCTCGATAGCGCCCGCTTCCGCCACTTCCTGGCAGACGAGTTCAAGGTCTCCGTCGAGGACGTGACGGCCTTCGTTCTGGGTGGGCACGGTGACACGATGGTGCCGCTGACGCGCTTTTCGACAGTCGCCGGCATTCCATTGCCGGAACTGGTCAAGATGGGCTGGATCAAGCAGGAGCGTCTCGACCAGATCGTCCAGCGCACCCGTGACGGTGGCGCCGAAATCGTGGGCCTGCTCAAGACCGGATCGGCGTTCTATGCACCGGCAGCGTCGGCCATCGCGATGGCTGAAAGCTACCTCAAGGACAAGAAGCGCATCCTGCCTTGCGCCGCACACTGCAATGGCGAGTTCGGGCTGAAGGATCTCTATGTCGGCGTGCCATGCATCATCGGCGCCGGTGGCGTCGAGCGCATCGTGTCGCTCAACCTCCTGCCGGATGAACAGGCAATGCTGACCAAGTCAGTCGACGCAGTGCGTGGCCTGATCGACGCCTGCAAGAAGATCGAGCCCAAGCTCGGTTGAGGCAGGACAGCGTGGGAGTGATCCAGTGAACATTCCCACGCTCACCGCCGACGGATTTGTGCTGCGTGCCTTTCGCGAGGATGATGTTCCCGCGCTGACCGCATTGCATTCCCATGCAGAAGTCATGCGCTTCCTCAGCGCGACCGGGGAACCCGAGCGCCGCCCGAAGCAGGCATGGGACTACATCGCCCACCACACCGGACACTGGTGCCTGCGCGGCTACGGCAAATGGGCACTGGCAGAAGCCGGATCAGACCAGCTGATTGGTCGCGTCGGCTTCTACAATCCGCCTTATGAGTGGCCGGGCCTGGAACTGGGCTGGACCCTCGCGCCGGAAGTTTGGGGCAGGGGTCTAGCAACCAGGGCTGCACGCCTGGCGCTGGACTGGGGTTTCACAACGCTGAACGTCACCGAGATCATTTCCGCCATTCATCCCGACAACACGCCATCACAGCGCGTGGCCGACCGGATCGGGGAGAAGCGGTGGCGCGAGGGCGTGGTGCACGCCAAGCCATGCCTGATCTACGGCATGACCATTGACGAGTGGCGTGCGCGAACGCGCCCTTGATAGTTTTCGCATCATGGGTTCCGATGGGTGCCTCAGTCACAGGATGATCCCATGCAGCTCGCCCTCTCCGCCGAAGACCAGTCCTTTCGCGATGAAGTCCGTCGCTTTCTCGACGAGAAGCTGACGCCGGACCTCCGCGAGGCGGGGAAGAAGACAGGAGGCGTGCTGACCGATCCTCCAGCAACCACGAAGTGGCACAAGGCGCTGCATGAAAAGGGCTGGATCGCGCCTGCCTGGCCCAGGGAATACGGCGGTCCGGGATGGACGGAGATGCAGCGCTACATTTTCTCTTCGGAGTGCGCGGCCCAGCATGCGCCGTTGCTGCCGGCGTTCGGCATCCGCATGTGCGGTCCCGTGCTCATGAAGTTCGGATCGCCCGAACAGAAGTCATTTTATCTGCCGCGCATCCTCTCGGGCGAAGACTACTGGTGCCAGGGATATTCCGAGCCCGGATCAGGATCCGATCTCGCATCCCTGCAGATGAAAGCCGTGCGTGACGGCGACCACTATGTGCTCAACGGTACCAAGATCTGGACGACGCACGCCCACTTCGCCAATCGCATGTTCTGCCTCGTCCGCACGGCGCAGACGGGAAAGCCGCAGGAGGGCATCACCTTCCTGCTGCTCGAAACC
>JBILMZ010000022.1:0-23879 GCA_044375275.1 Micropepsaceae bacterium | reverse complement strand
CATGCAGCTGCAGGCCATCTGGGCGCTCGATGCATTCACGGAAGAAAATGGCGCAACCCGCGTCCTGCCCCACAGCCAGAAAACGCGCCGTCGCCCCGACCGCCAGGAATTCTACGACAAATCGATCCCGGTCCTCTGCCCTGCCGGATCGCTGATCCTGTCTCACGGCGGCCTCTGGCACGACAGCGCCACCAACCGCTCGCAAGCCGACCGCGTCGCAATCCTCGGCAACTACACGCCGTTCTGGGTCAAGTCCGTCGAGGGCTTCCCGGACACCATCAAGTCCCCGGATTTCCATCCCACACCCGCCCAACGCAAGCTCCTCGGCTACGACACCCGCGACGCCATGATGAAAGCGGTTGCCTGGAAGCGGGAAGACAAAAACGCTCCCAAGCCGCCTTATTGACCCCTCACGCCATTTGGTACTTAACCGGCAGCGTCTTCAACCCGCTCACAAAATTCGCCAGCGTATTCTTCGGCGTGCCGTTGAGTTCAATCGACTTCAGCCGCGGCAGCAGTTCGTTGTAGAGCGCCCGGATCTCCATGCGCGCGAGATGCATGCCGAGGCACACATGCACCCCATAGCCAAACGCCACGTGCTTCGACACGTTCCGGTCGACCCTGAACTTGAACGGATCCTCGAAGACCTCCTCGTCACGATTGCCCGACCAGTAGAAGAGTGACAGCCCGTCCCCTTCCTTGATCTTCTTGCCACGCAGCTCATAGTCCTGCACGGCTGTGCGCATGAAGTGCTTGACCGGCGTGACCCAGCGGATCGACTCCTCAACGAAGTTCGGCACCAGGCTCATGTCGGCGCGCAGCTTCGCCATCTGCTCCGGATTCTTCATGAGCTGCAGCAGGCCGCCAGCGACCGTCGAGCTCGTCGTATCGTGTCCCGCCGTCGCCACGATGATGTAATAGCTCATCGCCTCGCGGTCACCGATCGGCTGCCCGTCAATCATGCCATTGGCAATGATGCTCGCGACATCATCCTTCGGGTTCTTGCGACGGTCAGCGGTAATCGCACCGAAATACTGGTAGAGCTGCATCGCCGTCTGCATGAGGTCGACGGACACGCCAGACGAACTGAACGCCCCCGTGTCCGACTTGTGATCCGCCTGCGCTGTGACATCCGGATCTCCCGGCCCGAAGATTTCCTGCGTCATCTTCAGCATGAACGCTTCATCTTCCGGCGGCACGCCGAGCAGCATCATGATGACACGCAGCGGATACCAGAGCGCCACCTCCTTCACGAAGTCACACTGGTTGCCAAGCGCCGCCATACGATCCACATGGTCCTTCGCAATGCCCGCAATGCGCGCCTCAAGCTTCTTGAGATTGGGCGGCATGAACCAGGCCTGTGTCAGCCCGCGCAGCTTCATGTGGATCGGATCATCAAGGTCCACGAGTGTACGGAACAGGTGCGTGTCACCCGTCGTCGCCTTGATCCACTCCTCGCCCTGCACGGGCGACAGATAGGTCCGCAGGCGGTTGACGAAGATCTGATGGCTCTTCTCAACCTCCAGGATGTCCGCGTGTTTCGTGACAGACCAGAACGGACGGAAGTGATCCGGCTGCGTCCAGTGCAGCGGATCCTCCCGGCGCAGTTGCGCATAGACATCGTGGATCGTCTCGTCCTGCGTCAGGAGCGGATTGACGATCCGGTTATCGAGCGTGTCGAGCGTGTATCCGGGAAAAGCGGCAGCGGCAGAACTCATGGAGGACCCCTGTTGATGCTGATGTGCAGAAACTTTGGGCTGCCCGCCGTCGAATTGCAACAGGCAAGCAACACCATCATGCGCCTGATCTTCAGCTTTCCCGGCTGGAGGCACTTTCACTCGCGCGGCACAGCAACAGTTCAATGGCCTGCGCCGCCGCCCTGGCAGAGAAGGCACGGTCGACGTCGCCACCCAGATAACGCCGCGTGGCCGCCATCCCCTCTATGAGGGCGACGCACTGCTGCACACGCCGACGACGCTGTGATGCAGGCAGTGAAGGATTGAGTTCGCGCGCCATCGAATCCACGGCCGACTGGTAGACCTCGTAGTAGCGCGTGACCGCCGCCGCGATCTGGGCATCACGCTGCGCAATGGCGGTGACTTCAGCCATGAACACGGAGCACTGGTCCCGGTACGCCGCATCATTCAGGAGGAATTCGAGCGCCGCCGCCAGACGCGCCCGCGCAGGCCCGGCACCGCCCCGAAATCGCCCGAGCACGTCGTGCGCATACTGTTCAATGAACTGGTCGAGGAGCGCCTCGATGATGCTGGCCGGTGTAGGAAAATAGTATTGAACGTGACTGAGCCCGATCCCCGCGCGCGCCGCAACGCCGCGGACCGAGAACCCGCCATGCCCCTCCTCCAGCAGCAGCGCCGTCGCGGCTTGCATGATCTGGGCACGCCGCACGGCGCCACGACCGGCCTTCGCCGCATCACTCGCCGGCACGGCGCCCTGCGCTGCCTTCACCATGAGCTACTCCAGTCCGGACCACGCCATTGACAATATTGGTCATATGACCAAGATTGCGCCGTACGTTCAAGGGGAAAGTGAACATGGCACAGCGAATTCTTCTGGTCGGCGGATACGGCGTTGTCGGAGCGCAGGTAGCCACCATGCTCCGGCGGCATCACCCAGCGCTTGAACTGCTGGTCGCAGGACGCAGACTCGAAGCCGCAGCGCAGTTGGCAACGCAATTGGGAAACGCAGAGCCCATCCGGCTCGATACCCACGCCACTGATCCTCTGGAAGCCATCAGAGGAACGATCGACGCAGTAATCATGCTGGTGCACGACCACGATGACGCAACGCTGCGCAGTGCCGTGAAGCGCAGCGTCCCCTATCTCGACATCACGCGTGGCAACAGCGCCCAGGCCCGCGCTTACGTCACGACTGCCCTTCACACCCCGAAGGCGCCGGTACTCTTCGCCTCGAACTGGATGGCCGGTGTCCCCGCAATCATCGCGATGCACCAGGCCCGCACACTCGCCACGGTGTCATCCATCTCGCTCTCGATCCTGTTCTACGGCAACGACAAGGGCGGCCCGGACTCGGAAGGCGCCAGCGACACGCTCGCCGAACCCTTCGAGTCGCGACGCAATGGGGAATGGAAGAAGACGCCATCCATGGGCGATCCGGTTCCGGTCCGCTTCCCGAGCGGTCTGGAGCGCCCAGTCTATCGCATGGCCATGGCCGACATGATGACGCTCGCACAAGCCACTGGCGCAAGTGACGTCGCGGTTCGCCTCGGCCTGGACGATGCCACCACCGGACGCATAACGAGCTTTCTGGTACGGACGGGCCTGTGGTCCGTCCTGCAGAGCGAACGCATGGCCTGGCTGAAAAAGCGCCTCAGCCACAATCCGACGGCACAGGGCGCCCCGCACGAGATCGTCATCGAGATCACGGGACAAACCGCAGGCGGCACACCTGCATCGCTGAGGGCGACACTCCTCGACCCCGCAGGACAGTCACATCTGACCGCCATCGGGGTCGTGGCCAACCTCGAACGCCTCATCGGCCTCGGTTGCACGCCGCTGCGCGCGGGCATCGCCATCCCCGAGACATCGCCGGACGGCGCGCGCCTGCTCGCCTTGCTTGCGGCAGAAGGCGTTCAGGCATCACTCTGACCCCAGCGTGCCGCAGCGCAAGCCTCGCTCTATTGTATCCGGACACCCTCCTCGCATAGCCTGCGGCCCAACGAGAACGCCACAGGCTGAAGGGCTGGAACCATGAGCAGGAACATTCAGACACTCGACTTCGATTCCTCCCGCCCGCCCTCGCCTTTCATGAACGAGAGCCACCACGCCTGGCGACGTGAACTGCGCAAGTTCATCGACCGCGAGATCATGCCTTACGTCGACGAGTGGGAAGAGAAAGGCGAGTTCCCGGTGGAGCTCTACAAGAAGGCGTCCGACTTCGGCCTGACGCGCATGGGATACCCGGAAGCCTATGGCGGCATCTCCGAAGGCCTCGACCGCTTCCACGGCATCGTCACCGCCGAGGAAATGTCACGCATCGGCGCAGGTGGCATCAACGCAAGCCTGATGGTCCACGGCATTGGCCTGCCGCCGATCATCGCCATCGGCTCACCCGAGATGAAACAGTTCGTGGCCCCGCGGGTCCTCTCCGGCGAAAAGCAGATCTCGCTGGCGATCACCGAGCCGTCAGGAGGCTCTGACGTTGCGCAGCTGAAGACGCGCGCCGTGCGCGACGGTGACCACTACGTCGTCAATGGCTCCAAGATGTTCATCACCGGCGCCATGCGCGCACACTGGCTCACGACGGCCGTGCGCACGGGTGGACCCGGCATGGGCGGCATCTCGCTGCTGCTGATCGACGCCGACGCCAAGGGGGTAACGCGCACCAACCTGAAGAAGCAGGGCTGGTGGGCCTCCGACACGGCCGAGATCGGGTTCCAGGATGTGCGTGTCCCCGTATCGAACCTCATCGGGGCCGAGAACCAGGGCTTCATGGGCATCATGCTGAACTTCAACGGCGAGCGCCTGGGCATGGCCGCAAGCGCGACCGCCTATGCCCGGGTTTGCCTGGAGGAGGCCGTAAAATGGGCGCGCGAACGCCAGACATTCGGAAAGCGCCTCGCCGACCACCAGGTCATCCGGCACAAAATCGCGGAAATGGTAAGACAGATTAACGCCTCGCAGGCCTATCTGGAAATTTGTGCATGGCGCGTCCAGAATGGCGAGACCCCGGCCGCCGACCTGGCCCTCCTCAAGGTCCAGGCCACGCTGACAATGGAATTCTGCGCCCGGGAAGCCATGCAGATCCTCGGTGGCACCGGGTACATGCGTGGCGGACGGGTGGAACGCATCTATCGCGAAGTCCGCGTTAACGCGATAGGAGGAGGTTCCGAGGAAATTATGCGTGACTTGGCTGCGCGCCAGCTTGGGTTATGAATCTTAAACGTCCCGTGAGACCCTGATCGGGACACAATGCAAACGGAGCAACGACGCTCATGTTCTCTCTGACTATAGGCCTTTTCGCCTTCGCCGCCATGGGCGGCATCATGCTGTGGCGACCGCAATACATCTCGCAGGTGACCGGCATCGAACTGTCGACACCCGAATCCCGCAACGAAGCCCGCGCGGTCTACGGCGGCTTCGGCGTGGCCATGGCCCTCGCCCTCTTCACGGCGCTTGTCTACTCGGACTTCCGCGGCGGCATCATGTTCACGACAGGCCTCGCGCTGATGGGCATGGCCGCAGGTCGTGGCTACGCAGCCTGGCTCGAGCGTCCGACATCACCCATCATCTGGGGCCTGCTCGCTGGCGAAGCCGTTCTCGGCCTCATGATCTTCTTCCGTGTCTGAAGGCCAATTCAGGCACCTTACCTACGAGACACAGGGCCGGATCGCGACCATCACGCTGAACCGGCCTGAAAGGCTGAATGCCATCGCGCGCGGCATGCCGCAGGAACTGCGCGAAGCCGTCGAGAAAGCCAACGACGACAACGCCATCCACTGCATCATCCTGACGGGCGCCGGGCGCTCCTTCTGTGCAGGATACGATCTCGTCGACTTCGCCGAGAACCGCAACGCGGCCGCTGGCGGTCAGGACGCGACGGAGGGTCCATGGGACCCCATGGTCGACTTCGCGATGATGTACCGCAATACGCAGGACTTCATGAGCCTGTGGCGATCAAACAAGCCCACCATCGCCGCCATCCGGGGCCACGCCGTCGCGGGCGGTAGCGACATCGCACTGTGCTGCGATCTCGTCGTGATGGCTGACGACGCGAAGATCGGCTACCCGCCTGCCCGCGTCTGGGGCGTGCCGACACCCATGATGTGGGTCTATCGGCTGGGCGCAGAGCGCGCCAAGCGCATGCTCTTCACGGGAGACCTGATCACCGGCAAGGAAGCCGCTGCGATGGGCCTCGTATCGGAGTCCGTGCCCGAACCCGAACTAAATTCCCGCGTTGTTGCTCTCGCGACACGCATCTCGGCCGTGCCGAAAAACCAGCTGATGGCGATGAAACTCGTCGTCAATCAGTCGATTGAATCGATGGGCCTCACGCAGACGCAGATGTTCGCGACGCTTTTTGACGGAATTGCGCGGCACTCTCCGGAAGGTGTGTGGTTCAAGCAACGCGCAGAGGAAAAAGGCTTCAAGGAAGCAGTGCGCGAGCGCGACTCCGGAGAGCCAATCGCAGAAGGTGTAGCGAAGCCCTTCTATCGCTTCTGATGAGTTGAACGTTGTTCAATTCCACTGCATCAATGATGGCGAGAACTGATTTCCGGGGGGAAACAATCTTGTCGCATTCAGATGTCCCGACTGACCGTCGCCGCGAAGACCGCCGCGAGGCATCACACGCCCACAAGCGCGCCGAGATCCTGGCTGCCGCACGCCGCGTGTTCGCACGTGATGGCGCCAAGGGCCTGACGATCCGCGCCGTCGCCACCGAAGCCGGCTATGTCCCCGGCGCGGTGTACTTCTACTTCCATTCAAAGGCCGCCATCCTGTCCGAACTCGCCGTGAGCGAACTCACGGGCCTGACGAAGCAGCTGAAGGCAACGTCCAGCCGCGATGCAGCCGAACGCGCCGCAGCAGCCGCAGAAGCCTTCGCCACCGCGCACGCCATCTTCAACATGGACTTCGACGCGCAGGGCGTAAACCCGGGCTCCGAGCGCGTGCTGCTGGGCCGCCTCATCTCGCTCTTCCAGACAGTAAGCGAACCGCTTGAACTCAGCGGCCTCCCGCCGGAGCAGGCACAAGCCCGCGCCCTTGGCCTGTCATCGGCAGCCATCGGCCTCGCGACGCTCGCGCGCATGGGCAAGCTCGACAAGCTCGGCGTCACCACAGCCGCCACGCTGCGCGAAGTCGCCCACTGCCTCAAGGAAGCGCCTGAGCGCAAGGAAGCGACCGGCTAACGCGCCCGTCGCTTTCCACCTGCAGCAACACGGCTCGGAATGCCGTCAGGCCGCTTCGAACACCGCGGCAATCCCCTGCCCGCCACCGACACACATTGTCTCGAGGCCGCGACGCACCTTGCGGCGCTGCATCTCGTGCAGCAGCGTCACCGCGATGCGAACGCCGGTGGCACCAATCGGGTGACCAAGTGATATGCCTGAGCCATTCACGTTCAGGCGATCCATGGCCTCAAAGCCCCAGCGCTTCACAACACCCAGCACCTGCGCGGCAAAGGCCTCGTCCAGTTCGACCAGGTCGATATTCTTTCAGTTGAGGCCAAGCTGGCCTGCAGCGTCTCGCTCAAGTCGCGAGAGCCGTTCAGCGGGCTCGCGCATGGCAGTGGGCTGACGCAGGGCGCGGGGGCACGATTTTCGCCGCTGGCGCACCTTTCAGGATGAACCCGATTGCGCGGCCCAATCATCGAGCAAGGGCTCGCGTGTCAGGCGTTCTGCGAACCATTGCCCTGCTAGCCCCAGTTCGCTGGAGCGATGGGCGAGGGCAAAACGAGCCTCGGGGCGCGGTTGCTGGACATCCAATCGCACCAACGTACCCCGCTCGAACTCCGGCTTGGCAAGGAAGCGCGGAAGGAAACCGACACCAAGGCCAGCAAGCTGCGCATCGAGCTTTGCCGCCATTGATGAAACCGTCAGGATCTCCTGGCCCGCCAGCAATCCGTAGGTTTTCGCCGATCGGGCACGCGAGCTATCAGCGATGCTGACCGCTCGATGCGACCGCACCGTAGCCTCGGGTACCGGCAAGCCAGTAGCCTCCGCGCTACGCGCCAAGGTGTGTCCAGGAGCGACTGCAAAATCGAACGCAACGGTCCCGAGCGGTATAACGACATATCCCCCGCCGGAGGGAATGCCCCCGGCACCCAGCCCAGCGATGATGAGGTCAGCCCTGTTCTCGACCAAGGCTTCCCAGCAACCCTCTAGCGACTCCTCGGCAACCCGCACCCTCGTGTTGGTGGCCAGCGCAAAGAAACCTCTCAATACGGAAAAGAGCCGTTGCGTTCCAAGCAGCGTGTCGACGACGATGCACAGGTCGGCTTCCCAGCCGGCTGCGATCCGCTCGAGCCGACGTTCCGCGGCGGCGGCCGCCTGCAACAGCCGTCGACCTTCCTCAAGCAGGTCCCTGCCTGCCGGGGTCAACCGTGTCTGGCCTTTGCTCCGAACGAACAGCTTGACCCCAAACTCGCGTTCAAGCTGACCGACCGTATAGCTCAGCGCCGATGGCACTTTATGAAGCTCGGCCGCAGCTTTGGAGAACGACCCGAGCCGCGCAATGGCATCAACCACGTAGATCGCGTCGAGCGAAAGTGTGGGTCGAGGGCTCATGGTTCAAACAGTTTGAAGACAGTGTTCAATTCAGCTCGCTTTTCATCCCGAGGGCCGACGCATAATTTACCAGAGCCATTCAACGGGTGAAACCATGACCTCTATACGCGCAATGAACTCAGTTTCAGGCACGACGTATGCCTCCCTCGAACAATTGTGGCGCAAGCACATGCTAACTGCATTACTGGCGATCCTCGCATGGTCAACCGTAACGCTTGCCGCTGCTGAAGCACCCACCCCCGCGCGCCAGGCGGGAGTTGCGGACGCACGCGTGGTAACCATGACCTACCTGAAGTCCGCTCCCGGAAAATTGAACCAGCTCGAGCGCTATATTCGCGCGAACTGGTTCGCGATGGATGAGATCGCAGTAAAACGGGGTCTCTTCGTCAGCTACCTCTGGCTCGACACTGGCTCTGACAAAGGCCCGTGGAATGCGATCGTGATGGTGACATACCGCGACGTCAAAGGGTTCGCCGGCATCTCGAAGGAGTGGAGCGAGATCAAGGCTGCACACCGTGAAGTTCTGATAGATGGCGCCAGGCAGGCCGATCTTGGTCGCGTCGTCGAGAGCCGCGAGTTCTTTGAGCGCGAGCCGTTCGTCAACGTGGCTGCCCCAGGCACGCCCCGTGGCGGTGCGGAAGCGGACAGTAACTCACCCGATTAGGCCTCGATCAGGGCGGTGGTTAGACAGTACTTTGAGGCGGGCGCATCCGGAAGGCACTGCGCGGGGCCTCACGCCGCTTCGAACACCGCGGCAATCCCCTGCCCGCCGCCGACACACATTGTCTCGAGGCCGCGACGCACCTTGCGTCGCTGCATCTCGTGCAGCAGCGTGACAGCAATGCGAACGCCGGTCGCGCCAATCGGGTGACCGAGCGAAATGCCCGAACCATTCACGTTCAGGCGATCCATCGCTTCAAAGCCCCAGCGCTTCACGACACCAAGCACCTGGGCGGCAAAGGCCTCATTGAGTTCGACGAGGTCGATATCGTTCCACTTCAGGTTCAACCGCTTGAACAGTCGCTCGACGGCCGGCACCGGTCCGAGGCCCATCGTCGCCGGATGACAGCCGGCCGCCGCCCAGCCTGCCATGAACCCCATCGGCTTCAGCCCGAGCGACGCAAGCTTGTCTTCAGCCACGATGAGACAGGCTGCTGCCGCATCATTCTGCTGGCTCGCATTGGCAGCCGTCACCACGCCACCCTTGATGATGGGCTTCAGCGCCGACAGGCTCTGCAGCGTGGCGTCTGAGCGAAATCCTTCATCCTTCGAGACAAGCAGTGCATCACCCTTGCGTTGCGTCACGCTGACCGGAAGCACTTCTTCCGCAAAGCGGTTCTCGGCCCAGGCCTGCGCGGCACGGCGGTGGCTCTCCACGGCAAACGCATCCGAGGCCTCGCGCGTAATCTGGCACTCGCGCGCCACGTTCTCGGCCGTCTCGATCATGCCGGAGATGACACCGAAGCGCTCCACCGGTTGGGAACGCTCTCGACCGCGCTCAAGCCGGTCATAGAGTTGCACATTGCCTGCACGGGAACCGCTTCGCATCGAGGTCGTGTAGTACTCGATGTTGCTCATGCTCTCGACGCCGCCCGCTATGACAACATCGGCAGCACCCGTCTGCACCATCATCGCCGCCGTCGTCAGCGCCTGAAGCCCGCCACCACAGCGACGGTCGAGCTGCATGCCGGGCACTTCGATCGGAAGGTCGGCAGCAAGTGCGGCCCAGCGCCCGATGCATGGCGCTTCGCTGTTCGCATAGCTCTGCGCGAAGACGACATCTTCGATCACGGCGGGATCGATCCCGCTGCGCCGGACCGTTTCGCGCACGACATGGGCGGCAAGCGACTCGGCGGGAACATCCTTCAGCGCCCCAAGATACTTGCCCACTGGTGTACGAACGGGGGCAACGATTGCGGCTCTGCGGCTCATCAGATCACTCCATCTTTCTTGAGATCCTGCACGGCGGCCGGGTCAAAGCCCCAGTCCTGCAGGCTCGATACATTATGGGCGCCAATCTCGGGCGGCGGGCCCTGCACGTCACCGGGCGTGGCGCTGAAGCGTGGCGCCGGCGCTGGCTGCACGACACCGCCCACATTCACGAAGGCATTGCGCGCCACGTTATGGGGATGGGACGGCGCTTCGTCGATCTCGAGCACGGGCGCAAAGCACACATCCGTACCTTCCATGAGATCACACCAGGCATCACGCGTCTTCGTCGCAATCACATCAGCCAGCTTGGCCTTGAGTTCGGGCCAGCGGGAACGATCAAGCTGCGCATCGAATGCAGGATCTGTCAGCCCAGCCTTCTCTCTGAGCAGCGCATAGAACTGCGGCTCGATGGACCCGAGTGCAATCCATTTCCCGTCACTGCATTTGTAGACGTCATAGAAATGGGCGCCACCATCGAGCCGGTTGGACGCGCGCTCGGCTGAATGCACCCCCTCAGCCCGGAATCCATAGAAATAGGACATGAGTGAAGCTGCACCGTCGACCATCGCTGCATCGACCACCTGCCCCTGCCCCGTCGCCCGCGCATGCAACAGGGCCGAGAGGAGACCGAGCGCGAGGTACATTGAACCGCCGCCAAAGTCGCCGATCAGGTTCAGGGGCGGGACGGGTCTCTCCTTCGTGCCGATGGCATGAAGCGCCCCGGTAATGGCAATGTAGTTGATGTCGTGGCCTGCAGCCTGTGCGAGCGGACCATCCTGTCCCCATCCCGTCATGCGCCCATAGACGAGCCTGGGGTTCCGCTGAAGCGCCACATCAGGCCCCAGCCCCAGGCGCTCCATCACGCCCGGTCGAAACCCTTCGAAGACAATCTCCGCACGCGACATGAGATCAAGGCAAAGCGCAGTCGCCTTGGGATCCTTGAGGTTCAGCGCAACGGACTTGCGTCCACGATGCGTGACCTGATGCGCCGCTGCGGGCCGCGCATCACGCCGGTCGATGCGGATGACATCGGCGCCAAGGTCGGACAGCAGCATGCCACAGAACGGCGCGGGACCCAGTCCGGCGAACTCGACGACACGGACACCCTTGAGTGGTCCCTTCATGTTCAATCTCTGGATTTGACCTCGACACCGATCTTTTCATATCAAGTCGCGGGGCTAAATCCAGAGGAACCTGACCGACATGGGCCATTTGATCGAAACCGTTCGCTCCAGCGTGCAGACATGGCAATGCGATCAGATGGGGCACATGAATGTCCAGTTCTACGTGGCGCGCGAAGTCGAAGGCATCGCGGCGCTGTCGAGTGCCCTCGGCTTGCGTCCGCGTGCGGCTGGCATCAGCCAGGCAACGCTGGCACCACACGACCAGCACATCCGCTTTCACCGCGAGTTGCGCCCCGGCGCCCCCTACGTCATGCACGGCGGCGTTCTTCAGGCGAGATCCGAAGGCGTCGTGCTGATGCAGGAAATGAAGCACGCACAGACGGGCGAGACTGCCGCCACCTTTGTCACCTACGCGCAATGGAGCGACATCGAGTACCGGTCAGGGCTTCCCTTGCCCGCGATTGCCATGGCGAAATCGGATGAGCTTTCAGTGGAACTCCTGCCTCAGGCCGCACCGCGAGGGCTGGAACTCTACGCACCCCGCCCGGCGCCAACACTTGCACAGGCTGAGGCCATGGGCATGAAGACCACACTGCGCAGGTTCGTGACGGATGAACTCTGTGATGCGCAGGGCTTCATGCGGGTCCAGAACTACATGGGCAGCATCAGTGATGCGATCCCGAACCTCCTGGCGCAGACCACCGGAAAGTCCCGCGACTCGGGAACGTCTGGCGGCGCCGCGCTCGAGTACAGGTTCATTTACAGGAAGCCTGCAGTGGAAGGCGACCTGATGGTCGTCATGAGCGGCCTGAAATCGGTCGGACAGAAGACCTACGTCTGGTGTCATTGGCTCTTCGACACAGATACGGGGGAGTGCCTCGCGACAGCCGAAGCGGTTGCCGTGTCCCTGGATCTGGTCCAGCGCAAGGCCATGGACATTCCGCCAGGGATGCGCGAAACGCTTAACGGGCTAGTGATTGACGGCCTGAGCGTCTAGGCCACGCGCCATCAGGCGCAACTCAAGTCTCACCACATCGGGCTGCTCGATCGGCAGGAAGTGGCTGGCCCCCGGCACCCGCACGATGCGCGCGTCCGGCATGCGGCGCTTCAGCAGTTCGACCGACTCTTCGGGACAGGTTGAACGCTGCTCGGCAAGGATGACCGTCAGCGGCACCCTGAGGCTGCTGATGCGGCTCCACACATTGGGCGGTCCGGCGCGGTAATTGGCATCTTCCCAGCCCGGCGTGCAGGCCAGCCGAACCTGCCGATAGTCGATGTAATCGAGCGAGCCACCGGTAACGTAGTCCCGGACCACTTCTTCGGGCCAGCGCTTGAACGCTCCGCGGGCGCGATAGGCCTCAAACATGGCGTCCCGTGACGGAAAGATTCCTCGCTTGGCACGCGTCCGCGGCGAGGTCTGCAGCAGTCCTGCCGCCCGCAGCAGCGCCATGCGGCGCAATTGGGATGGCGGCAGCAACACAGGCTCGATCAGCACCAGGCCGCTCACCCACGAAGGCTGGTCGAGCGCCGCCATGAGGCTGGCCGTAGCGCCCAGCGAGTGCCCTGCCAGGATCTTGGGGCGGCCGTCGATCTCCTGGATGGTCCGGATGATGTCGTCACTATAGATCTGCCACGAGCGCATGCCGCGCGGATTGGCGGCAAGCGTCGACTGGCCGTGCCCGCGCAGGTCACTCGCATAGATCCGCATGAAGAGGGAGAGTTCGTCGAACAGGGTCCGGTAAGTCAGCGCATTGAAGCCATTGCCATGCGCGAAGTGCACCGCAGGCGCCTTCGGTCCGGCGCCTTCCCAGGCGAGAACGGATACGTCGCCGTCCCACATGCGGAACGGCTTGCGGACTGGACCTTCCTCCAGCGCAAATACGGCCCTTGCGGTCATCGTTTCCCTCATGCGCCGCAGGATTTTTCATCCCGGGAACGACGCTTACCATGCCAGAGGTTTCAGAAAACGCACATCACTATTTCTGAGAGTAGAGCCCTACTCTCAACCACAAGACCGGATTGAACGCGAGTCAAAAAATCGAACGCGGCCTATTCTTTTGAACGCACCATGGACAGCTTCGCCTGTCGGCCGACCGTTCCGTTCGTGAAGCGCGTGAAGGACAGGTTCATGTTGTCGTTGCCCTTCAGCGTGCGGTCATAGACCGTCATGTCCCACTGTCCGTCTTCGCTGACCACGAGCTGGTTGATCGTCAGCGTGTCGCCCGCGACGCGTGCCCACGTCGTCTTCTTGCCCTGCAGCGCATCGCCGGACTTCACGTCGATGAACATGCCCGGCTTCTTGGACGACTTGAACGTGAGCGAAGAGGCCTTCACCTTCGACTGCGAGGCATTGCCGACATCCGAGGACATGGTCGTCCAGGAAATCTTGAAGCCGTCCGCCGCCTTCTCGATGATCACTTCGGAGTCCCGCGACTGGGTTGCAACCGGGTTCGTGACGCCCTGCGTCGCCTGCCCCGTGCCGATCCAGCGGCCATAGAAGTCGTCGATCTTACGGTCAGCGGCCTGCGCGGCCGAGGTCACGAGAGCAGCTGCGAAGCCAAGCATTACCGCGAAACGCATGACGAGGTTCCCTGAAATGAAAAAGTCCCGGCCGCAGGGGCCAGGACCTATCAAAGCATGAGACCGTGCCGCGGTACAATCCCGAAGCTAGTTAACCTTTGCCGGCCCCTTGAAGAGGTTCAGCTTGACCGCCCTGACAATCCGGCTGTTTTCAAAGCGGGTGAACCGCACTTCCATGCCCTGCTTGGTCAGGGTGCGGTCATAATGGGTCACGAAGTAATTCCCGTCCGGCGCCACGGAAACCTGCACGATGCTGAGCGTGTCGCCATTGATCACCGCCCAGGCTGCATCCTGGTAGAGGTTCGGATCGCCCGACGTGATGTCGCGGAAGAAGTTGGACTTGTCGGTGCCGCGGAACTTCTCGACATAGGACTTGGTGTCGGCTTCCCGGGGGATGTCATCCCCTTTCAGCTTCAGCGTCGACCACTCGATCGCGAAACCGTTCTCGGGTGCGGGCTTGATGATCACCTGGCTGTAGCGGGTTTGTTTCTCGGTATCGGCATCCGCCTCAACCGGAGTTTCCTCCGTCCCGTGACCGAGATAGGCCCCGAAGAAGTCATCGATCTTCCTGTCGGCAGCAGCAGCTGGCACCGCCATTCCGACAACAAGCAATAGTCCCAGAAACGCCTTGCGCATGAAGTTCACCCTGTTTGCTGACACGCAGCTAACACAACCTGAAGGCCAAGGAAAAGGGGCATGCATCACGGGAGGCACAACCTGCACTCGCCAAAGCACCGCTCAGCAACCGCAGGCCACAAGCCAAACGCAAAAAGGGCGCCAGGTTGATTGCCTGGCGCCCCGCTTTATCGCTCTGAACTTGAATTGGTGCCTCAGGCCGCCTTCTTGGCCGGATTGAAGCGGCCATAGAAGGTCTCGCCCTTCTCGGCCATGTCGCGCAGCAGCTTGCCTGGCAGGAAGCGCTTGCCGTACTTCTGCGCAAGGCGATCGCACTCCTCGACGAACTTCTTCGTGCCGACCGTGTCGATCAGTGACAGCGGACCACCGGTATAAGGCGCAAAGCCCCAGCCCAGGATCGCACCGACATCCGCCTCGCGCGGATCCGTGACCACGTTCTCCTCGAAGCAGCGCGAAGCCTCGATCGCCTGGCGATAGAGGAAGCGCTTCTTCAGCTCGTCAACGAGTTCCGGCGTCGACGACGCCACCTTGATCTTGACGATGTCCTTCAGGCCCGGCCACAGGCGCTTCTTGCCGCCATCAGCCGGATAGTCATAGAAGCCCTTGCCGTTCTTGCGACCATAGCGGCCAAGCTTGGCGACCATGTTCTCGATGAGAGCCGCGGCCGGCGTGGCTTCGTACTTGTCGCCGAGATCCTTCTTCGTCTGCTCGCCAACCTTGTAGGCAAGGTCGAGCGCGACGTCGTCGGCCAGTTCAAGCGGTCCACGCGGCATGCCGGTCATGCGACCAACATTGTCGATGAGCGCCGGCGTGATGCCTTCGGCCAGCATCTCTTGGCCCTCCTGCACATACGTACCGAAGCAGCGCGACGTGTAGAACCCGCGCGAGTCATTGACCACGATCGGCGTCTTCTTGATCTGCTTCACGTAGTCGACGGCCATGGCAAGCGCATAGTCACCCGTCTTCTTGCCGATGATGATTTCGACCAGCGCCATCTTGTCGACGGGCGAGAAGAAGTGGATTCCCACGAAGTTCTCCGGACGCACGCTGGCTTCCGAGAGACCCGTGATCGGCAGCGTCGACGTATTGGAGCCGAACACGCCCTTTGCCGTAAGCTGGGCTTCGGCCTTCTTCGTGACCTCGGCCTTGATCTCGCGGTTCTCGAACACGGCTTCGATCACGAGGTCACAACCCTTGAGGTCGTCATAGCTCGTGGTGGCCTTGATGAGCGCCAGGATCTTGTCCTTCTTCTCCGGCGTCGAGCGGCCTTTCGAGATCTGCCCGTCGAGCAGCTTGGTCGAGTAGGCCTTGCCCTTGTCGGCAGATTCCTGCGTGGTGTCGAGCAGCACGACCTCCATGCCGGCCTGCGCCGACACATAGGCAATGCCCGCGCCCATCATGCCCGCGCCGATCACGCCAAGCTTCTTGACGCTGGTCGGCTCGACCTTCGCCGGACGACGTGCGCCCTTGCCCAGTTCCTGCATCGACAGGAACAGCGAGCGGATCATGTTGCGCGAGGCCGGATCCATCAGCAGCTTCGTGAAGTAGCGCGCCTCGATGCGCAAGGCTGCATCGATCGGAACCTGCAGGCCTTCATAGACGCACGACAGGATGTAGCGCTGCGCCGGATAGTTGTTGTACGCGGTCTTGCGATAGAGCGCGTTGCCCATCGTGAAGGCCGTCGACGCGCCCTTGTCATTCGGCAGGCCACCGGGAACCTCGAAGCCCTTCTTGTCCCAGGGCTGCACGGCGTTCGGCGTTTCCTTGATCCAGCGCTTGGCTTCGGAAAGCACCTCTTCGGCGGGGACCACCTTGTGCACGACCTTCTTGGCCAGCGCCGTCTTCGGATCAAGCGATGTGCCCTGCATGATGAGGCCCATCGCTTCCTGCGCACCCATGAGGCGCGGCAGGCGCTGCGTGCCACCGCCACCCGGCAGAAGACCAACCTTCGACTCCGGCAGGCCCAGCTGGATCTTCGGATTGTCAGCCACAACGCGATAGTGACACGCCAGCGTCACTTCAAGGCCACCACCGAGCGCGAGCCCGTTGATCGCCGCGACGACCGGCTTGCCGCAGGTCTCGAGCTTGCGCAGCAGCATGTTGAACTGCAGTACGCCCTCGTAACGCTGGCGAACGCGCTCTTCCTCGCTCTTCGGCGCTCCGACGCCCGCAGCGCCGCTTTCCATTTCGTCGAGGGCCGCACCGGCGCAGAAGCCGTTCGGCTTGCCCGACGTGATCACGAGACCCTTGATCGCCGCGTCACCCGCAACCTTGCCGATGACCGCAGCGATGTCCGCCATGGCCAGGTTCGACAGCACGTTCATCGAACGCTCCGGATCATCCCACGTCAGCGTGACGATGCCATCCGCATCCTGGTTCCACTTGAATACCTTGAGTTCCATCTTCGTCTCTCCTGGGACCGCGGGCGTCCCCGCCCGCTCTTAGTCCCTTTATCCGTCAAAAAGTGCGGGCGAGGACGCCCGCGGTCCCAGCGTTAAACGCGCTCGATGATCGTCGCCGTGCCCATGCCGGCACCGACGCACAGCGTGACAAGAGCTGTCGTCTTGTTGCGACGCTCCAGTTCGTCCAGCACAGTGCCCAGGATCATCGCACCGGTCGCACCCAGCGGATGGCCCATCGCGATGGCGCCGCCATTCACGTTGATCTTGTCGTGCGGGATGTTCAGCACCTTCATGAAGCGCAGCACCACCGAAGCAAAGGCTTCGTTGAGTTCAAAGAGATCGATGTCCTCGACCGTCATGCCGGCGCGCTTCAGCGCCTTCTCCGTCACATAGGACGGACCCGTGAGCATGATCGAAGGCTCAGAGCCGATCGATGCGAAGCCGCGGATGCGCGCGCGGGGCTTCAGGCCCTGCGACTTGCCCGCTTCCTTCGAACCAAGCAGCACGGCCGCCGCGCCATCCACGATGCCCGACGAGTTGCCGGCGTGGTGCACGTGGTTGATCTGCTCGACTTCCGGATAGCGCTGCTGTGCCACGGCGTCGAAGGCGAACTCACCCGGCATCGCAAACGAAGGCTGCAGCGCCGCCAGCGTCTGCATCGTCGTATCTGCGCGCATGTGCTCGTCGCGATCGAGGATCGTCAGCCCGTTGATATCCTTCACCGGAATGACCGACTTCTTGAAGTAGCCGTTCTTCCAGGCGTTCTGCGCGCGCTTCTGGCTTTCGACCGAATAGGCGTCGACGTCGTCACGGGTGAAGCCTTCCAGCGTCGCGATGAGGTCCGCACCGATGCCCTGTGGCGCAAAATAGCTCTTGATGGCGATCGACGGGTCCGTCGCCCAGGCGCCGCCCGAGGCGCCCATGCCAACGCGGCTCATGGACTCAACGCCACCACCGATCGTCATGTCGGACTGCCCGGACATGACCTGCGCCGCTGCCATGTTGCAGGCTTCCAGGCCCGAAGCGCAGAAGCGGTTGATCTGCACGCCGGCCGTCGTTTCGGCGTAGTCGGCATTGAGCACCGCGATGCGCGCGATGTTCGAACCCTGCTCGCCCACCGGATCAACGCAGCCGAACACGACGTCATCGACGATCTTCGTGTCGAGATTGTTGCGGTCGCGGATGCTCCGGAGCACCTGCGAACCCAGTTCGAGCGCAGTCACTTCATGCAGCGCGCCGTCCTTGCGGCCCTTGCCGCGCGGCGTGCGCACGGTGTCGTAGATGAAACACTCAGTCATGGTCGTTCCTCCGTTATGGCGAATATCAAACTCTGTCCAACTCAGTCTGCATGAGGGCCGCGATGCGGTCTTCGCCCGCAGCCTTCAATTCCGATATGACCCGCTCGCGCTCGAGGCGGGGCTTGTTCTGCGAGAGCTTGGCCTTGCCCTCGATCCGCGTGATCTGCATCCGCAGCGCAACCACGCCCTTCGGCAGGCTCTCGCGCACACGCGCATCAAGCTCTCCCATGCTCCATCCATTTGGCCGATTGCCTTCATGGGCATCCGTCATGGCGTCGAGCAGTTCGGCCGCCTCACCCGGACAGGCTTCGGCAACGCCATGGCAATGCACTGCCGCGTAGTTCCATGTAGGCACGTTGATGGCCCGCTCAAGGTACCAGGACGGCGAAACGTAGCCGTGCGGCCCGGAAAACACGGCGAGCATCTCTTGGCCCCCAAGCCGCGCCTGCGAATTGGGCCGCGCCAGATGCGTGTAGAGCGTGCCAAGCGGCCCTTCATCACGCCGCAGCATCATGGGCACATGCGTGGCCTCGAGCCCGTCACTCCCTGTCGCCACCAGCACCGCAAAGCCATTCGCCTCGATCAGCGCGTGCTGGTCGGCGAGCCGGTCCATGGCGAAATGCGGAGGCGTGTACATGAATGAGCGTTACAGGCTGCGCGAGATGAGCAGCTTCATGATCTCGTTCGTACCGCCATAGATCTTCTGCACGCGGCTGTCGGCATACATGCGGGCGATCGGATACTCGTTCATGTAGCCATAGCCGCCATGCAGCTGCAGGCACTCATCAACGACGCGGCACTGCACTTCCGTCATCCAGAGCTTCGCCATCGAGGCCATGAAGGGATCAAGCTTGCCCTCCAGCAACAGGCCCGTTGCGTGGTTGCAGAAGACCTTGGCCACCGTCGCCTCGGTCTTGCACTCGGCCAGCTTGAACTGCGTGTTCTGGAACTCGATGAGCTGCTTGCCGAACGCCTTGCGCTCTTTCACGTAGGAAATCGTGACCTCGAGCGCGCGCTCGATGACCGCCATGGCCTGCAGCGCAATGATCTGGCGCTCCTGCGGAAGCTGCTGCATCAGCTGGATGAAGCCGCGCCCCTCGCCTTCCCCGATCAGGTTCGAGACCGGCACGCGCACGTCATCGAAGAACAGCTCCGCCGTATCGTTCGCTTTCTGCCCGATCTTGTCGAGCACGCGACCGCGGCGGAAGCCCTGCACTTCGTCCGTCTCGACGACGATCAGCGAGATGCCCTTCGAGCCCTGCGTCGGATCGGTCTTCGCCACCACGATGATGAAGTTCGCCGTGCCGCCATTGGTGATGAAGATCTTGGAGCCGTTGATCACATAGTCGTTGCCGTCACGCCGGGCCGTCGTGCGCACCGCCTGAAGGTCCGAACCGGTACCCGGCTCCGTCATTGCAATGGCCGACACAAGCTCGCCCGATGCCATGCGCGGCAGCCAACGCTTCTTCTGCTCTTCGTTGCAGCAATGGAAGATATAAGGGGCCACGATGGCATTGTGCAGCGTGATGCCCCAGCCATCGATGCCCATGCGGCCCAGATGGTCGATGATCACGGCCTCGTGGGCAAACGTGCCGCCCGCGCCACCATACTGCTCCGGCGTCGAGGCGCAGAGCAGCCCTGCCTCGCCCGCCTTCAGCCAGATATTGCGGTCGACATGCTGCTGCTTGGTCCACTTCTCCGAATGCGGAAGACACTCGCGTTCAAGGAATTTGCGCGCCTCCGTGTCGAAGACCATGAGGTCTTCCGTCATCCACGGGGCCCGTTCAACCTGCAGCACGCCCATCGTATTCCTCCCGGTATTGTTGTGGCGTTCAGTCGTGTGCGCTTGGCGTCATCGCATAGCCGATGAGGCGGCCGTGTTCGGCTTCGTTCCCGCGCGGCGCAGTTGAGGGGACACCTTTCTCCGACAGGATCACCTCAAGGCGGGCGCGCCCCTGCCGAAGTTCCGTCAGCGCTTGCTCGATGTCGGCACGCTGGCGCTCGAGCGAACTGATCCGCTCGTCGAACTTCTTGATGGCATAGGAAAGCTGCGTCGCCTGGCCATCATTGATGTCGTAGAGATCGAGCATCTCCTTGATCTCGATGAGCGAGAACCCGACCCGCTTGCCCCGCAGGATCAGCGCCAGTCGCACGCGGTCCCGCGGCGAGTAGATGCGTGACTGTCCCTGCCGGACCGGCTTGATGAGCTCTTCGTCTTCGTAAAAGCGTATGGCCCGTGGCGTAATGCCGAACTCCTCAGCCAGCTGGCTGATGCTGAAGGTCTGCATGATTCACCTCCTGAATGACGATTAGATGAGCATATGTTCCGTTGACGTAAGCGTCAAGAAGGCTGCTCTATGCTGGTTTCCCGCCATTTTACGTATTCGACGGTTGACCACTTCCATGGCAGTCCTGGAGGATAAACGCTCAGACCGGCCTAACTGGATTACGTGCCCGTAAGATAAGCCGCACCACCGCCCGTTCCCCTGAAAAGAGCCTCCTTCGAAGATGACACCAACGCCGAATCCGGCACCGGAAAAGTGGCTGAAAACCGGGAAAACTGAGATTGAAGATGACAAACACGTCGGCCGTTTCGTGACTTGTTCATCTTCGCTCACCGGCAGCTTCCGCTGCCAGATTTGGAACATATAAGGAACAAAAAGCCTCGCCGGAAGGGGAACAATCGCCGCACCGTATCAGGACGTCGACCCGTCCTCGCGGCGCGGCGTATCGGATAGCACATCGCGCAGCCGTCGACGCGGTCGCTGCCTCACTTCTGTTTCAGGCAACTGCGCCTGGATCTGGTCACGCAGCTCGGCCCTCTTCTCGTGGATCGAGGCGATGGCCGGGCCCATGGCAATGCCGACATCCACGAGCACGACTTCCGCGAGCTGCAGGCTGGCCTCGATGGTCTCCGGCACCGCATCCGTTGCACCAAGCCGATAGAGTTCACCGGCGTGTTTGGCATCGCGGGCCCGCGCAATCACGACAAGGTCCGAGCGCTCGCTGCGCGCCATCTGCACCACCGTATTCGCCGCCTTCGGCGAGTCCATGGTGAGCACAAGCGCACTCGCCGAATGGATGCCGCACAGGCGTATGAAATCCGGCTGCTTGATGTCGCCGAAATAGACATCAAACCCCTTGTCGCGCGCCTTGGCCACCGTGTCGGCATTGGAGTCGACTGCAATATAGGGAATGCCGTGCTTCTGGAGCAGCTCGGCCACCACACGCCCCACACGCCCGAACCCGGCAATGATCACGCGCCGTTGCTCGTCTGCCGGCGGCTTGACCAGTTCTGCAGGATGAGGGCTCGTCTGCGGCACACGCATTTTTTCCAGGAGCCGGCCAAGGCTGTGCATGCCGGGGATCATCGCCATGGTCAATGCAGCAACGATGAGTGTGAAGGCGCCCACATCCGCCGGAAGCGCGTTGATCGAAACCGCGAGTGAAACAATGACAAAGGTGAACTCGCTGCCAGGCCCCAGCATCAAACCGGCTCTCAATCCCGAAACGAGCGAGAGATTCAGGAGGCGCCCCGCGCCGGCAACCACCAGTGTCTTCACGATGATCAGCGCGAGGCTGGCCAGCACGATGGAGATCGGGTCGAAAAAGACGCGCCCCAGATCCACGTTCATGCCGGCAGAAATCAGGAACACGCCCACGAGCAGCCCCTTGAAGGGCTCGATCGTGAACTCGATCTGCCGCCGATACTCCGTTTCCGCAAGCAGAAGCCCCGCCATCAGCGCCCCCAGCGCCATGGAAAGGCCCGCTATGGCGGTTACAAGACTGATGGCCAGGATGACCAGAAGACACGCTGCCATGAAAAGCTCGGGGCTCTTGGTGGCAGCAACGCGCCTGAACAGCGGGCGCAGCAGCATACGCCCGGCGATGATGACGATGGCAATCGCCGCGCCTGCCTGCAGCAGGGCCGCCCCCAGCTGCATGGCAAGCGACCCTCCGGCCACCGCCCCCATCATGCCGACGATGAACATGATCGGAATGACGGCGATGTCCTGGAAGATGAGGACGGCAAAGCTCGCCCGGCCATAGCTGGCGCCCAACTGCTTCTGCTCGGACAGGACCTGGATGACAATCGCCGTGGACGACATGGCCAGGGCAAAACCGATGATGACCGCTGCCGGGAAGGATTGGGTCAGCACATAGGCAACCGAACCGATGATGGCGGCACTGGCCATGATCTGAATGCTGCCAAGACCGAACACAAGGCGGCGCATCACCACCAGTCGCTCAAGTGACAACTCAAGCCCGATCATGAACATGAGCAGCACCACGCCGAATTCGGCCGCGTGCGAGATGGCCCCCTCCTTCTCCATGCTGAAGAAGGAGAACCAGGGGATGAGTTCGCTCAGGCTTCCGGCCCCGTAGGGTCCAACCGCCATCCCGATCAGGATATAGCCAATGACCGGACTGACCCTGAGGGAATGAAACACCGGGATGACGATTGCAGCCGATCCCAGAACGATCAGGGCTTCCTTGAATTGCGATATGTCGATCGAACCTGCCATCGGGAGAGTTTAACCATTGCAGCCGACATGTCGACAACTGGTGAAACAGTTCGTTGGCCGGACAACAGGCGTGGCTCGTCTCAGTGTCTCTCCCGGAACGCCACTGCCGCAAGAAAACCGGCGAGCACCGACAAGAAGACTGCCGTCAGGCCATAGAACAGCGGCTCGCGCTGCGAAAACTCCGACAGGGCCCGTTCAATGCCGGTCTTCTCGATGAAAAGCGTCATCGAGTTTGAACTCGTGATCTGCCCATCGTGGAAGGCAAATACCTGGATCCGCAGGTTGCCGGCCGGAACATTGGGTGGGAGTGCAAGCGTGGTACGAAACAGCGTCGTCGACATGAAGGAAACTGCACCGTCATGCTGCGCATAGAGTTCGCTGGCCACACGGGAATCGAGCAAGGCCTTCCGGAATGCCACCGGCCCCCCAATCACGCCAGGTGCCGGCCCAAAGACAATGTTTTCGAGACCCAGTTCGAACTGCTCCAGGACCGAGCGCGCCGCGATCTCCCTTAGCGGACGGTTGGTCGCCACGAAATAGAACTCGGGAACATTGACGAAATCGCGCGCCTCTCGATTGATCCAGACCGGTCCCACGAGTTCCTTCTTGCGAACCGTCGCGCGGGACAGCCTGTCGCTGCGAACCACGACCACGATGTCACGTGCCCGGTCCCCTTCCACGACCTCGCCAATGGCGGCTTCGACGGAACCGAAGATGGCAACCTCTGTGCCCTTGAAACTTGAGTTGATCTCGATCTTGTCGCGGGAAATGCCGGCCGCGAGCTCTTCGGAAGATGCCGCGAAAGGCAAAAGGAACAACAGCACTGCCGCCACCACCCGGATCATGGGGCCTGCTCCACGGTCACACTGAAGGGATTGGCCGGCGGCCAGACAAGATTGACGCCAAGGCGGACGCAGATCATCAGCAGCAGCGCCGCGAGGCACAGCCGCATCCAGTCACTGCGCAGCCGCTCGCCATAGCGCACGCCGAACTGCGCGCCGATCACGCCCCCTGAAATCAGCAGCGCCGCCAGGATCGCGTCGACGCTCTGGTTTGTGAAGGCGTGAAGAATGGTCGAGAAGGCGCCGATGAAAATGATCTGGAACAGGGACGTTCCA
>JBILMZ010000173.1:0-7528 GCA_044375275.1 Micropepsaceae bacterium | reverse complement strand
AGGGTTTCCTGCAATACGCGCCCCTCGGCATCATCCTGTGCCTGATATTCTTCGCAGAGCTGGCCGCGGTTGGTTTCGGCTGGGTTCTGACGCCTGCCGCCGAGGCCGTAGCCAAGCACCCGACACCGACGGACGTCACCAATACGGAAGCCCTAGGCCACATCATCTACACCGACTATGTCCATGTCTTTCAGGGAGCCGGCATGGTGCTGCTGGTCGCCATGATTGGCGCCATCGTGCTGACCCTGCGGCACCGTGAGGGCGTCAAGCGGCAGAACGTGTCGGCGCAGATCGGAAGGACGCGCGAGACGGGTGTCGAGACCCGCAAGGTTCGTCCGGGAGAAGGACTCTGATCATGGAAATCGGTCTCGGACACTATCTCACAGTCGCAGCCGCGCTCTTCACGATCGGCATCTTCGGCATCTTCATCAACCGGAAGAACATCATCATCATCCTGATGTCGATCGAGCTCATCCTGCTGTCGGTTAACATCAACCTCGTCGCCTTTTCGTCATTCCTGGGCGATCTCAGCGGCCAGGTCTTCGCCTTGCTCGTCCTCACCGTCGCAGCTGCCGAAGCCGCGATCGGTCTCGCCATTCTCGTCGTCTACTTCCGCAATCGGGGAACGATTGCAGTTGAAGACGTCAACATCATGAAAGGGTAGTCAGCGTGGAATTGCTCTACCAGGCCATCCTCGTCCTTCCGCTGGCAGGCGCCATCCTTGCGGCCCTGATGGGCAAGCGCCTTGGCGAACACGCCGCGGAGTACACCGCCACCATTCTCCTGTGCGTGACCGCGCTCCTGTCCGTTGGAGCGTTCCTGTTCGACCTGCCGCGCTTCGAATTGAACAAGCCGCAGATTTTCACACTGTTCCAGTTCATTGACAGCGGCACATTGCAGGTGGACTGGACGATCCGCGTCGACGCATTGACATCGGTCATGCTCGTCGTCGTGACAGGGGTTTCGTCCCTCGTCCACGTCTACTCGATCGGATACATGCACCACGATGAGCACAGGCCGCGGTTCTTCGCCTACCTGTCGCTGTTCACCTTCGCGATGCTGATGCTCGTGACCTCGGACAATTTCGTTCAGCTGTTCTTCGGCTGGGAAGGCGTAGGTCTCGCGTCCTACCTTCTGATCGGCTTCTGGTACAAGAAACCGTCTGCCAACGCCGCCGCCATGAAGGCTTTCATCGTCAACCGCGTCGGCGACTTCGGCTTTGCGCTTGGCATCTTTGCGGTGTTCCTCACCTTTGGTACCCTGGACTTCGGCACGGAAACGACGCCCGGCGTGTTCCAGCAGGCCAAGGAGTTCGCCGGAAAGACCTTCGAGTTCGCTGGCTTCCAGGTCGACATCCTGACGACGATCTGCCTGTTGCTGTTTATGGGCGCCATGGGCAAGTCTGCCCAGTTCATGCTCCACACCTGGCTGCCGGACGCCATGGAAGGCCCGACCCCCGTTTCGGCCCTCATCCACGCGGCAACCATGGTCACCGCCGGCGTGTTTCTGGTTGTCCGCTGCTCGCCCCTGTTTGAACTGGCACCCAGCGCGCTCGAAGTCGTGACCGTGGTTGGGGCGACGACGGCTTTCTTCGCCGCAACGGTCGGTCTCTTCCAGAACGACATCAAGCGCGTCGTGGCATATTCCACCTGCTCGCAGCTGGGCTACATGTTCTTTGCGGCGGGCGTAGGCGCCTATCAGGCCGCAATGTTCCATCTCTTCACCCACGCCTTCTTCAAGGCGCTGTTGTTCCTTGGTGCAGGATCCGTGATCCACGCTTTGTCCGATGAGCAGGACATGCGTCGCATGGGCGGCGTGAAGGACAAGATCAAGATCACCTACTGGATGATGGTCATCGGAACCCTGGCACTCACCGGCTTTCCGTTCCTGTCGGGCTTCTGGTCCAAGGACGCCATTCTCGAAAGCGCCTTCGCTGCCCATACGGGCGTAGGCAACTACGCTTTTGCGCTCGGCATCGTGGCTGCCGGCATGACGTCGTTCTATTCCTGGCGCCTCATCTTCATGACGTTCCACGGCAAGTTCCGCGGTGATCCCCATGCGCTGGAACACGCGCACGAGTCACCGATGGTCATGCTCGTGCCGCTGTTCATTCTGGCAGCGGGCGCGCTGTTCGCGGGCGTCCTGTTCCACGAGCAGTTCCTTGGTCATCACAATGTCGATTTCTGGCAAGGCGCGATTACGAACCTCCAGCACCACACGGCGCTCGATGCGCGCCACCATGTGCCGGACTGGGTCTGGTTCGCACCTGGCACCGTCATGCTGATCGGCTTTGCCACGGCCTGGTACTTCTACATCGACCACCCGGAATTGCCCGCCCGCATGGCCGCGCGCCAGGGCCCGCTGTATCTGTTCCTCTACAACAAGTGGTACTTCGACGAAATCTACGACGTCCTCTTTGTCCGCTCTTCAAAGTGGCTCGGCCACTTCCTCTGGAAGCAGGGAGACGGAAAAATCATTGACGGCATGGGGCCCGACGGGATTTCCGCCGGTATTGCGGACTGGACCCGGCAGACCGTTCGCCTGCAAAGCGGGTTTGTCTATCACTATGCCTTTGCAATGCTGATCGGTGTTGCGCTCCTCGCAAGCTGGTTCATGGTCGGAGGGGCGAAATGAGCAACCTTCTCTCGATTGCAACCTTCCTGCCGCTGCTGGGCGTCCTGCTGATCCTGTTCATGGCACCGGCAGGCAAGGCGGGCGACATGCTCGCACGCCAGATTTCGCTCTTTGCGACGGCCGTCACCTTCGCAGTGACGCTCGTACTCTGGTGGCTGTTTGATCCTTCGACACCGGGCTTCCAGTTTGAGGAGACCTACCCCTGGCTCGGCGGCAACATCAATTATCACCTGGGCGTTGACGGCATCTCGCTGCCGTTCGTGATCCTGACCGCATTCCTGATGCCCCTGTGCATCCTGGCCAGCTGGACGTCGATCGAGACGCGGGTCAAGGAATACATGATCGCGTTTCTGGTGCTCGAGACGCTGATGATCGGCGTGTTCGTGTCGCTCGACCTCGTCCTGTTCTACCTGTTCTTCGAAGGTGGCCTCATCCCGATGTTCCTGATCATCGGCATCTGGGGCGGCGCGCGCCGTGTCTATGCGTCCTTCAAGTTCTTCCTCTACACTTTGCTGGGCTCAGTCCTGATGCTGATCGCCGTGATGGCGATGTATGTGACAACAGGCACGACCGACATCCCGACGCTGATGGCCTACGATTTCCCGCCGGAAATGCAGACCTGGCTCTGGCTGGCCTTCTTTGCGTCTTTCGCAGTGAAGATGCCGATGTGGCCGGTACACACCTGGCTGCCGGACGCTCACGTCGAGGCACCAACGGCCGGCTCGGTCATTCTTGCCGGCATCCTCCTCAAGATGGGTGGCTACGGCTTCCTTCGATTCTCCCTGCCCATGTTCCCCGACGCATCAGTCGATTTCGCACCGTTGGTGTTCGCCCTGTCGGTCATCGCGATCATCTACACGTCGCTGGTGGCCCTCATGCAGGAGGACATCAAGAAGCTCATCGCCTATTCGTCCGTGGCCCACATGGGCTTCGTGACCATGGGACTCTTTGCGCTGAACAGGCAGGGCATCGATGGCGCAGTATTCCAGATGATCAGCCACGGCTTCGTCTCCGGCGCGCTCTTCCTCTGCGTCGGCGTCATCTATGACCGCATGCACACCCGCGAGATCAAGGCCTATGGCGGTCTTGTCAATCGCATGCCGCTTTACGCCGTCATCTTCATGATCTTCACAATGGCCAATGTGGGTCTGCCCGGCACCAGCGGCTTTGTGGGCGAGTTCCTGACCCTGGTCGGCGCCTTCAAGGCCAACACGACAGTTGCGCTTCTCGCGACTACGGGCGTGGTCCTCAGCGCAGCCTATGCACTCTGGCTTTACCGGCGCATCGTCTTCGGCGAACTCGAGAAGAAGTCCCTCATGGACATCGAAGACCTCAATAGCCGGGAGATCTTCATTCTCGCCCCGCTGGTGGCCGCCACGATCTTCTTCGGCTTCTATCCGAAACCGATCTTCGACATGACCGGCAATTCGGTCCAGGCCACGATCGACCAGATGGAAGGCAAGCTGAAGACAGCCGACACCCGAACAGCGCCAGGCGAAGGAGTTGCGCCATGACCAGCGCCGTCGACATGAACCAGTTCTACGCAGACATTTCGGCGACCATGCCTGAGATCACGCTCGCAGTTGGCGCCATGGCGTTGCTGATGTTCGGCGCCTTCACCGGAGACAAGCGTTCAAACCTCGTGACATGGGGCTGTGTCGCCCTCATGTTCGTGGTGGGCTATCTTGTGGCAACGGCCCCCGAAGGCAAGGTGCTTGCCTTCTCGGGCACGATGATCATCGATCCCTTTACCCGCTTCCTGAAGCTGCTGGTCCTTGGCGGTTCGGCGATCGCCATGCTGATGTCGGTCGACTATCTGCGGGACGAAAAGCTCACGCGTTTCGAGTTTCCCCTGCTGATCACGCTGGCAACGCTGGGCATGCTGGTAATGATCTCGGCCAATGACCTGATCGTGCTTTATGTTGGTCTCGAACTGCAGAGCCTTGCCCTGTACGTGCTCGCTTCATTTGCGCGCGACAATGCGCGCTCGACGGAAGCCGGCCTGAAGTACTTCGTGCTGGGCGCGCTGTCCTCGGGCATGCTGCTCTACGGGGCAAGCCTTGTGTACGGGTTTACGGGCGCGACCGGATTTGAATCCATCGCCCAGGCGATCTCTGCCGGCGGCATGCAGATTGGCACCACCATTGGCCTCGTGTTCATTCTTGCAGGTCTGTCCTTCAAGGTCTCCGCAGTGCCGTTCCACATGTGGACCCCAGACGTCTACGAAGGTTCGCCGACACCCGTGACGGCGTTCTTCGCGGCAGCGCCGAAGATCGCAGCCATGGCGCTGTTCCTGCGCGTGGTCTTTGGTCCATTCGCGGAGGCCGAGTCCGCCTGGCTCCAGATCATCATCCCGGTTTCGGTCGCCTCCATGCTTCTGGGCGCGCTTGCAGCCATCGGGCAGACAAACATCAAGCGACTGATGGCCTATTCGTCGATCAGTCACATGGGATACGCCCTGATCGGCTTCGCGGCCGGCTCTCCGGCAGGCGTGCAGGGCGTCCTGACCTATCTTGTCATCTACCTCGCGATGACGGTCGGTACCTTCGTGTGCATCATGCACATGCGTCGTGACGGAAAGCAGCTGGAAACGATTTCCGACCTTGCCGGACTTTCGCAGCGCGATCCGACCACGGCCTATCTGCTGGCCATCCTCATGTTCAGCCTGATCGGCATACCGCCGCTCGCGGGCTTCATGGGCAAGTGGTACGTGTTCCTCGCAGCCGTGGAATCCAAGATGTACGTGCTCGCAGCCATCGGCTTCCTCACCAGCGTCATCGGTGCCTTCTACTACCTGCGCGTCGTGAAGATCATGTTCTTTGATCCGCCCGCAGCAGCATTTGAAAAGCCGATCGGCACCGTGAATGCAGCTCTGCTGGCAGGGTCCTCCGCATTTGTCATGTTCTTCATCGTGGCCCCCTTGCCGGTGACCGATGCAGCAGGTGTGGCAGCGCGGGCGCTCTTTCCCTGACATGGTGAAGCCGACGGTTCCGGAGGGCTACCGGCTCTTCGAGTTCGACGAAATCGACTCCACCAACGAGGAAGCGAGACGCATGGCGTCGCAGCGGGACTACGGACCCGCCTGGATCCTCGCGCACGCGCAGACGGCTGGACGCGGCCGGCGGGGGAGGGACTGGGTGTCCCCCCGCGGCAATCTGATGACAACCCTGCTGATGCCACCCGGGTGCGATGCTGCGCGGGCGGCGCAACTGTCTTTCGTGGCGGCGCTGGCAGTCCGGGACACCCTCTGCGCCTGGCTTCAAGCAGACGACGTCAGCCTGAAATGGCCGAACGATACCTTGGTGCGCGGCAGGAAAATCTCCGGCATCCTGCTCGAAACGGCATCGGTTGGTGAAGCTGACGTCCTGCCCTGGCTGGCCATCGGAATTGGCGTCAACCTCGTTTATGCGCCGCAGGTTGCGAACTACCCCACGACCTTCGTTAACGAACACACACAGGCGCCTGATGCACTGGGAGCGCTGTCTGTGCTAGCAAGGGCATGGGACATCAGGCTGAGAACTTGGCAAACCAGCGGATTCAGTCAGACGCGTTCGGACTGGCTTCAGGTAGCCGCCGGCGTAGGTGGCCGGGTTGAAGCCAGGCTGGCCGGCGAAACGATCACGGGAGTCTTCAGGACCCTGGCCAGTGACGGAAGCCTGGAGCTCGAATTGCCGGACGGGCAAAGCAGGACAATTTCTGCCGGAGAAGTCTTTTTTCCGGATGCCATGAGGTAGCGCATGCTTCTCGCCATTGACGCCGGAAACACGAACATCGTCTTTGCCGTCCACGACGGCAAGGAAGTGCGGGCACAGTTCCGTGCCGTTACAAAGGACAACCGCACGGCTGACGAGTACTATGTGTGGCTCACGCAGCTCATGCAGCTCGAAGGCATCCAGACGCAGGATATCAGTGCCGCGATCATTTCGAGCGTCGTCCCGCCAGCCCTCTTCAACCTGCGCCGGCTGTGTTCGAAGTATTTCAAAAAGACGGCGCTGGTCATTGGTGATCCGGAAATCGACCTCGGCATCGTGATCAATGCGGATCGACCCAAGGCCGTCGGTGCAGACCGGCTGGTCAACACGGTCGCCGGGTACAGGGACTACGGCGGAAACCTGATCCTCATCGATTTCGGCACCGCAACAACGTTTGATATTGTCGGCGAACACGGCAGCTATGAAGGCGGCATCATCGCGCCGGGAGTGAACCTGTCCATGGAAGCCCTGCACCAGGCAGCCGCGCAGCTGCCGCGCATTGCCATCGAGCGACCGCAATCCGTCATCGGCAAGGACACTATCCCGGCGATGCAGTCGGGCATCTTCTGGGGCTATATCGCCCTGGTGGAGGGTTTGGTTGCGCGGATTCGCGCCGAGGTTGGCAAGCCGATGAAGGTCATCGGCACCGGTGGCCTCGCGCACCTGTTCAGGCACTCCACGACCACAATCGAGTTCGTCGACCACGACCTCACGATCCGCGGATTGCGGTACATCTATGAGCGCAACGCAGGTCTCGCCGGAAAGCCCGTCGAATGACAAAGGGCAAGGCGAAGGCCCGTCCCGAGGACGAACTCGTGTTCGTCCCCCTCGGCGGAGCGGGCGAAATCGGCATGAACCTGAACCTCTACGGGTTCGGACCTGAAAACAAGCGCCAGTGGATCATGATCGATCTGGGCGTGATGTTTGGCGGCGATGACACGCCGGGCATCGACGTGATCATGCCCGATCCGGGTTTCATCGAAGAGCACCGCAAGAACCTGCTTGGCATCGTGCTGACGCATGCGCACGAGGATCACATCGGCGCGGTGGGTCATCTGTGGGAGCGCTTTCGTGTCCCCGTCTACGCCACGCCCTTTACAGCGGTTCTGGTGAGGGGAAAGCTGGAAGAGGCAGACCTCATT
>JBILMZ010000021.1:0-24140 GCA_044375275.1 Micropepsaceae bacterium | reverse complement strand
AGGTTCACGAACAGGCTGAACACGCCCGCGCTGATGAACACGTTGCGAGACCGATGCAGGAAGTTACCGATGATGCTGGCGTTCGAAATGTTCATCGTCCGGCTCCCGCGATGAGCGAGATTGCCGACCGGCGCACAAAAGCTCGACTACTTTGGTTACTGGACAAGACTGCCCCCACGTTTCCTGCGTCTGATCGTTCAATAACCGTGCCAAGCAGGCAATGTCGGTTAGACAATAGCGCCAGGCCGAAGGATTATTCCGACCGGTCCAAAATATTCCCGATGCGTGCCGAATCGCAACGGTCTGGATCAAATTGGAGCGATTGCATCCCCATAAGTTGTGATCAAGTGCGGCTCAATGGAGGTAGTGCGCCGGTAGGGACGTGTCTCCCCCCGCAAAAAAGGGGGCAATGCCCCCCTAGTTAACACTGCTTCGCAGTCGCTGAGCTCAGAAGCTGTAGCGCAGCGACATCGCGCCAATGTTTTCCTCGTAGTCGGATTCTGCCAGATTGGACTCGCGGGTCACGCGGCGCAGCTCCACGCCAGCCTTCAGGTTGTCGTCAATTTCCACGTTGGTGACGAGCTTGAGCGTGTGACGATCGTCCTCGCGGTTACCGGGGCCTATAAGGCTGATGTCGTTGTCATACTCGCGCTTCTGGTACGCGTAACTGAACTTCACATGACCCTTCCGCGCGAAGATCTCTATCGGATGCTGCACCGATGCTCTCGCCATCAGGCCATCATAGTCGAACTGGTCGCCTTGCGTGTCCTCGCTTGTGAAGCCGGCGCCAAGCGAAAAATAGCCTTTGTTGGGACGATCAAAGTAATAAAACACATCTGCCCCGGTCTGATGGGTATTCGCATCTCGCGCGTCATCAGATTCGTTGTAGTTCTTCGACTGATAGCGGTAGTAGCCGGTGAGATAAAAGTCCTCGGAAACAAAGGCAGAAATTGTAGGAGACAGCATGTGCTGTTCCAGGAAGAAGCTGTCATCAAGCAGCGAGTTTGTGTACGCATACTCAAAGCCGAGCCTGATCCCGTCTTGTCGGATCCAGCCCATCAGGCTGGGATTGTGCGACTGCCAGTTGAACTCTGTCAGGTCCTGGTAAATGCTCTGATAGAAGTTGTAACCAACTTCCAGACGCGCATTTTTCTCATCAACCAGTTTGTACCCCGTATCCAGCTCGAAAACGGCGGCTACGTCACCAGTGGTGCTGTTGGCATCGCTTTGCTCGAGGGCGACGTTGTCCGAGAACTCCACTCCACCCTCAAGGTCCAGCCACCAGTCCTTCGAGTCTGCTCCCGCTGCACCACTGAGTGCCGGAACAAAGACGACGCCTGCGAGCAGGGTCGCCAGAAGGTTTGACCTTCGGATGGGATTTTTCAATGTACGGCTCCGAACAAATTTCAAATACGAGTCGACAATAGGTTTCTCGAAACGAGTCTTAGTGGCGGGGAACAATGGCTGTAAAGTTTCCAATTGTTTCCTCGACCATTTGAAGTCCCGAGTTGTAACGGCGCAACGTAGTTTGACAACTTGTGCGATCATTGACAGGTCAGGTACCGCCCTTTTCAGACGATCATTGGAATATTTGCGCTGCCACGGAATAGATCCGAAGGTCCAAGGATAGCCATTGCTGGCAAGTTTGGCCCTATTCATGGATCGAAACGATGCCATATCCGTAAACAGGATCACGCCCCGGTTCACCCGCATCCTGAGCAGAATTTGCCAACTCGCGTTCAGCCTTTCTGGCTAGCTTGCGGTCGGGATGATCCATCCGGCGCGCGAGTGCAGCGGCAACGACTGGCGCCGCGTATGAAGTGCCTGAAACGGTCTCAAGATCGTGTTCATTCGTGGCGACACGGGTGTTCACCCCGGGTGCAGCGAAATCCACGTACTTGCCCTGGTTCGCGTAGAGATAAACCTGGTTCTCTGAATCGACTGCCGTAACGCCAACGACATCGTCGTAGGCTGCAGGGTATTGTGGAGACGCGTGCGGTCCTTCATTGCCGACGGCTGCCACCAGGACATGACCTCTGGAGATCAACTTGGCCGTGACGGCCTCCAGAACAGGGTTCGGGGGGCCCGCCAGACTGAGGTTGATCACGGGCACGTTGCTGACGGAAAGCCAGTTCAGCGCCTTTGCAATGGCATCGACCGACGCCATTTCCTGACCGTTGCTGAACTCAGAGAACACGCTGGCCACAACGATGCTGGCACCGGGCGCGACTTCGGCAATGCGTGATGCAACAGCAGTGCCGTGCTCCTGTCCGGACGAACTCGCGACGCCAAAGGTCTTGGAGGAAACCCGGACATGCCGCAACATTGGATGGTTTGCGTTGACCCTGGCATCAACCAGGCCGATGCGGGCCCTGGCCATCGCCCCGGTCGTGGGCAGCACTGCCGTTGTCGAAGTGCGGAGCGTCGCGCCCCCTCGAGCCGGTACATAAACGTGATTGAAGCTCGCCACGCCCTTGGGATCAACAAGCTTGACCCTCGCGAGAGCTTGCTCCGGGTTTGCCTTTGGCGGAACTTCAATCCGGAAACCCACCATGCCAAGCGCTGGCATGCGGAAGGTCTCGATCACCTTGAAGCCCTTCGACGACAATCGTCTCCTGAGATCAGGGCGTGAGCTCAGGAGGACAAGCTCACCCCTGAGAATGCGCTCTCCACGACGATTCTCGATGATCTCCAGATAGTTCTCCGCGCGGGCAACGCGGCTTTCTGAACTCGCTTTGTTGCTGCCGGGGGTGTCTTCACGCAACAATCGGGCACCAGAGGTGTCGCTGCTGCTGGAGTTATCATCGCGGTCGTCGCTATCCCGGTCCTCGCTGCTGCCGGAGTTGTCGTCCCGGTTGTCGCTGTCCTGGTCGTCGCTACTGCCGGAGTTATCGTCCCGGTCATCGCTATCCCGGTCATCGCTATCCCGGTCGTCGCTATCCCGATCGTCGCTATCCCGATCGTCGCTGTCGCGATCATCGCTGTCCCGGTCATCGTCGGGTTCTGACGCCTCGGTTTCGTGCTCGTCTCCGCCATTTGACTTTCCGTGCGCCGGCACTATGGAAATTGCCAAAAACAGCGCTATTGCGGTGGCGAAACAGGCCAAGAGCTTCTTCATCATGAGACTGGTATGGTTCACGGCACCCTCTGGGGACACTGCGGTTTATATACGCATTTGCCCTATTCCTGTGTAGGGTTCTATAGAGAGTCGAATTTCGGCTCAAACTTCTTTTGATTGGAATAAATTCTGATCCCGTTCGTTGTAGGTCCAGCAATCAAATGACCAACCAACACAGTGAGCTCCGTCGCGGAATATCCGAGCTTTTACCACGTTTGCGGCGGTTTGGTTCCGCCTTGACGGGATCACAGGATGAAGGGGACGACATCGTACAAGCAGCGATTGAGCGAGCGTTATCCAAGTCGAGCCAATGGCAGGCTGGCACACGGTTGGACAGTTGGATGTTCAAGATCATGCAGAACCTGTGGAAAGACAGGGTACGCAAGATCAAGCATGACCGGAAAAAGCAGGTTCTTGAGATCGCGTCCGCGGACCTGGCGATTGACGGGCGAAAAGTGACGGAAACCATGCTGATGCTGACCAGGACTCGCGAGCAATTCTCAAACTTATCTGACGAGCACCGGATGGTTTTGGCGTTAGTTGTGATTGATGGACATTCCTATCAGGAAGCTGCCAGCCTGCTGGAAATTCCTATCGGAACGCTAATGAGCAGGTTGTATCGTGCCCGCGAAGCATTACGTGAAATGATTGAAACGAACAACTCTAGCCAGACGGCCAGTGCAAGAAAATGACAACAATCTCAAATGAAACTCTGATGGCATTCAGCGACGGCGAGCTTGACGCTCAGGCCGCGGAAATGGTGCGCGCCGAACTGGGTCAGAATGTTGACCTGCAGGAACGCTTGCGCCGGATGCAGGCTGTCGATGAACTTCTTCGTTCCTCGGTCAGGACAGACCTGGGTGGTACAAGCCGCTTCTCAAAGTTGCTCGCAGATGATGCAAGCGCGGAGCGCGAAGGAACCGTTTCCAATGTCGTCAGCATGGCGCGCCCTGCGACAGCGTGGAAGCAGTGGGTGCCGACTGGCGTAGGGGTCGCGGCAGCGATGCTTATCGTTATGGGCAGCAGCTTCATGTCGCCAGCTCGTATGTCGTGGCTGGAGCAGGTTGACGACGGCATCGCACTGGCAGGCCCCGTGTTGGCCATGATCACCACGGCGCCCTCTGGATCAAGCGTGCAGTCCGACGGCTTGAGAATGAGGCCAGTGGTTAGCTTCGTGTCTGCCGATGGTCGGCTGTGCCGGGAAGCGCAACTTGATGATGACGAGATGGCAGCGCGCATTCTCGTGTGTCGCGACGTTTCGGAAAACGAGTGGTGCATAGAGGCCTTTGCCCGGATGCCGACACTGCCAAACAAGAGTGGATACTACGCGGCGGCAGCGGGCATTCCTTCCGATCCTGTCATTGACGCCGCTTATGCTCGATTGGGACGAAAGACAATTCTCGACCAAAAGGGCGAAAAACAGGCAATGGAGCTTGGCTGGGTTCAGAAATAGGCAGGCTGCGTATCGGAATTCTCGACGGCTCGCTTCGTTCAGGCTAGGGTGAAGCCCCTTTATGTGCGAGATCAAGCCCGTGCGTCTCAGTATTGCCTTCGCTGTTTTGTTGCTGTTCGTCCCCGGTCTCGCTCAAGCTGCCGCCCCCAAGCAGGCAGTTGCCGCAAAGAGTGATCTGCAGGGACTTGGCGTCGGTACCAGCTCGGTTGAACTCCTGTCCGAAGATGGAAAGCCCTTCAGGTTGGACGAACTCAAGGGCAAGCCCAGGGTTCAGTTCTTCGGCTTCACGAACTGTCCCGTCGTGTGCCCGGTAACAGTCTGGGAGATAGACGCGGCACTCGCGGAAATCGGAGAGCCCGCCAAGGACACCCAGATCGTCTTCGTCACCCTTGATCCCGCACGCGACACCCCAGCCGTGATGAAGAAGTACTTCTCCGGTTTCAAGGGCAGGGTTGTGCCGCTGAGCGGAACTGAAGCCTCGGTCCACAAGATCGCCCGCGCCTTCGACATCAAGTGGCAGAAGGTGAATACGGGCAAGGGCGACTACACTCTTGACCATACCGCACTCGCGTTCTTGATTAACGCCGAAGGTCAGGTGGTCGATACCGTTGCTTTTGGTGCATCCCGTGAGCTCAGCGTCTCGCGCCTGCGCAAGCTGCTGGGCGTATCCGCCAAGTAGACTGGCGCCACCAGAATTCGTCGCAGCCCCGGCTGGATACCGTATTTTGACTTCAAAATGTCCGGCGAAGCAGGGAATCGCTATGATGCGATCGTCCCGAGGACATTTACCGTGCCCGTTTTCAACTATGAAGCCGCCAACAAGGACGGAAGCCTGACACGTGGAGCCATCGAGGCGCCGACGCGAGGCCTCGCTGTCGAAAAAATTCTCGGGCTGGGACAGACGCCCATCCGGGTGTCCGAACAATCCGGCAGTGGCGCGGCAAGGCTGCTGCCTGATTTCGCTCTGCCAACAGCATCAACGCGCACGCGGGTCACTTTGCTTCAGGAGCTCAGTGTGTTGCTGAAGGCCGGCCTGACGGTAGAGCGGGCGCTCGCGACACTGGTGGCGCTTTCAACAAGCCCGCGCACAAAGGCCCTGATCGAATCCGTGCTTGAGAGCCTGCGTGGAGGAGAGCCGCTCTCGGGTGCCCTTCGTCGTGGCGGAGACATTTTTCCTGAGCCGATGCGGCGACTGGTGGCAGCAGGAGAAGCAAGTGGTCGCCTGCCCGAAGTCATCACGCGGATTGCAGAGTCGGAAGTGAAGGCCAAGCGCCTCTCGGACAAGGTGATTTCGGCGATGATCTATCCGGCCCTGCTGGTTGTCACGATGATGGCTGTGCTGACGCTGATATTCACCAGCGTGCTGCCACAACTCGAGCCGCTGTTCGAGGAAAGTGGAGCCGCCCTTCCATGGCCGGCCGCCATCCTGCTGTCGATTTCCCACCTGTTCCAGCAGTTTGGCACCACGCTCGCAGCCGCGCTCGTGATCTTGCTCTTCGCATGCCTGTATCTGCTGAGACAGCCGGTGACCCGGGTCGCACTCGACCGGCACGCCATTACGGCCAGCTATCTCCTGAACATCCCGCTATTCTATCAGTCAGCGCAGTTCTGCAGAAACCTTGCCATGCTTGTGGATGGTGGCTTGCCGCTGAACAGGGCGCTTGAAGCGGCTCAGCTGACCATCTCGAACAGCTACATGCGGGACAAGCTTGGCGCCGTCATCGGCCGTGTGAAGCACGGGCGCTCGCTGAAAAGCGCCATGGAAGAAGCTGCCGTCTTTCCACGCATCGCGATTGAGTTCGTCGCAGTGGGCGAGGAAACGGGCCGCATCAGCCCCATGCTTCTGGAGGCTGCCGAAATCTTCGAGCGGGATGTGGAGACCCGCCTGGAACGGCTGTCGTCCCTGTTGCTGCCCGCCGTCACGATCCTGCTCGGCGTGGTCGTGGCAGGCATCATGAGCGGCGTTGTCAGCGGCATCTTCGCTGCAAACGACCTGGCGCTATAGCCATGCGTCGGCACACCGGTTCCGCGGGGTATTCGCTGCTTGAGCTGATGGTCGTCCTCGCCATCATGGCGATCGTGGCAACGGCCGGCATTCCCTATGCCTTCAGGGCCGCAGACCGGTTGACGCTGGAAGCCGACGCCAGGCTTGTCGCCGCCAGGGTTCGGCTCCTCAGGGAAATGGCAATGGACCAGCAGAAGGACATCTCCATTGTCGCACGAACGGACGACCCTGCCACCCTTCAGCCATCGTCAGGCGCCGTCATCCGGCTATCGGGCGGTACGCGCGCAACGATCATGAGTGACGCACCGGATGGCCACATGCTCATTGGCTGGGATGGATCTGTGTCCGGAGCCGTGCTGTTGACCGATGGCAATCGCAAACTCAGGTTGCGACAAAAGGGAATCCTGGCACCACTGTCCGTGGAGGCCGTGCCATGAGATCCGGCCAGGATGGCTTTACGCTGATTGAGGCGCTGATCGCATTCGCCATACTGTCCCTGATGATGGTGACGCTTTACCAGGCAGCGGGAACGAGCCTGCGCACATTCGGATCAGCAGCAGAGTCGGACAGGGCCATTCTCGTGGCCCAATCACAGTTTGATCGCATCATCTCCTTGCGCCGCCTGCCCGAAATGCGTCGCGGCAAGGTCGACGGCACACCGTTCGAGTGGACCCTGCAGGTGGAACCGGCACCGCCCCTGCCAGGTGCGAGGGACCTTGCAACCCGGCCGGTGCTGATGCGGCTCACCGTTTCGTGGAAGTCCGCGGCAGGAGGAAAATCGGTCCAGCTGGAACGACTGGCATTCATGCCAGCCGGAGCGCGTTGAAATGGCCGGCGACGCGCAGAAAGCAGGGGCCCAGCGTGGCTACTCGCTCGCCGAGTTGCTCGTGGTGCTTGCGTTGCTGGGCATGATTGCCGTGGCCATGACAGGTGGCATGCGGTTTGGCACGCGGTTGTGGGAGCGCAGCCAGTCCCTGTCGGAACAGCACGACACGGCCTCTGGTGCCCAGTCGCTCCTGCGAACCATATTTCAGCGCATCATACCGCGTGACCTCGATCCGGGCATCGACAATGACCCATACCTGTTTCGCGCAACGCCCGTCAGCATGTCCTTTACGGCCGTTTCGCCGGCGGCTGTGGACGCCAGCGAAGTGGCGAGATTTGAATTGCAGGTTTCAGGTGCTCCGGGCAGCAGGAGCCTGAACCTCGTTTGGTCATCCCTTTCGGGCAAGCGGGCCCGGCATGTGCAGAACCTTGTGACCGGCGCACGCGATGTCGAGTTTGTGTTTGCGTCGCTCGACCAGAATGGAAATCTGGTTTGGCGGAAGGACTGGATTGAAGAGACAGGCGCACCAGCTCTCATTGTGATCCGGGTCAAGGGCAAGACGGGTACCGCAGAATCCTGGCCGGAACTGATCGTCCGGCCTCGCATCTCGCGCGAGCCAACCTGCATCTATGACCCGGTCTCCTTCGGGTGCCGCCATGCATAACCCTTCGATGGCAAGAGGTGCCGGCAGACAGAAGGGCATGGCCCTGATTGTCGTACTTGGATTTCTCGCCGCCCTGTCGCTGATCGTGATCGGCGTCGTATCGAATTCACGCTCGACCGTGCAGGCCGCGTCTCGGCATCTGGTGCGCGCCCAGGCCCAAATGGCGATCGAAGGTGCCATCGACTACGCAGCCAATGTCCTTGTGGCTGCGCGTGGCACGACGCCGGCAATCATGATGGCTCCCGAAGTGATCGAGGTGTCCGGATGGCGCATCAGGATCTCGGTGAGGTCGGAACGCGGAAAGGTCGACGTGAATTATGCCGACCAGCTGCTGCTGGCGACGCTGTTCCGGTCTGCAGGCGCATCTGCTGACGCAGCGCAGGCGATGGCAGCGGCAGTGGAAGACTGGCGCGACGGCGACGATCTTCTGCAGCTGAATGGTGCGGAAGGGCGCCAGTACGAAGCGGCTGGTCTGCCCTGGCGCCCGTCGAACCGCTTCTTTGACTCCGTGGGGCAGCTGAAACTGGTGCTGGGAATGTCACCTCGCATCTACGACTGCATCAGGACGGAGCTGACGGTGCTTACCCAGGCGCCAGGTGTGGTGGTTGAGCAGGCGTCGCCAGCCCTTCAGAAAGCACTCGGTGTTGAGCTGCCGGACGCGTCGCGACCGGGCGAACCTGCACCCGTTTTATCAAACCAGATCATATCTCCCGGCGACGTCTTTGAAGTCACGGCCGAACTTGAAGACAAGGGTCGCAACATTCGCCGCGGGGAGCGCGTGTCGATCCGGGTGACGGGGAATCCGGAGGATCCGTTTTGGGTGCTCGGCATCGAGCCACTGTACCCGTTGCGCGAGAATGCACTGCTGGCCTGTCCGTCACAGCGTGCGGACGGTGCGAAATGACCGGCGTTCTTTCCTTTGAAAAGTTTCTGCTTCTCGTGGCATCGCCTTTCATTGGAAGCTTTCTTTCCGTGCTGGTGCTCAGGCTGCCGGCTGGAGAGGATGTGATTGTCTCGAGGTCTCGGTGCAGGTCCTGCCAGCACCCGCTTGGCGCTCCCGACCTCATTCCCCTGGTGTCATGGGCGATATCCCTTGGCAGGTGCCGCCACTGCGGTGCCCGAGTGGACGCTTTGTATCCACTCCTCGAAATTGCGTCCGTCATTGTCGTGCTGTGGGCCGCGCTCGTGGTCAACCCGGATGCCCTGGTCGTGACCGTCATCTTCGGCTGGGCCCTGCTGGCGCTGGCAGTCATGGACCTGCGCAGCATGTTCCTCGCCGATGTACTGACGCTGCCGCTCATCCCGGCGGGTTTGGCCGTTTGTCTCTGGCAGGAACCGGACGCGATCTGGACCCACATGGCTGGAGCCGCGGCCGGCGCCGCACTGCTGGCAGCGCTCTCATGGGTTTACTTCAGGCTCAGGGGGCGGGAAGGGCTGGGGCTGGGTGACGTGAAACTCATGGCCGCGGCAGGTGCCTGGGTTGGCGTGGGTGGTCTTGGCACAGTCATTCTCTGGGCCGTCATGGTAAATACGCTGATGTTGGCCCCGGATGCCCTTCGTGGACGGCCAATGTCCGCAACGACACAGGTTCCGTTGGGCACGGGGCTTGCAATGGGACTGTGGTTGACATGGCTGTACGGCCCGGTGTCGATAGCCTGAAGGCGAGCAGTCCGCAGACCACCATGAATATGAACGCAGCCAAGATCGTGCAGGCGCCTGGCCCGGAAGACCGGATGCTGGAGCATCTTGTCGCCTCCGGCAAACTGGACGCCGATGGTGCGGAAAGGGTGCGTCGCCTGCTGCTGCAGGGATCTCACAGTCTGACCAGGATACTGCTCGAACTGGGCCTGGTTCCGGAGAAGGAACTGGTAGCCGAGTTCGAAAAGGCCCTCGGGATCCCGCTGGCCGCACCAGAAGAGTTTCCTGTCGAACCTGTTCTGCCGGACGCCGTGACAGAGCGGTTCCTGCGCGAGCATGCGGTCATCATCCTGTCGAGCGATGACACGAGCGTGACAATTGCCGCCGCAGATCCGATCGATGCGTTCCTCGCTTCAGCAATCGGTCTCTCCACCGGCCGCAGGGTTGTGGTAAAGGCCGCCTTGTCGTCTGACATTGAGCAGGCACTGCAGCGTCTCTATGCAGATGAGCATGAGGCCGCGCTGTCGGCAGAGACGGGAATGCTGGCAGCAGAGTCGACGGAAGCCGATCTTGCACGCCTGCGCGAAAGCGCCAGTGAGGCGCCTGTCATTCGCTTCGTGAACAGCCTGATCTCTAAGTCAGTGGAGGCTGGCGCATCAGATATTCACATCGAACCCTTTGAGCGCCGCCTGCGCATTCGGGTGCGTATTGACGGTGTGCTGAAGGAAGATGAGCCCGCAGCGATCGAGCTCGCGCCTGCCGTCATCTCGCGCCTGAAGATCATGAGCGGCCTGAACATTGCCGAGCGCCGTCTTCCTCAGGACGGTGCAATGAAGATGGCCGTGCGTGGCAAGGAAGTGGATTTCCGCATTGCCACGGCCCCGGTCGCCTTTGGGGAATGTGCCGTCATACGCATCCTGGACAAGGCATCCGTTCCGCTGGATTTCCGTTCGCTGGGGTTTGACCAGGCTGCGGAAGCAAAGCTCGATCAGTTGCTGAAACTGCCAAACGGCATCGTTCTGGTGACCGGACCGACCGGCAGCGGAAAGACGACAACCCTTTACGCCGCGCTGGCGAGGCTGAACTCGGCCGAACGCAAGATCCTGTCAGTCGAGGATCCCGTCGAATACAAGATTGCTGGTGTCAACCAGATCCAGGTGAAGCCCGAGATCGGGCTGACATTTGCCAACGTCCTGCGGTCGGTACTTCGGCACGATCCCGACGTGATCCTGATCGGCGAGATCCGCGACGCCGAAACCGCCCGCATCGCGGTGCAGGCAGCCCTGACAGGTCACACCGTGCTGTCGACCGTGCACACCAACAGCGCCGCCGCCGCCATAACCCGTCTGCTCGACATGGGCGTGGAAGATTACCTGCTTACATCGACCATCTCGGGGATCGTCTCGCAGCGTCTCGTGCGTACACTGTGCCGGGATTGCAGGCAGCCGGTTCCGATGCGTGCCGAGTGGGCTGATGAATTCCGTTCAGCCGGCCTGCAGGTCGGACCGGAAACGCAGGTCTATGGCGCCAGGGGATGCCCGTCATGCAACTCAACGGGTTTCAAGGGGCGATGCGTCATATCGGAAATTCTTGTTCCGAATGAGGAAGTCCGCAAGCTGACCTTGCAGCGCTCGGCCGCGTCGCAGATCCATGCGGCCGCGCTGGCGGGGGGCATGGAAACCCTGCGACGGAACGGGTTGAGAAAAGTGATTGAGGGTGCGACAACGATCGAAGAAATTTCCCGCGTTGTCCAGGAAGAGGTGTGAAATGCGCCAGCCCCGCCCGATATTGTCGCCCGCCGCCCAGGCCGGCTATTCACTGCTCGAGCTTCTTGTCGTTCTGGCCATACTGGCGCTCATCATCGGCATCGCCGCGCCGCGTGTGATGGGCTATTTCTCGGCTTCGAAGGGCAAGGCGGCCAAGATCCAGATCCAGAACATCGTCACCACGCTCGACCTCTACAAGATGGACAACAACACCTATCCGAGCGAGACGCAGGGGTTGAAAGCCCTCGTCGAGAAGCCGGAGGGGGCAACTAACTGGAATGGTCCCTATCTCACGCGGGCTGACGGCATCATCGACCCTTGGGACCGGCCCTATCTTTACAAGGTGCCTGGCGTGCATGGAGCGGTGGACGTGAGCTCCCTTGGGGCCGACGGCAAGGACGGCGGGACGGGCGAAGACCAGGACATCTCATCGTGGTAACCGTCAGGGTACCGATTTCGGATCCACATTGATCTTCGCGGCAAGCTCCCGGGCTTGTTCGCGAATGCTGGGCAGCCATTCCGCGTCAGGCGGGCTTTCCCTGATCACAACGACCCAGATTTCAAACGCTTCTTTCAGCTTGCCATCCTGCATCAGTTGCAGGCCCTTGTAGTAGCGTGCGCGCGGATCGGCGGGTGCGATGGCAATCACCCGCTCGAATATGGCGAGCGCCTGTGGCGATACCTTGCCGTCAGCCTCGCGGACAAGCCCTTCGCCATACATCGAGAGAACGGCCGCATCCTTTGGGGCCAGTTCAGCGGCTCGTGCGAGGGCCTTCACGCCCTCCGCTGTGCGCCCCGTCTGCATCTGCGCCCATCCGAGCGCCCTCCATCCCTGCAAGTCCTCCGGCGATGTCGCTAGATGTGACGTCAGCTTCGCAATCATGGCGTCAAGTTCGTTGGTAGCGGCCTCGGAAACAGCAGCCTGCTCCTGCTGCAGGCTGTAAGGCTTGCCGGGAAGCAGCGGGCGGCCAAGCTGCGCATAGAGCATCGCGGCCAGTCCCGCACACAGGAGGCCGGACGCCACCGCTATGGATCGCGCAACGCGCGGGCCAGCGACACGATCCGGGGCTTCCTCAAGGTTCAGGATGCGTCGCTTGATCTCGACCCGAGCCGCGTCGGCCTCGGCAGGGCTGATGATGCCGCGTGCAAGATCAGCGTCCACTTCCACCAGCTGGCTGCGATACACCTGAAGGCTGCTGGACGAGGCTTCTTGGTCGTCTTGAGGCTGAAGCAGGGGGCGAATGACAAACCAGGAAGAAATGGCTGCAAGGACGATGAGCAACACCCAGATCATGTGCGGTCTTCCTGCAATCTGGCGTCCAGTCGGCTTTGCTCTTCGGGCGTCAGCGGTTGGGATTGCAGGGCATCCCCTCGGCCACGACGCAGGAACAGCAGGGCGGTGCCCAGTGCAATGACGAACAGCGCAAACGGCCCGATCCATATCAAGGCCGTATCAATCGCAAGGGGAGGGCGAAGCAGGACACGCTGACCATATCGCTGAACGATGTACTCCCTGACGGCGTCGTCCGTTTCGCCGGCAACAATGCGTTCCCGTACCAGGACGCGGATGTCCTTGGCCAGCGGCGCGTCGGAATCGTCGACCGATTGGTTCTGGCAGACCACGCATTTCAGTTCTCGCGTGATCTCCCGTGCACGGGCCTCCTGGGCAGGGTCCTTGAGGACCTCGTCAGGTTCCACGGCGTGTGCGACTGAGCTGAGGGACACCATGGCCAAGATCGCCAGCAGCGACCACATTTGCCGAATTCTCATCGCTCCGCCTCGATCGCTGCAATCATGGGTTTGAGTGTCTTTTCCCAGATATGGTCATCAATCGGGCCAATGTGCTTGTACCGAATGCGCCCCTGTCGATCGATGACGAACGTCTCGGGCGCACCGGTGACACCGAGGTCGATGGCCGTTCGGCCGCGCGCATCATCGCCGATCAGTTCATACGGGTTTCCCAACTCTGCCAGCCAGGCCCGGAGTTCCTCCGGCTTGTCCTTCCAGGCAAGTCCGTAAACAGGGATTTCCTTGGCGGCAGACAATCTGAGCAACAACGGATGTTCGACGCGACACGCGATACACCAGGATGCAAACACGTTGAGCAGGGAGACTTTTCCCGACAGTGTCGCTGTCTGAAAGCGGACATCCTCCCGATCTGGCACAGCCAGATCGATGGCGGGAAGCGGCTTGTCAATGAGAACCGACCGGATCTCATTCGGGTTGCGTGTAAGTCCCACCGCAAAAAAGCCGACAAGCGCCAGGAAGAGGGCTAGCGGAACAAAGAGGAGGGCTCGGCTCATGTTGCGCTCGCAACGGCGGCGCTGGATCGGCGTGCCCGAATGGGAGCGCCGACGCGCAGCCGCCTGTCACTCAACGACAGGGCTCCGCCAAACACCATCACGCAGGCGCCTGCCCAGATCCAGCCAATGAAGGGATGATAATAGGCGCGAACGGCCCAGGTGCCATCTTCATAGGCACGTCCGAGCGAAACATACAGATTGCCGAACGGTTCGGGGATGATGCCGGCTTCGGTCGTTTCGCTTCCGGGATTCGGATAGGTCCGCTTCTCCGAGAGCACCTCGCCTGTCTTCACGCCGCCTTCAAGAACATCGAAGCGGGCAGCTTTCGACACATAGTTGGAACCCTGTTCATCTCTCACGGAATTGAGCCGCAGTTCATAGCCGGAAAGGAAGAGGCTTTGCCCGGCGCTCATCTTCATCACCGTCTCTTCCGAGTTGCCGGCTGAGATGGCAATGCCGATGGTTGTGATGGCCATGCCTGCATGGGCAAATGCCGTGCCATACACGGCGCGGGGCAGTGCCTGAAGGCGCGCCAAAAGGCTTGATGAAGCACCTGTTGCCAGGGCCTTTTCAAGTATGGTGGTGAAGGAACCGACCAGCAGCCATGCCGAAATGACAAGCGCCAGCATCGACCACGGTTCCTGCTGCATGATCAGTGCGGAGGCGCCCATGCCGGCGGCGGCAATCCCGGCTGCACGAAGACGGTAGAGGGCACTCTTTATGTTTCCGCGCTTCCACGCCAGCACCGGACCCACCGCCATGAACGCCATGAGCGCCAGCATCAGCGGCACAAAGAAGAAGTTGAACACCGGGGCGCCAGCGGAAACGTCGGTACCAAAGGCTTCCTGCGCAATCAGCGAGATGAACGTGCCCAGAAACACGCCGCCCGTGATGGAGACAAGAAAGACATTGTTCAGGACGAGGCTCGACTCGCGACTGATCGGCGAAAACAGGTTCGCCATCTTGAGGTCCGCGGCCCGGAAGGCATAGAGCGCCAGCGCACCGCCCGTCGTCAGGATGAGGATCCCGAGAATGAAAACGCCACGCTCTGGGTCAACGGCAAAGGAATGGACGCTGGAGACGACGCCGGAGCGCACCAGGAATGTACCAATGAGGCTCAGCGAGAATGTGAGGATGGCAAGGAGGATGGTCCATCTCTTGAGCGCGTCCCGCCTTTCGACCACGATCGCCGAATGGATCAGTGCGGTTCCGGCGAGCCATGGCATCAGTGAGGCATTCTCGACCGGATCCCAGAACCACCAGCCGCCCCACCCGAGTTCGTAGTAGGCCCAGGCCGAACCAAGCATGATGCCAAGCGTCAGGAAGCCCCAGGCAGCAAGCGTCCAGGGACGAACCCAGCGCGCCCACGCGGGCTCGACCTTCCCCTCGATCAGGGCTGCAATCGCGAATGAAAAGGCGATCGAGAAGCCGACATACCCCATGTACAGGAACGGAGGATGTGCAACGAGACCAGGATCCTGAAGCAGGGGGTTGAGACCATTGCCATTCACCGGGGCCGGATCGAGACGAATGAAGGGATTGGACGTGAACAGGATGAATGCCAGGAACGCAGCGCCGATCAGCCCTTGAACCGCGAGCGTTCGTGCAAGCAGCGTTTTGGGCAGGTTCTTCCCGAACACCGCGACAGCGCCGCCAAAGATGCCAAGGATCAGCACCCAAAGCAGCATCGAGCCCTCGTGGTTGCCCCAGACACCGGCGATCTTGTAGGCGAGCGGCTTGTCCGAATGGGAATTCATCGCAACAAGCTGAACGGAAAAGTCCGACACGACGAAAGCCACGGTCAGGCAGGTGAATGCCGCAGCCAGGAAAACAAGCTGCCCCACTGCTGTGCTCTGAGCGACGGCCATGAGCCCCGCATGCCGTTTCACAGCGCCATAGTGGGGTATGGTCGATTGAACCAGCGAAAGCACAAACGCAAGGATCAGTGCAAAGTGGCCAATCTCGGCGATCATTTACCCGCTCCTGCGAGGTGGGTGTGACGGATCTGAATCATGATGGCCCGTTGTAGCGCTACCGGTCGGCCGCCACCATGCAGCGACATGACGCTTCAGCGGAAATTCAGCGCAATCACGTACATTTCAGCGGAATCGGACCGGCTGGCGGGGGGTTTCATGTGAAGGACCCGGCCAAAGCGCTTCTTGAGCGTTTCCAGAAGGGCCTTTTCCGTACCGCCCTGCAGTACCTTGCACAGGAAGATGCCGCCGGGGCTAAGCACGTCGCACGCAAACTCGAGCGCGGCTTCACATAGCCCCATGATGCGCAGGTGATCTGTTTCGCGGTGTCCGGTCGCCGGTGCCGCCATGTCTGACACCACGGCATTCACGGCTCCGCTCATCTTCTCGCGAATGATGGCAGGGGCCGCATCATCCATGAAGTTCAGTTCCAGCAGCACCGCGCCTTCCATCGGATCCATGGGCTGCAGGTCGACGCCAAGCACGTTTCCTTCGCCGCATCGCTCCACCAGCACCTGCGTCCAGCCGCCGGGGGCGGCGCCAAGGTCAACGACTTTCATGCCCTTCTTCAGGAAGTGGAACTTGTCGTCCATCTCCTTGAGTTTGTAAGCAGCGCGCGAACGGTATCCCTGCACCTTTGCGGCGCGCACGTAGGGATCGTTGAGCTGGCGTTCCAGCCATGCCTTCGAAGACTTGGTTCGCTGCTTCTTGGACTTCAGGCGTTCCTTGAGCGCGCGGGTGCCAACAGGTTTGCTGGTCTTGCTCATGTGCCCGCTGCTCCTGACGAACCCTTGCCGTTTCGCTTGCGCCCGCCACGCCGGCGACGTCGGCGCTTCGCCGGAGCGATCGCATCGACGCCCTCCATGAGGGCGAGCAGCATGCCCTCCCGCAATCCGCGATCCGCGACACGCAGGCGCGGTGGCGGCCAGCGCTTGAAGATGGACTCAAAGATCGCGAGCCCGGGTATCACGAGCTCGGCCCGTTCATGACCCACGCAGGGATGGGCTGCGCGCTGCTCAAGCGAGAGCACCTTGAGTTCGTCGATCACGCGGGACAGGTCATCATGGGCTATCCAGGTGCCATCCACCCGCGCACGCTCGTAGCGTTCAAGACCGAGGAAGATCCCGGCAATCGTCGTGACCGTTCCGGACGTGCCGAGCATGTGGAACGAACCGGAGGGATGGCCGCCCGGCGCGATGGCGTGCGGCAGGGCCTCGAGGTGACTGGTCACCTCACGCACCATTTCCTCATACGAACCCGGATCATCGATGCGACCTTCGTAACGTTCTCCCAGTGTCACCACACCGAGCGGGATTGAACCCCAACGCAGGATGCGAGGCCGCTTGCCGGCCTCGCGCAGGTCAAGCCAGATGAGCTCTGTCGAGCCGCCGCCAATGTCGAACACCAGCGCGCCCTTGTCCTCGCGATCAAGCAGCGGCGTGACCCCGCGCGCCGCAAGCCGTGCTTCTTCTGCAGGTGGAATGATGTCGAAGTGCAGCCCTGTTTCCTGCGCGACGCGCTTGACGAAAGCGGGCCCATTGCGGGCCATGCGGCAGGCTTGCGTGGCGATGGCCCGTGCACTCGTGACGCCGCGCTTGCGCATCTTGTGGGCACATACGCGGATGGCCTCGATGGCGCGCGCCATGGCAGCTTCGGAAAGCTCGCCAGACTGGGCCAGGCCCTCTCCGAGCCGGACTGTGCGGGAAAATGAATCTAGGACCTTGAAGCCGCTCGCTTCCGGCTTCGCAATGAGAAGCCGGCAGTTATTGGTCCCAAGATCGAGCGCAGCATAGATATGTCCCGGCCGATCTTCCGGCCGCTTCGTATCGACTGCATACGGTCCTGGTGGCGTTTCACCAGAAGGACCGCCTTGCTGCGCCCCACGCGAACGTTGCGTCACGGGGCAATTCTCTCTCGAAAGCCCGGTGCGTCCCCGCCAGGAAATGGCAGCCGCACTCAGGCACTGATTTCAGTTCGCAACTACTCTAGAGCGGATGTTCATTCGCTTCAAGGGATGCGCACGGATTGCACAGTGTTAAGCATGGATTGGTCGAAGCCGAACGAACGGGCTCAGCGGGTGAAGGCACGGCCGCGAACAATCTCGCCTTCCGGGCCCAGACGGCCGACATAGCAACGGTTAAAGGCGCCGCAGCTCGTATAGTACATGGCCATGCGGTCGCCCCGCCGGTCCACCCAGTAGCAAAGCTCCACTCCATAACCGACGCTGGGAATGGACTGGCAAACGTCGCCGTCGTCGTTAATGCGCCACTTTCCTGTCTCCACGAAGCCAAGCGCCTCGATGGGACCATGCGGTACGCGGGAGGCCGGACGCTGGTAGCGCGCCTCAAGGCGTCCGTCCGCCATGTAGTAGATCTGCCAGTAGTACTCGAACCGGCTGCCAACATCTGCCGGCGCCGAGCCATCCGAGAATCCCTCGGTTCCCCTGAATGTGTGGTTCACCAGCCAGTCCCGCACGCTCCCGCGCTTTCCGACGACCGTCACGCGCTCTGTTGGCCAGTCCGTTCGGGACTTGGGGCTATCAGGCACGCCGGTGCCTTGGGCGCTTGCGAGCATGACGCCGCCGGCGAGCAGCAGCATCACCGTGGCGATGATATATCGGGAGGTCGCACGCATCCTGATTCCGCCTCAATCAACTCCCGGGCAGGGGAGATCATTGAGAATTGGACCACAAAGGTCTCATGCATGCAAAACAGAACTGCGTGATTTCGCAGGGCCGGTTTATCGCCTAGGTTGAGCATGATTCACCGGACAGGAGAGGTTGAATGGATTTCCCGCCTCAAGCCCAGAGCGCCCTTGGCCTCGCCGTATTCGTGGGACTGGCATGGGCATTGTCCGAAAACCGCAAGGCCTTTCCCACGACAACGGTGATCGTGGGCATCGGCCTGCAGATACTTCTGGCCACCATGCTTTTGGGCCTACCGTTCATGCGGGACGCTCTCCTGTCACTGAACGCCGTTGTGGACGCAATCCAGGCGGCGACGGCCAAGGGTTCAGGGTTCGTCTTTGGCTACATGGGAGGCGGCGACAAGCCCTTCGAAGTCACCAATCCGGCAGCCGTTGTCACCATCGCATTCACCGTCCTGCCCATTGTCATCGTGATGTCGGCCCTGTCAGCCCTCCTGTGGCACTGGCGCATCCTGCCGTTGATCGTCAGCGCCTTCGCCTGGGCCCTCGAGCGAACCATGAAGATCGGCGGTGCATTGGGCCTGGGTTGTGCATCGAACGTGTTCCTCGGGATGATCGAAGCTCCGTTGCTCATCAAGCCCTATCTGGAGCGCCTCACGCGAAGTGAGCTTTTCACGCTCTTTACCTGCGGTCTGGCCAACGTTGCAGGCACGGTGCTTGTTCTTTACGCGAACGTCCTTGGTCCGGTGGTGCCCGGGGCCGTGGGACACATTATCGTCGCGTCCCTACTGTCCCTGCCGGCGTCCATCGTGCTGTCGAAGATCATGATCCCCGGCGACCAGACGACGCCCGCCACGGCCGGGGGCGCAACAATGTACCGATCGTCGATGGATGCCGTGTCGACGGGGGCGGAAGACGGCATGAAAATGTATCTGAACATCCTGGCCATGCTGGTCGCCATGCTGTCACTTGTGGCCCTGGCGAACATCATCCTGGGGAATGTGGAGTTCGCCGGCTCCCCGCTGAGCTTCGAGCGCGTTCTGGGATGGGTCTTCGCCCCGGTCGTTTGGCTGATTGGCGTGCCGGCGGCCGACGCGGCGACGGCCGGAAGCCTGATGGGCACCAAGACCATCCTGAACGAGCTGATCGCCTACCTCAATCTTGCCGCATTGCCCCCCGATGCTCTGAGTGAGAGGTCCAAGCTGCTGATGGTGTATGCAATGTGCGGATTTGCCAATCTCGGATCGGTCGGCATGATGATCGGCTCGATCAGTGCCCTCGTGCCTTCACGGCGCGACGAGATCGTCGAACTTTCGCTCAAGTCGATCATTCCGGGCACGCTCGCGACCTGCATGACCGCGGCGGTCATCGGGCTTCTGCCGGGCTAGCCATGTCCAGGTCCCTCGCAAAGCTCCAGTCATGGCTTCTCTGGATCGCGGGCATCCTGGCCCTTCTGGGTTCGATCGGCCTGGGAAGCGTCCTGCTGGAGGTCCTGTTCCTCAAGTTCAACGTCCTCATGATCGTCGTGGGGATATTCTGCCTGGGCGCCGCCTTCATCGTCTCCGAGCGGGCCGCGATCGAGGAAAAGGATCCCTCCATCTCAAGGCGGGTCCGCATCTGGGCCCTGATCGTCATGGGCATCGTTAGCTTTGTGTCAATACTTCCGTTCGTCGGGCTCACGGCAAAATTGATGAACTTCCATGTCGATCTTCTGGCACTATCCGTAGGCTTCGGCTGCCTTTTCTTCGCCTACATAGGAACCCGCACTTGACCCTCCGCCCGCAAATGAACAAACCGTTGCCGGACATGCCTGACGGCGCGTGCTTAATTCCGCTTTAGCCGTCTTCCTTTATCATCCTGTTCAAAGACTTCCGCGCCTCGCGGAGACCCTCCAAGGGAGTGCTGGTGTTGCAGCTTGCCACGTCGAGTTCCAAGTCGTCTGACCGTTTGTCATGGCTCACTATCCTGGGTTTCGGTCAGCTCGCAGTCCCGCTGGCATTCGCCGGTCTGCCCATCGCGGTCTTCGTTTCCAAGTTTTATGCGGAAGACCTGAAGATCAACATCGAGACGGTGGGCTTGATCCTGCTCGTCGTGCGCCTTGTTGACTTCCTGGTTGACCCCGTCATCGGCTACGCAAGTGACCGGACGACCTGGAAGCTGGGCCGCAGGCGCACCTGGGTCCTGCTCGGTGCGCCGCTCTTTGCACTGGGCATCTGGATGCTCTTCCTTCCGCCCAAGAACGCGGATGAAATGTACCTCCTGATCTGGGTCGCGGTCTTTTACCTCGGCTGGACCATGATCACGATCCCCTACGGCGCTTGGGGTGCCGAACTTTCGGGTGACTACAATGAGCGCAGCCGCATAACGGGCATCCGGGAGATTTTCACACTCGTTGGCCTCGCATTTGCCGGAGCGATCCCGGTGATCATCGGCACGGGCGTCGATGCCGGACATCCGAACGGTGCAGGCTACTGGCAGGCAATGGAGGTCCTCGGCATCACCATCGCCGTGCTGACCCCGATTGCCATCGCCATCATGTTCTGGACCACGCCGGAGCCATCCTATTCATCGACTGAGCATGTCTCCGTCTGGAAGGGCGCAAAGGCAGCAATGACGAACCTACCGTTCCTGCGACTGTTCGGGGCCACGCTGTTTGTCCGCATCGCATCCCGCGCGGCCGAAGTGCTGTTCCTGTTCTACATGGTGGACGCCGTCGGCCTGACCAGGGAGCAGGGCAACCACTTTCTCCCGGCCTTGATCATCTCTGCGATTATCGTCGCTCCACTCTGGATCTGGCTCGGAGGCGTGATCACAAAGCACAAGGCGCTGTCGATCGCGATGCTGCTCGCTGTCGCCGTTTTCGTGGTGCTCCCCCTGTTCCGCGAGAGCGGCTACTGGCCCAACATCATCCTCTTTGCCGTGATCGGTGCAGCCTTTTCCGCGCCCTATACGCTGGGTCAGTCCATTGCGGCCGACGTCGTGGATTTTGACTCGCTGAAGACGAACGAGCCTCGAGCGGGCCTTGTCATCTCGTTCTTTGGCCTTGCCATCAAGGGCGGGGATGCACTGGGTGCAGGCTTTGCGCTCATGCTTGTCGGCTGGCTGGGCTTCGAGGCCGGCACCGGAGCCAAGTCACCAGAGGCAATCTCTGCGCTTGCCAGCGTGTTCTCGCTGCTGCCCATCACCTTCTACGTGTTGGCCGTCGCGCTGATCTGGACCTTCCCGATCACGCCGGAAGTCCAGAAGCGCATCCGCCGGCTGATCGAGCGACGCGCGGCCCGCGCCGCTAGCCGCAAAGCCCAAACGCCCGCGCAATAAGCTCATAAGACCTCACCCGCGCCGCAAAGTCGTGGGTGATGGTCAGGACGGTGACTTCGTCCGCTTCGTAATCGGCGGCCATTCGTTCAAGGCCGGCCTTTACCCTGTCGGGTATCCCCGTAACGCCGCGCGCGGAGATGGCCCGAAGCATGATCCGGTCTTCCGGCGTGTAGGGGTAGACGAGCGCTTCTTCCGGAGACGGGAAGGGGCCGGCCTGGTTGCGGAGCAGCTGCATGACCCAGAGATTGCGGGTGGCGCAGAGGCGTTCGGCTTCTTCTTCGGTTTCGGCCGCAAGCGCAAACACGGCCACGCTGACCCGAGGCGCGTCGCCTGAATGGCGCGCCGTATAGCGTTGTCGATAGAGCCGGGCGGCATCGGCTCCGTTGCCATCGGGCGATATGAACTGCGCGAAGGCAAGCGGCAAGCCCAGCTCGGCCGCATAAACTGCACCATTGATGCTGGAGGCCAGCATCCACATCTCCGGCAGGCCGGGTCCGCGCGGTGAGGCGTGAATTTGTCTGAACGGATGATCGGCGGGCCACTCGGCGAGACCGGCTGACTCCTCCAGATAGTGGCGCAACATGTCGGCCTGTTGCGGAAAGACGCCGATGTCATAAGCCTTCGGGCCGGACTGCAGGGCCACGCTCGTACGTCCATCCGCACCAGGTGCCCTCCCGATGCCGAGATCAATGCGCCCCGGATAGAGTGTCTCCAGCATCCGGAAATTCTCGGCAACTTTCAGCGGGCTGTAATGGGGCAGCATGATGCCGCCCGAGCCGACACGGATCGTTGAGGTTTCCGCCGCCACGCGCGCGATGAGCACTTCGGGCGTAGATCCTGCGAAGGAAGTCGTGTTGTGATGCTCCGCAAGCCAGTAGCGCGAATAGCCGAAGCGCTCACAGGCTTTCGCAAGCTCGATCGTTTCAAGCAGCGCGTCACGCGCTGTACCGCCCTTGCGGATGGGTGATTGGTCGAGCGCGTTGAGTTTCATGGTCTAGGTCCTCGATCCCACCACGGCGCCAAGTCCGACAAGCCGGTCAATGTCATCCGCGCTGTAGCCCGCCTCGCTGAGCACGCGGACATTGTCGGCGCCAAAATCAGGCGGCAGCTCGCGTGTCGACGCCTTGCTGCGGCTGAGCTTCACCGGTGACGCGATACCGAGATAGCCATCCTTCTCGATGACCATCTCGCGCACCTTCGTTTGCGGATCGGTCAGCGTTTCTTCAATTGTGTTGAGCGGCCCAGCCGGCACACCCGCACGCAGCAGTTCAAGGGACACCGCAACGCCGTCGAGCGTCGCAAGCTTCTCACGCAAGGCCGCAGTCAGCACGCCGCGATTGGCGTTGCGGTCCGGCACAGAGCGAAAGCGGGGATCGTTGGCGAGTTCCGGCAGGCCGAGCACTGTCATCGCCTTGCGGAACTGCGCCTCGTTGCCGATGCCCAGGTAAATCGGTCGCGTCGCCGTCGGGAAGAGATCATAGGGCGCCAGGTTCGGGTGCGCATTGCCAAGCAGCTTCGGGATCCGCCCGCCCATGAGCCAGTTGCCCGAATGCGGATGCAGGATGGAGATGCCGGCATCATAGAGCGCGACCTCGACAAACTGCCCGCGGCCCGAGCGCTGCCGCTCGACCAGCGCCATCAGGATGCCGATGACGAGGTTGAGCCCCGTCGTCATGTCGACCATGGGGACGCCCAGTTTCACAGGACCCGACTCTGGCGAGCCATTGCACGACGACAAGCTCACCATCGTCTGCACGATCGCGTCATAGCCTGGCATGCCGCCCAAGGGGCCATCGGCGCCAAAGCCGGTCACCCGCGCATGCACGAGCTTCGGGAACCTGGCGGCGAGCACGTCCGTGCCCATGCCCCATTTCTCGAGCGTGCCGATCTTGAAGTTCTCGACCAGCACATCCGCGTCGGCCAGCAACCGGAACACGACCTCGCGTGCTTCCGGCTTCGTCAGGTCCAGCGCCATGCCGCGCTTGTTGCGGTTGATGTTGAGGTAATAGGCCGAGGCGCCTGACGCAGCGTCACCGTCACGGAAGGGCGGGCCCCATTCCCGTGTTTCGTCGCCGGCCGGTGGCTCCACCTTGATCACGTCCGCGCCATGGTCGCCCAGGATCTGCGTGGCGTAGGGGCCGGCCAGGACCCGGCTCAGGTCCACCACCTTGATGCCCGCCAGCGCGCCGCTATTTTCCGTCATGACAGTCCCGTTTCATCCATTGCTGTCATCCCGCACGCGCTGCAGCATGCAATGCTGCTGCGCAGATGCGGGACCCAGAGTTTCTGCGCCAACAGACACAGCTGGGTCCCGGATAGCAAGTCTCGCAAGCCGGCCGCAAGCGGCCGGGCTCGACTAGCTTCCGGGATGACCTCCTGTTAAAAGCCGGACGACCAGAAAATCAGCTTTCCAGGACACCCTCCATGGCT
>JBILMZ010000171.1:0-7601 GCA_044375275.1 Micropepsaceae bacterium | reverse complement strand
CGCCAGTCAACTGACCGAAGATCTGGAGCGTCTCAATGGGGCTGCCTTGCCCGCCGAGGCGCTGCGCCAGTGGATTGGCGAACTTCTCCCCCACAACCCCGCGACCCGGCGGTCCTGGACTGTCTGGTTCGCCTTCACCGCAGCATCCCTGGTGCAGGCGGATCTCCGGAAGCGTCAGGAGGTTCGTGACGCCGTCCTGCTGGCCAAGATGACCGAGACCATTCACGCCGTCCTCAAGCATCGCGGCGTGACAGTGACCCCAAAGGACGTGGTCGCCGAGGCGGAACTCCTGCTGTGTGTTGTTGATGGTCTGGGGCTGCATGCCATCGTGGCGCCGGATCGCTTTACGGCGAGGAAGCAAATGCAGTTGCTGGGCATGCACCTGGATCGCTTGGCTTGTCGCTGGAATGCGCCGGCGGGGTGAGATCGACCGCATAGGGAGGCGGCCCTCATACTCGGACAACCATCTCATCCGCGTTCGCTGTCCCCCTCCGTCTACGCCTCGCGTGCCGCGACGCGCAGCCACCTCGCCCCGCTGAAGCGGGGGAGGAAATGTGGCGGGGTGTTCGGGCTCATCTTGTTGGGATCGTCACCCGTCGCTGTGCCGTATCAAACGTGACCTGCTCCCTGCCCTGGCTGATTGTGATGGGACGGAACAGTTCTTTCAGACGGTCGTCGGTCGGGATCTTGTCGAAGAAGTGGAAGACGTGGCGCTTGTCGTCGCCGCGGGTGAGCACGACGGCGTACATCATGTCGTCCTCGTCAAAGCTGGCCTTGCCGCCGTATCGGGCGGTCTCCTTGAATTTCAGGGCGGGAATGGGTTTGGGAACAAGGGCGACATAAACAGTCGGCCCCGGGATCGGGGACACCGCCCAGCGCGGGGGGCTGTCGTCGTCCTCGCCGCGCAGGTCCATTGTCATGCCGTTCGTGAAGGGAAAGGGGCCGCGGGTGCAGGGGTCCGTTTTGGCAGCGATGTCGTTCTCGGGGAATTCCTTTGGCAACAGGCCGAGCTGGAACGAGATTTCGAGAGCCTGGAGGATCATGGGGTCCTTCAGGTCGAAGGTGAGTTCGTGGGCGTCGAGGGAGCCGGTGGTTTTGCAGGGGGTGGCGTGTGCCGTGGGTGCGATGGAGAAGGTGAGCGCGAGGGCGGTTGCGATGAGGGCGTGGCGCATGGCGGGTAGGACCTCCGGGACTTTGGGAGGATAGCGCGGGGGTGAGGTTGGTGCCAGTGACCCCATCCCCTGCAGCACCTGCGGTGCGCAGGGACTTCCCCACGCTTGGCGTGGGGAAGAGACATGACCTGTTTAGCGGGAGAGCCAGGTGTAGAGGTCGGCGGGGAGCTCGCGGGCGGCGGTTGTGCGGTAGAGGTTTATGTCTTCGTCGGTGAGGACGTCGCGCCAGCGCTGGTTGTGGCCCTGGAAGAGGAAGCCTTCGTGTCCCCCTTCGAAGGCGGCGTCGGCGGTGGGTAGCAGGGACTTGCCATCGCGGCGCATGGCTTCGAAGGTCGCTGCTTCGACCAGTTGGGGCCAGAGCGATTTCGGGGTCTCGATGCGGAGGAAATCCGCGATGCGGCGCATCTGGCCGTCGAGGTCGGCTTTCAGGTCAGTGTAATGCACCATGAGCATGTTGGGCTTCTCGCGGGCGGCCCACCAGGTGCGCTCGGTGTCGAAGAAGGCACGCGCGGAGACGTCGGTTTCGTTGGCGGGGTTCAGGCCCATCCAGTCGCGGAAGAATTCGCGCGGGTCGGCGGCGGGTCGCGGATAGGGACGGCTGATCGTTTCATCGCCCTCACCTGCCGCGTCGAGCAAATGCATGCGCTTGTAGCCGCGCGTGTGGTTGTACCACGACATGAAGGCGTCGAGGCCGTCGCGTGCGACGTGGATGTAGCGGACCTCATCGTGGAACGGGAGCGCGTCGAGCGGCAAATGCGTCTTGAGCGAGCGGCGGTGTGTCTGCGCGTCGATCATCGACAGCACGGTCTCGGCGGGCTGACCGGCGCGAAAGTCGATCCAGGGTGCGGTCGCCATTACCGCGCGGGGCTCGGGTGACTGGAAGATGAGCAGGCTCACGATCTGCTGCGTCCAGGTAGTGCCGCATTTCGGATAGGTGCCGACGACGACGTCACCGGGGCGCGGGCGGTAGCCGGCCCAGCGGCGACTGTCCATGTGCCAGCTGCGGATTTCTCTCAGGGTTGTTGTGTCCATGGGGACACCCTAATGTGCCTCCCGGGATCGCGCTACGCCTTTCGGGGTGCGGCGATCGGGAGGGTTGCGCCCGAGCGATATGTTCGACATATGTTCTTTTGCTGTACCTAGACAGCAAGGGAGAAGACAGACAAACGCAAAAACACCGACGGAAGTGTCATCTTCATTGGTGGAAACTGGCGGGAAAAAGCGAAAAACAGGATGGCGCGTTCGGCGCTCGTGTCATCTTCGGCTTGAGCCTGGCCAGGTGAGGCGGACGGTGGTGGACAGGGGCGCAACGGCCTTGGTGGGTTCGCGGAAATCGGCTTAATGTCCGTCACGCTGTTTTTCCCAAGGACCCTGCCCCATGAAAATGACGACCGAGGAAGCCTTCGTGAAGGTGCTGCAGATGCACGGCATCGAGCACGCTTTCGGGATCATCGGGTCGGCCATGATGCCGATCTCGGACCTCTTCCCCAAGGCGGGGATCACGTTCTGGGACTGCGCGCATGAGGGCAATGCCGGGACGATCTGCGACGGCTATACGCGGGCGACGGGCAAGATCGCGATGGCGATCGCGCAGAACGGTCCGGGCATCACGAACTTCGTGACGCCGATCAAGACGGCCTACTGGAACCACACGCCGATGCTGCTGGTCACGCCGCAGGCGGCGAACCGGACCATCGGCCAGGGCGGCTTCCAGGAAGTGGAGCAGATGGCGCTCTTCCGCGACATGGTCTGCTACCAGGAAGAAGTCCGCGATCCCTCGCGCATTGCCGAGGTTCTGAACCGGGTGATCCTGAAGGCGCTTCGCCTGTCAGCGCCGGCGCAGATCAATGTGCCTCGGGACTTCTGGACCCAGGTCATCGACATCAGCCTGCCGGCCATCACAAGGCTGGAGCTGCCTTCCGGCGGGAGCGAGGCGATCAGCGAGGCGGCGCGGCTGCTCTCGGGGGCGAAGTTCCCTGTGATCCTCTCGGGCGGTGGTGTCGTCATCGGCAATGCGATTGCGGACTGCGTGGCGCTGGCCGAGCGGCTGGAGGCGCCGGTCTGCAGTGGCTACCAGCACAATGACAGTTTCCCGGGCTCGCACCCGCTGGCGGTCGGGCCGCTCGGCTATAACGGCTCGAAGGCGGCGATGGAGCTGATTGCGAAGGCGGACGTGGTGCTGGCGCTGGGCACGCGCCTTAATCCGTTCTCCACCCTGCCCGGCTATGGCATCGACTACTGGCCGAAGACGGCGAAGATCATCCAGGTCGACATCAACCCGGATCGCATCGGGCTGACGAAGGCGATTTCGGTGGGGATCTGCGGGGATGCCGGACAGGTGGCGCGGGCGCTACTGGCGCAGCTTTCACCGCAGGCGGGACAAGCCGGGCGCGCAGAACGCAAGGCGCTGATCCACCAGACGAAGTCGGCCTGGCGGCAGACCCTGTCCAGCATGGACCACGAGGATGATGATCCGGGGACGGTATGGAACGCCGATGCGCGCCGTCGGGATCCCGACCGGCTCTCGCCGCGCCAGGCCTGGCGGGCGATCCAGGCGGCGCTGCCGGCTGAGGCGATCATCTCGACCGACATCGGCAACAACTGCGCGATCGGCAATGCCTATCCGGCCTTCGACGAGGGCCGGAAGTACCTGGCGCCGGGCATGTTCGGGCCGTGCGGCTATGGCTTCCCCTCGATCATCGGCGCGAAGATCGGCTGCCCGGATGTGCCGGTGGTGGGCTTTGCGGGCGACGGGGCCTTCGGCATCTCGATGAGCGAGATGGGCTCGATCGGCCGCGAGGAGTGGCCGGGGATCACGATGGTGATCTTCCGGAACTACCAGTGGGGCGCCGAGAAGCGCAACTCGATCCTCTGGTATGACAACAACTTCGTTGGGACCGAGCTCGACCCGCATCTGAGCTATGCACGCGTGGCGGAAGGCTGCGGGCTCAAGGGCGTGACCGTGCGCACCCAGGACGAACTCAAGACGGCGCTGGCCAAGGCCTGCGAGGACCAGAAGAAGCGCATCACGACCTTCATCGAAGTGATCCTGAACCAGGAGCTCGGCGAACCCTTCAGGCGGGATGCCATGAAGAAGCCGGTCGTGGTGGCGGGCATTAACCGCGCGGACATGCGGCCCCAACGGGGCGTTGAGTAGGAGAAATTCTCCAAGCTTGGTGAGTGGATTCCGTTGCTTCCGTGCAACGGTCTGCACAGCCGTGCGGACTGCTCTTGAAAGTCAGTCCTGACTGCTTACTTGGCCAAGGATGCTTGGGCCGGGCCCCTCTGGCAGGCGCTCGCCTGCGATGTCGGACAAGCGCGATGTCCACATTCTGCAAACAGAGGCCCTCAATGGAGCAGCTATTTCCATTTCTTTTGGATGATTTTCTCGGCAAGCCCGTCTGGGCCTGGGTGACATTCCTGTCGATCGTCGGGGCGCTGATCGCCTTCGACCTCGGCATATTTCACCGCACGGCGCATGTGGTTACCTTCAAGGAAAGCATGATCCAGTCATCGGCCTATGTGGTCGTCGCGCTCATGTTTGGCGCGTGGGTCTGGTACAGCTATGGCGAACAGTCCGGCGTCGACTTCCTGACAGCCTATATCGTCGAGTACACGCTGGCGCTCGACAACATCTTCGTCATTGCGCTGGTCTTCACCTATTTCGGCGTGCCGCGCGAGTACCAGCACCGGGTCCTGTTCTGGGGTATCCTTGGCGTCATCGTGCTGCGCGCGATCATGATCTCGCTGGGTGCGGCGCTCGTGAACGAATTCCACGCCGTCCTCTACTTCTTCGGCGCGTTCCTTGTCTTCACCGGCCTGAAGATGCTGTTCCTGGTCAACCAGGAACCTGACATGGCCAACAACCCCATGATCAACTTTCTGCGCCGGAACATCCGCGTGACGGACACGTTCCATGGGGACCGGTTCTTCGTGCGCATTCCCTCGACGAAGACCGGCCAGGTCGCCCTGCACGCCACGCCGCTCTTCCTGGCGCTTTGCGTGATCGAGTTCGCGGACATCATCTTCGCGGTGGATTCGGTGCCGGCGGTGTTCCTGATCACCACTGACCCCTTCATCGTCTACACGTCGAACATCTTTGCCATCATGGGCCTTCGCGCGCTGTTCTTTGCGCTGTCGGCCATGATCCATCGCTTCCATTACCTCAAGTATGCGCTGGCGCTGGTCCTGGTGTTCATCGGGTCGAAGATCTTCATCGCCCAGTTCACGGGCAAGATCCCGCCCGAGCTTTCACTGGGCGTCACGGCCTTCCTGCTGATCGGTGGTGTGGTCCTGTCGATGGTGATGACCGCCCGCGAGAAACGGGCGGCCGCCAATGGTCACACGGCGTCGGAAACGCCGTAGACCGGCATCAGGTTCTTCGGGATCAGGCCTTTCTCATAGGCCTGACGCTCGAGGCCCTCACGAAAGTCCGGGTGCGCGAGTGCGATCAGCGCGCGCGCCCGTTCCGCCACCGACTTGCCCTTGAGGTTGGTGATCCCGTATTCGGTGACCACATACATGACGTCCGAGCGCGGCGTGGTCACGATGTTCCCCGGTGTAAGGTCCAGGACGATGCGGCTCTTGCGCATGCCCTTGCGCTCATAGGTTGACGACAGCAGCATGAAGGACTTGCCGTTCTTCGAGGCATAGGCGCCGCGGACGAACTGCAGTTGCCCACCCGTGCCGGTCAGATGGCGGTGGCCGTCCGACTCCGAGGCACACTGCCCCTGCAGGTCGATCTGGGTCGTGTTGTTGATCGACACGGCATTGTCGTTCTGCATGATGATGTGCGGCAGGTTCGTGTAGTCGACGGGGTGGCACTCCATCAGCGGATTGCGCGTGATCGCGTCGTACATGTACTTCGAGCCGAGCGCGAAGGTGAAGATGACCTTGCCGGGGTCGAGCTTCTTGTGGGCACCCGTAACGCAGCCGGCATTGACCAGGTCGATGCAGCCATCGGTCAGCATCTCGGTATGGATGCCGAGGTCCTTGATACCGCTCTGTGCCAGCAGGGTGCAGGCCGCGTTGGGCATGCCGCCGATGCCGATCTGCACGCAGGCGCCATCGTCGATGTGTTCGGCAATATGGGTGGCGACGGCACGGTCGACGTCGCTCATCGGCGCATTTTTCAGCTCAGTAGCACCCGCCTGCCCGCCTTCGATGACGTAGTCCACGTTGGAGGCGTGGATGCCGTTGAGGGGGCCAAACACATAAGGCAGGTTTGGCGCGACCTCGACGATCACGGTCTTTGCCCGCTCGACAATCGTGCGGATCCACGCGTTGGTCGGTCCCAGGTTGAAGTATCCGTTCTCGTCCATTGCGGTCGTGCGGATGACAAGCATGTCCGGCGGATCGATGAAGCGACGGTAGTAGTCGGGCACTTCACCCAGGTTCAGCGGAATATAGACCGTGCGTCCCGCGTCATGCTTCATGCGGTCATAGCCGCTGAAGTGCCAGTTATAGGCATGGAAGTGCTTGCCTTCGGGGTCCGCCTCAAGGAAGGCCAGCGGGCGGATCGACAGGCATGAGCGGATGTTGACGTCCGTCAGTTCGTCGCGCCGCGCGGCAAGCGCCTTGTCGAAAGTCTCGCTCTGCGCGTTGACCCCGCCGAGGTCGAGCCACATGCCCGGCTTGACCTTGGAAGCGGCCTCGGCCGCCGTGATGTTTCTCGCCTTCTTGTCACCGCGTAGCGTGTCCATGGCGTATGCCTGCCCTTTCGTGTTCTCGCAGCCATACTATCGGGCCTGCGTGGCATTGAAACCGTGATCAGGCCACTTGATCGAGGGAAAGGCTGGCGGTGATGATCGACGTTTCGACGATGTCCTGAACGGTGGCCCCGCGCGAGAGGTCGCTGACCGGGTGAGCGAACCCCTGCAGGAAGGGGCCGAGCGCCGTTGCGCCGCCGAGCTCCTGCAGCAGCTTGTAGCCGATATTGGCGGCACCAAGATCCGGGAAGACAAGGACGTTGGCGTGTCCGGCGACCGGGCCAGGCTCACGTACCTTGAGGCCGGCGATGCGCGGGTTCAGGGCGGCGTCGGCCTGGAGTTCACCCTGGAAGTGGAATGCAGGACATTGGGCTGCCGCGAGGGCGGCGGCTTCCCGAACGGTGCTCGCCGCCTGATGGCTGGCGCTGCCCTGGGTAGAAAAGGACAGGAAGGCGGTGAGTGGTGGCGTGCTCATGAGCCTCTGCCAGGAGCGAGCGGACGCAACGCCGATTGCTGCCAGTTCTTCCATGCTCGGTGACACGTTTACGGCGCAGTCCGCAAAGAGGGTCGGCTCGCGCCCGACCGCCGGATGCGGCAGCATGAGAAAGAAGCTCGATGGCACTGCCACGCCGTCCGCGAGGCCAATGGTGAGCATCGCCGCCTCGATCACGCGGGCCGTCGGGCACGTCACACCGGCCACCATGCAATCCGCCAACCCGGA
>JBILMZ010000170.1:0-7695 GCA_044375275.1 Micropepsaceae bacterium | reverse complement strand
TCGTCAACATTGTTGTTGCCGTCGATCCTGCGCTGCACGGCCAGCAGCGGCAGGATGACCATGTCGTCGGCGTCGTTGACAACGGCCGAGTTTGCGACCCTCGCGATTGTGCCGATGATCTGGCAACTGAACGTGCCGGAGCGCAGCGTTGCGCCTACCGGGTTGAGCTTGCCGAACAGTTCGCGACGAGGCGCGTCGCCGAGGAGGCAAACGGTGCTGCCCGCATTGACTTCGGCCCGTGTGAAGGAGCGGCCGAGGCCTATGCTCCAGTTCCGAATGGGGAACATGTCGAGCGTCGTGCCTGAAACCTCGGTCTGGTAGTTTCGCCCGTTGGCGGACACCATCATGTAATTCGAGCTCTGCGGGGCCACCACGGCCACGCCGCTGATCGAGTTGCGGATGGCCTGCACGTCTTCCATGCGAAGGGGGACCCGGCGGTCCTGGCCCGGCTCGCGCTTGGCCTGCACGATGACCATGTTGCGCACGACGCGCTGCACGTCGTCCATGACCTGGCGCGATACGCCCTGCATGACCGCCACCACGGTGATCACGGCCGCGACACCGATGATCATGCCGAGCGCCGTCAGCGAGGTCCGCAGGAGATTCGCGCGCAATTCGCGCAGCGCCATGTGGATGCAGTTGAAGAACATCGTGCGACGTTACCTCGCGCCCCGGCCTGATCAAGGATTACTGCCCGAAATTGGCGCAAAAGAACGTGATGGGCACGTCATTGACAGCGGGGAATTGCGTCCCGCACGGGCATAATGTAGGCATTGCGCCCCAAATTCGCGGGTGTCCGGTTCGCCGGTCGCCCGGCGACGTGGCCGGATTAGCTCAGTGGTAGAGCAACCGCCTTGTAAGCGGTAGGTCGTCCGTTCAATCCGGACATCCGGCACCATTCACCATTCACGGGTCGACGTTGTGCTGCGGCAGCAGCCTGTTCTATTGGGCGGCAATGAACTACCGTCCTTTGGGGGGCCTCCCCCACGGGGGTCTTCATGACCAAAGCGTTCAGCCTGCTTTTCGGCACTATCGGAGCGCTGCTGCTATCAGGCTGTGTCACCCCGAAGGACTTTGACACGGGCGGCGCCATTCGAGCCGTTCAGGCAAGCCCGTCAGAACTTGCGACACCCAAGACTGTCTATTACGTCACGACCCGCCGCCAGGTTGCGCCCGGAAGCGGCGAGCCGGGATCCGAGGCCCAACTCCTGAGCCAGCGCTGCTGGGATGCCGCCAAAGATAATGGCGAGATGCTGCGCCTGGGCCATGGCATGGCGGAATCCGGCACGATCTCGTGCGGCTCAACAACGGTTGCCGTGATGCCGCCGGACGCCGACAAGGCTGCGCTTACCACCGTGGCGACGCCCGTGCCTCTTGCCTGCGGAGAGGCGTTTGCGGGCCTGAGGCAGTTGATTCAGAACACGCCTTGTCGTTGCGCCGTCATTGTGGTGACAGGCTTCAACACGACCTTTGCATTTGGCCTCAAGCGAACGGCACAGCTGGCGATCGACCTGCGTTATCCCGGTGTTCCGATCCTCTTCAGCTTTGCGGCCGGGGGACGCTTCAATGACTATGTCAACGATACGGAAGCCGCCGAACTTGCAGCCCCTGCCCTTCGCGCCCTCCTGCTGGCGCTGACTCAATCGGGCCCTGATGGAACGCCCGCGATCGACATCATCGCCCACAGCATGGGTACGCGGTTGGCCCTGCGCGCGATCTCCGAAGGCGCTGCGCCCGCGCCGCGCTACGTGGTGCTTGCCGCACCTGATGTAGACACGGCCTCGTTCCTGCAGCTTGCGCGAAATGCGGCGCCACGAACCCGCCGGATGACCGTCTACACGTCGAAGTTTGACGTCGCCATGTCGGCTTCCGCGGCGACCCACAATGGAAACACTCGCGCCGGCGAGGGCCTGAGCGCCTCCGTCGCCGCCAGCCTGACGCAAACCGAAATCATCGACGCGACCGCCCGGGCCTCGGATCCGTACGCGCATTCCTATTTTGCTGAATCAAAGGTGATGGTGGACGACATACGCGCGGCATTGTCCGGCACGCCAGCCACTGAACGCAGTCGCCTGATTTGCGATGCGTCAAGGCCGCCGTCTGTCGTTGCCTGTAGGATGCCGTGCCCGGAAGGCGCAAAGTGCGGTCCAAGCTTCTATGCGCGGGTCGTGCACTGGTTGCTCGACTAGTTCTGCCGGAAATTCCTGCAAGCTGACGAGGATGAGCGATGCCGCATCACAAACGTCCTCTCTACGCTATCATCCTGGTGTCGTTTGCTGTCGGCCTGTGCGCCCTGTTTGCGTTGGGCATCATCTGGTTCCAGGGGCCTGCTGCGCTGGCGCTTCGCGTGCTGCTGGCCACGGCCACGTTGGGACTCACCGCTGCAATTCTGGTCCTTTTCATTCGCGGCTACAGGGCAGCCATCCTGCTGCTCCCGGCAGCGCCGTTTGCGTTCCTCCTGCTCTGGTTCGGCGCGATTACGCCCAGCAATGACCGCAACTGGTCGCCCGAAATGGCGAGGACCATGACCTACGCTGTGCAGGGCGACACCATCGTCGTGTCGAATGTCCGCAACTTTCGCTGGACCGGCCCTGCAACAGCCGAACCAGACTGGGAAACGCGCACCTACGACCTGAACACCCTGGCGAACGTCGATGTGCTTTCGCTCTACTGGAAGGGCCCGGAAATTGCGCACACCTATTTCAGCTTTGTCTGGACATCCGGTGAGGCCCTCTCGATTTCGGTCGAGATCCGAAAGGAAAATGACGAGGCTTATTCAGCCATTGGCGGATTCTTCAAGGCGTATGAACTGGCCGTGCTTGCCGGGGACGAAAGGGATTTCTATGGCTGGCGCGTCTTCTTCCCGAAGGAGGACCTGCAGCTGTTTCGCACCCGCGCCAGTCCGGCACAGGCGCGTGCGCTGTTGCTCGCCCTTCTCGACAACGCCAACCGGATCGCCAAAACGCCCGTGTTCTACAACACGCTGATCGAGAACTGCACGACGGAGGTCTGGATGCTGACGGCTGCGATGGGAAAAGGCGAACCGCTGGACTGGCGCATAATGGCGTCTGGCCATCTGCCTGAATTCCTGCATGACCAGGGCTTGCTTGCCTCGACGTCATCGCTGGCAGAGCTGCGGGATCGCGGTCACGTCCTGCCTGCCGCGCGGCAGGCGCTGGATATGGGGCTGAGTGGTCCTGCTTTCTCCTCTGCCATTCGTCGAACCGCCGTCGGCAACACGCAGGGCGCCGACCACTGATCAATCCGGAACTCCGGTGCCGCTTGTCTTCGCTCAGCCACCTGCCTTGACGACAAGCGCCGACCGCAGGTCACGCATCTCCAGGCGCAGCCGTTCGATTTCGGCCATCAGTTCCTTCTGGTGGCGTGACGCGATCTCCTCTTCAGCCTGCAGTTCCTCCTTCTGCATTTCCTGCATGGAGTTCGTCAGCACGGCGATGAACAGGTTGAGGACGGCGAATACCGAGATCACGATGAAGGGGACGAAGAAGAGATAGGCCTGCGGGTGCGTGGTCTGGACCTCGCGCGCGATGTCGGCCCAGCCTTCCAGCGTCATGATTGCAAACAGCGTGAAGAGCGAGTCCCCGAGCGTGCCGAAATAGACCGGATGCGCTGTGCCAAACAGTTTCGTCGCGACGACGGATCCCACGAAGAACACGACGCCCATGAGCATCGCAATGGACGCCATGCCGGGCAGAGAGTGGACGAGGGCTTCCACCACGCGGCGCATTTGCGGCAGGAGGGAGACCAGCCTCAGCACCCGTAGCACCCGCAGCGCGCGGAGCACGGCCAGCGGGCCCGTGGCCGGCACCAGCGCAATGCCGACAACGGCCAGGTCGAACAGGTTCCATCCGGACCTGAAGAAGTTCAAGCGATAGACCACGAGTTTGGCCAGCAGCTCGGCCACAAAGACCGCCAGGATGGCCTTGTCGACGATCATCAGTGTCGCCCCCGCCGATGCCATGATGGTGGGTGACGTTTCGAGCGAAAGCGTGATGGCGTTCAGGATGATAAGCGCCATGATGGCGCCCGTGAATGCATTGGACTCAATGACTTGCTGCAGCTTCTGCATCCGGGATGCGGCTCCTGACCTGAATGACCAACCTTGAGGGGGCTTGAAGCACACAGATGCGACTGCCACGCAAAATTGCAAGGGTTCCGGCCCGCGGTTATCCGGGATTCAAGGCCGCAGCCACCCGAATGCCTGGCGGATAAACGCGGCCCCGCCGCCCACCACCGGGGTGCCATGCGCCATGAGCACATTCCGGCACGGCCACGCCAGAATTTGACGTAGCGCGCTTCGGGCGGCGGCCCGGTTGACGAAGGCCACGCGGAATTTCTGCAGGACCTGGGGCTTCTCGCCCCGCATCCGGTCGAGCCATGCAATGACGGCGCGCCAGCCGGAGAACCAGCCGGGCGGGAAATTCTGGACGAGATCCGTGAACAGCACCGTGCCGCTTTCGCGGTGGAAGAACACGACTTCCGTCGTGATCAGGTTTCCGCCGACAGGCACCTGGTCCACCTGCCCGGCCCAGACTGGATCGGGGGTGTCACCGAGGTCGGCATCGAATGCCAGGTCCTTTCTCTTCTCGCGAAGGCCCGGCGGTGCGTGGAGCCGCGCGTGCGGGAAAGCCTGCTTCCAGGCAGCGAGATGAAGATGATGGAGCGAGTTTGGTGCCACGATATCACTGACCCGCCCCTGCGCTTCCACTGCGGCCTGCAGCGCCGGTGTCAGGGCAACGGGTGACCAGATGAAGAGGCTGCCGTCAGACAGTCGGATCACGGCCATGCGGGTGGGATAGCGAAATCCGGCCACCGCGACGATGGGACCGTCGGCAATCCAGATCTGCGGACCGAAAGGTTGCAATACGGGGACAGTCACTTTGTGGATACCTCGCTGGCTTGCGTGCCTCAGCCCAGCTCGAGCGCGCGCAGGACGGCGCCCTGGTCATAATACGGACGCTCGCAGAGAATGCGATCATCACCGGGCGGAAACTCGAATGTTGCGGTCATGCGCACCCGAAACTTCCTTCCAGTGGGCTCAATGACCTTCTTGCCAACCCTGAGTGGTCCGAGATGCGTGCCGGTCAGCCAGAACTCGACCAGCACCGTGTCCCCATCATGGGCGATCGCAATGATCTCGTTGCCCTGGTCGGGGAACGGCGTGCGCGAGGCCTTGAAATAGCCCCTCACCTGCACTTCGCCGTCAAAGACCGTGCCGGGGCCATACATTTCGTAACGCGGGTGGCGGAAGGTGGCGATCACGGCGTCCCAGTCATTGACGCACTCCAGCGCCATGTGATCACGCACAGTACGGATGCGGCGCTCGGCAAGGCTTGTCATGCAGATATCCTTTCGCTCACGTGAGTGTTCGTCTCAGCCCATCGCGGCGCGTTCGGTGTCGTAGTTGGCGTAGGACTGCTTCATCGTTGCGTGATTGAGCAGCATTTCCGCAAGCTGCCGCTTGCCGGTCCGGTCGAAGATGCGCGTGCGCACCCAATAGGATTCCGTGCGCTTGCTTTCGGACAGGGCCGCGATCTCGCGGCGGATCAGGTATTCCTCTCCCACGAAAAGCGGCCCTTCGATCATCCTGATTTCCTGGTCCGCGAAGAGTCCGACCGCCGGTCCCTTGACGGGAAAGCGTGCCGTGGCGCTCGAATACTCGGCGAGCACGCTGACCATCTCGAGCGGGATGATCGGTCTTCCCCACGGGGAGGCATTTCCATCGCTGTACCAAAGCGAGTTCTCGGTGATCACCGCCAGCTTCTGGCGCAGGCTGAAGGGATAGAGCGCGCCCATGTGCTGGTCCGGGTCCATGCGCACGATCTCATCCTGCGCGCCCTTCATGCCGCGGGTGAGGTTTGCGAGAATGACGAGGCGCTCCGGCGGACGCAGGGCGGCCATGCGTTCCTCGAGCAGCGTTTGTCCATGATCGGGCCCGAGGCTGGCGCTGGCTTCAAGTACGGGCGTGCCGTCTTCCTTTTCGGCCCAGACTTTCGTGCGGGTGGCGCCGGCCGGCGGGATCTCTGCGAACGCGCGTACCGCCTCGCCTTCGACGACCATGTTCTGGTAATGCGATGAGAGGCAGCCGCGCTCGAACCACGCCTGTCCCCAGATCTGCGCCAGCAAAGGCGGGAACTGACTGAAATGGGTTGGCCCCTCGATCGGCCCGGCGCGGAAACCCAATTTGGCCGCCATCGCGTCGTCGTGGATGGAGGTGTGCCCGCCATATTCCTGTTCGGCCAGCATCTGGCGTGGCTTGCGGAGCGGACCCGATATCACCAGCTTCGTGTCAAAACCCATGTCATCTCCTGCCATCGCTGGCATCCCTCTGCGTGAGGTTGCGCGCACCGGATGCAGTGCTGTTCATTACACGCATTCCGCGGGGGCTGTCACGCTGTGCACGGCCGCCCTGTTCCGCTCCACATCCGGACAAGGCTGGGCTAGTGTGCGGCGAAGCAGGCCATTCCCTCCCAGACTTTTTGCGAGACATCCCCATGAAGATCCAGGCAGCCGTCACGACAGGTCCCGGCAAACCCTTTGAAATTCGCACGGTGGAACTGGCGGACCCGCGGCCCGATGAAGTGCTCGTGCGGATCACGGGCGTCGGCGTGTGCCACACGGACATCGTATTCAAGGAGGCGAACATGATTGCGGCCCCTGCGGTCCTGGGCCATGAGGGCTCGGGCATTGTCGAGCGCGTGGGATCCGACGTGAAGAAGGTTGTGCCGGGCGACCGCGTGGCGCTGACATTCCGTTCCTGCGGCTCGTGTCCGCGCTGCGATTCCGGTGATGCTGCCTACTGCCACACGATGCCCTTGCTGAACTATGCCGGCATGCGGCCCGATGGGTCGCGCGCGCTGTCGATTGATGGGCAGCCCGTGGGCAGCAATTTCTTCGGCCAGTCATCATTTGCCACGCACGCCATCGCCTATGAGCGCAATATCATCAAGGTGCCGGCGGACCTGCCGCTCGACATCATGGGGCCGCTGGGCTGCGGCGTGCAGACGGGTGCGGGCGGCGTGATGCGCTCGCTTGCCTGCAAGGCGGGTTCATCCCTGCTGATCACAGGCGGTGGTCCTGTGGGCCTCAGTGCCGTCATGGGCGCGAAGATCCAGCGCTGCGGCACGATCATCCTGGTTGAGCCCGTGGCCGCGCGGCGTGAGCTTGCAAAGGAATTCGGCGCCACGCATGTGATCGATCCCATTGCGCAGACGGATCTCGCTGCGGCCGTGCGTGCGATCGTGCCCATGGGTGTCGACTATGCCTTCGACACGACAGGCATTCCCGCCGTGCAGCAGGGCGTGATGAACGCGCTTGCACCCAAGGCCGTGTTTGGCATTGTCGGCGTGGCGCCGCCGAACACGCCGCTGCCGGGTGACGTGAACACGGCCATGACCTTCGGGCACACGGTGAAGGGCATCATCGAAGGCGACAGCGACCCGGATGAATTCCTGCCACAACTGATCGAGCACTATCGCAAGGGCGAACTTCCCTTTGACCGCATGATCAAGACCTATCCCTTTGCGCAGATCAACGAGGCCATTGCGGCCCAGCACCATGGCGACTGCGTGAAGGTCGTCCTGCTGATGGGCAGTTGATGCGCGCGCTCTGGCAAGGCATTGCGGTGGCAGTGCTGATCGGCGGACTGGGCGCTTGCGCGTCGCTGCAAGGTGA
>JBILMZ010000169.1:0-7726 GCA_044375275.1 Micropepsaceae bacterium | reverse complement strand
AAAGCGATCTTATGGACTCGCTGAAGGCGGAAAGCGGCTTCTGCACGATCCGGTCTGCGACGTGCTTTTCCTTCGGCAGCCTCGGGACCACCGAGAGATTCGCCAGCCGCAGCGCCCGCTCGACGTCGGGGCCGGTGCGGAAGCCGTTGTCCATGCGCTCGAGCATGAAGGCGATCATGAGGCCGAGCACCGTCGAGCCGATCAGCGACACGCCCATCAGCATCGGGCGGTTGGGGAAGCTGGGTTCGGCCGGGATGGCGGCCTTCTGGATTATGCGCGCGTCCGGTGTCTGGATCTGGTCACGCTCTTCGGACGCCTTGAAGCGGTTCTGGAAGGTTTCGTAGAGCGCCCGGTTGGACTGGGCCTCACGCTCGAGCTCGCGCAGCTTGACCGAGGCCTGACCCTGCGTATTGGCGGTGCCCTGGATCTCGGCCAGGCTTTCCTCGAGGGACTTCAGCGAGGCGCGGGAGATTGCGGCTTCGTTGGACAGGTTGCGGATGATGCGCTTGACCTCTTCCCCGATCTTGATGTCGAGGTGCTTCTTCTCGTCCTCTAGGGCGATCATCTGCGGGTGGCGGGCGCCGTACTTGGTGCTGAGCTCGGCTTCCTTGCGGACGAGTTCCGCCTGCTGGGTACGCAGGGCGCCGATAACCGGCGAGTTGATGACAGCGGCGATGGAGTCGACATTGCCGCCCTGCTTGTAGAGCGCGTTGACCTGACGGTGCTTGGCTTCATGTTCCGCAAGCTTCGAGCGCGCGACGACGATCTGGCTGTTCAGTTCCGACAACTGCTCACCCGCAAGCGTCGTGCCGCCCTTTCCGTCCGCCAGGCCGTGATCGGCCCTGTACTGCTCAACGGCGTTCTCGGAGACGCGGACCTTTTCGGCAAGCTGGTGCAGGCGGCCATTCAGCCAGTCCGTCGTCTGCTTGGCGGCGTCAAACTTCGTGTCGAGCTGGTCCATCGTGTACTGGGCTGCGACCGCATTGGCGATCTTGGCCGCCTTCTCGCGGTCCGAACTCTCGAACGTCACCTTGATCACGGATGAGCGGCCCTGCGTGGCGACGCTGAGCTTCGTGGCAAACCGGTTGATGATGGCGGGCTTCACCGTGAGCTTCTCGGCCCCCTTGGGGATGACGATGGTCTCCTTTGTGTTGGATGACGAGAACCAGCTCGCGATGTTGTAGACCGAGCGCTTGGACAGGGCCGAGTTGAACTCGGGATCCCGCATCAGATTGAGCTTGAGGATCACTTTTTCCGCCAGGGACCAGGACTTGAGCACCTGGATCTGGTTTTCCAGCGTCGACGTGTCGGTCTGCAAACCAGCCACGACGGACTCGGCATCGAGGACCTTGTTTTCTCTCTGGCCGACCATGATCAGCGTGGACGCGGTGTAGACCGGCGTGATCTGGAACATGACGATCAGCGCGATCGTCATGCAGACGCCCATGACGCCCAGGATGGTCCAGACGCGAACCATGAGCACGCCGAAGACCGAGCGGATGTTGAAATCCTGCTCCGGCGGTTCGTCATAGACGGCATGGCGCAGGTGCGGCGGCGCCGGTGGCGGCGGCGGCGGCGGCCCGTAGACGGGTCGCTGATCATATTCCGGGATCCGGAAAGCGTTCATGTTTTGCTTGATCATGGCGCCTCAATACCTACCCAATGAGCCAACGCAAGGCATTGACCCTCCCCCATCATTTCGTGCTTCGTCCACAGGAATGGCATCACATCTTTCCCGTGAGGCTGAACTGGAACTGGCTCGCCGAATAGGAGAACGGCACATCGCTCGACGTGCGGTCCACGAACTCCCAGCCGGCATCCAGATGAATGTTGTTGTTGATCATGTAGCGGCCTGAAACAGCGCCCCTGAGAATGTCGTCGTTGCGCAGGCCGCCCGTGAACTCCTGGTTCTCGTAGCCCATGCTGCCGCTGAAGATGAGATTGCGCAGGAGTTCGTGGTCGACCCGCACTTCGCCGCGCGTGGACACGAGCGAGGCTGCACCGTCGACCGTTGTCTCCTCGATCGCGCGGCCGCCGTCGAGCGTGACGTTGGTCAGCATGGTCGGGAACCACTTGAGACGGATGTCGACCGACGCGCCCGCGGTTTCGGTAAGCGACGGATCCTGATAGGACCTTGTTGCCAGGCCCGCCGCGATTTCGCCGGTGAGGACATGGGTCAGGGAGAAGTCAAAGCCGCCATCGATCTTGAGCTCGGAGGCATCGCGCTGCAGGCCGAGATCATCGAGTGCTTCGGCATAGGCGATGTCCGTCATGGCCGCGCGCGCGAATACCGCAGTGTCACTCCATACTTCCAACGACGCCTTGCCGAAATAGCGCATCTCCGTGCGGTCGCGGTCGTCATTGTTGATTTCCAGCGCCGTGCCGATCTCCTCGCCATCGACATAGTCGAGGTTCTGCCAGGTGCCGCCAACGTTCAGCTTCAAGCGATTGAACCTGTGCTCGAACTCGAGGCCACCGGCGTTGCGGCTGAATTCCGTGGGGGCCGATGCGTCTCCCGTGAGGGCGCCGCCGGCGTGCGACATGCCGCGTGCCTCGTGTTCCGTCGCGATGGCGCCGTCGAGCCGCAGCTGCGTGCCGCGCAGCAGGTCGAGGGTCACGCTCGAGTCCAGGCTCCAGTCATTGCGGTTCTCCGTGACCTGGTTGGAGTACCAGACCGATTGCGTCTGCGCGTCGAGGGAGAACTCGTGGCGCGACCAGTCGGACTTCACTTGCAGGCCGACATCCGTGCTGTAGAAATAGTCCTGTGTCCCCACAGGCGCGTTGAACACGTTGCTGTTGAGGCCGCCGCCCGACGAGAGCGTGGGATACAGGGTCAGCGAACTCATCCGGATGCCGTTCGGGTCATATTCCGGGCGCAGGCGCGAATAGACATCGCTCGCCGCGCTCTCGTGCGGCCCGGCCAAAGCCGGCGCAACGGAGACAGCGATCAGCATGCACGCGCTGGCGGCTGCAAAGATGAAACGTCCCAACTCAACTCCCAGGCGGAGTGCCGGCTCTTCGTCCGTGTCTTCCGCTCGCACCATTCTTCAGTTCGCTGCGCCGCCCCCCGGCAACCCAGCGAACCACCAATTCATTGAACGCTCGGTGGCTCCCCAGCCGTGCCAAGCGCAACGAATGACCCCTGAAAAGTTCCACCGGCGGCGGGCGATGGCCCGTTTGCCGGCTTGGCCGCGATCCGTCCGCGGGCAAACGCCACGTCAAGAACGGCTTCTTCCTTGCCCTTCTTGAAGAGGAAAAAGGCATCAAGGATCGCCTGCTGGCTTGCACAGCGACCCAGGTCGCCCAGGAACGTGGCCACGCCGAACGCTTCCGCGACTTCGTGGGGCTCAAGGCGATCGTATGAGATGTAGCGGTAGACCAGGTCGCTCATGCCCTGGACGTCCTTGGCCGCGCAGACTTCGTCCGCCAGCCGGCTCACCGGGTCATCGGCGGCCATGGCAGGTGCGGACAGCAGGGCTGCGACGGGAAGAAGGAACAGGAAGCGCAAGGTTCGCTCTCTCACGAAAAGTGATTCGTTAAAGAGTCTAACCTCGAGGGCTAACCCACCCAACTGAAAGTAGGTTGCAGCGTGACGGTATCAACATATAGCAATTTGCACGTGCAGATTGAGGTGTTCGCACGCAACTCGCGTCTGCTGCGAGAATAACCGCCGGAAACCTAGAAAAACCGCTCCAGGATGCGGACCTCATCCCCCGGCAGCACCTTGGTCTGCGGGGTGACCTCGATCGTGAATTTTCGTCCACCTCGCGTGACTTCTACCCGGCTCTCGCTGGCGCGGTAGGTAAAGCCCTCGGCAAGGGCTACCGCTTTCTGGATGGTCATGCCCGACACGAAGGCATATTGGCCAGGCTTCTTGACCTCGCCCAGGACGTAAATCGGCCGGAAACTGGTGACCTCGGCGGAAACCTTCGGGTCCTTGAGGATTTCGGCTTCGCGGAGCTTGGTGGCATAGGCGGCCTCGAACTCCCGGACTGTCAGGCCCTTCACGGCGATCTGGCCGATGAAGGGGGCCGAGAGGACGCCCGAACTGTCGACCACGAACTCGCCGGACAGGTCGGCCTCGCCATAGACGTTGATCTTGACCTTGTCCTCGGCGCCGAGCCGGTAGCCGTCAGCTGATGCGTCGGGAGTTGCAGCGGGCGCCGGGGCCGGCTGCGTTGCTACGGTCGCCGGTGCCTTTCCGGCCGAACCAGCTGGCGGATAGGTCATCATCTGGCAGCCTGCGAGGAAAAAGCCGGCCACAGCCAACAGGAAGAGGGTTCTGAACATCGTTTCGCCAGGGGTATGGTTAAGGTCAGGTTGACAGGAACAGCCGCTCACGGCCTTCCAGCACGAGCGCCGTCAGTTTGCCAGACATGTAGGCGCCGGTGTCAATTCCAATACGGTTGTGCCGGACGACCGGTTCGCGCGCCGGTGTATGGCCGTGCACGACAACACGGCCAAAATTCGCGTCACTGTCCAGGAACTCTTCCCTTATCCACAAAAGATCCTGCGCTGACTGGTCTTCGAGCTTCACGTGCGGTCGCAGGCCGGCGTGGACGAACACGTAGTCGCCGATGACATGGTGGAGCTTCAGGTTCTTGAAAAAATGGATATGGGCCTGCGGCATCGCCAGCGCGAAAGCGCTGCGCGTATCGGCCCAGCCGCGCGCAGGATCGTATGTGACGCCATAGCTGCGCATGGTCTCGAGCCCACCGAAGTTCCGCCAGACTTCACCGACCGATGGATCAGCCAGGAACTGCAGCAGCGTCTGGTCGTGATTGCCCATCAGGAACACGGTCTCGAAACCGTCGAAGCCTTGCAGCAAACGGTCGACGAGTGCCGCACTGCCCGGTCCGCGATCAACATAATCACCAACAAAAACAAGCACTTTATGACGACATTGTGACTGACGCGCCTTGTCGCTGATCAATTGCCAGAGTGTCTCCACGAGGTCGAGATGGCCGTGCACGTCGCCTATGGCCGCAACGAAAACATCCTCCGGAACGCCAGCGCGTACGGGCGCCGCTTCCGTCGCCTTCCTGCGCCTGAACAGATCACTGAGTTTCCTGCCTGACAACGCCTTCCACCTCGAACCCGCGCGGGAGAATCCGTCCCGGCGCGGGCAGAAGATGCCCCAGCGGGTGTCCAATTGCCAGTTGGCACCCTGCCCTGCCCGCCGGTGACGCCCGGCGCAATACAGGGACACCTTGAATCCGGGGGAAGGACTACAAACTGGCGGCGGGAAGAGCCGCACGGGCCTGGCGCGCCCTGGTAGCAGCCCCGCCGCGTCCTCGACCGGGGCGCGAGCCAACCGCCGCTCGCCAAACCCCGCCAAGGCGACACGCTGCGGGCCCGGGAAACCCGCCGGTATCCTTGTCTGGAGAGTTCTTCACACTCACCACAACCAGAACGCGAAGGCCTGTGGAAAGCGACGGATTGGCCCTGCCACCAACTCACCCTACATTTTTCAGGACGCATCGATCCTGAATGCTTCTACTATGGCGGGATCGCAACGGGCTGAATTTTGGCCGTTTTGTGTCGTTTTTATTATTATCAACGATATCAATCGGTTGGCTGTGTTTTCTCATGATGTTTTTGAGACACACAACAACCCAAATGAGACGTGGCGCCTCGGAAAGATATTGCTGCGTGCTTCGTCTGGCCGATAGCATGACCGTTGAGTGCAATAGAGGTCGGTGCGTACCGCAACTTCTAAAGCGCATCGTATTTGCACCGCCCGGACAAGTACGAGTTGTACACCGACTTTTTTGGGTTTGGGGCAAGCGGGCAACGTTAAAGGGGGTTCCATCGTGTTGAACTTGGTTTCGAAGAAGACATTTAAGTCTGCCCTGCTGGCGGGCACGGCGGCATCAGCCGCCCTGATCGCCATGACAGGTGTTGCGGCGGCGCAGGAAGCGGCGCCGTCGGTTGAGAAGGTGACGGTCACTGGAACGCGCATCAAGCAGCGCGATTTCAAGTCCATCAGCCCGATCGCAACGGTTGGCGCGAAAGAGATCTCGCTCACGGGTACGGTCAACACTGAAGAGTTGATCAACACCCTGCCGCAGGTCATTCCGGGCGTAACCATCACGTCAAACAACCCGTCGCTGAACGGCTTCGCCACGGCGGACCTTCGCGGCCTGGGTGCCGGTCGTACGCTGGTCCTGATCAATGGTCGTCGCGCCAATCCTTCTTCGGCAAGCGGCCTGGTCGACCTGAACACGATCCCGGCTTCGCTCATCGACCGCGTTGAAGTCATCTCGGGCGGTGCTTCGGCCGTGTACGGTGCAGACGCCGTTGCCGGTGCCATCAACTTCATCCTGAAGGATGACTATGAAGGCATCACGCTTGGCGGTTCATACTCGCAGGCAGAAGACGGCGCGGCCCCGCAGTGGGTTGCCGACGCCCTGATCGGTGGTTCGTTTGACGGCGACCGCGGTTCGGTCCAGCTCGGACTTCAGTACTACAACCGCTCGGCAGTCGGTGCTGATGAGCGCATTCAGTCCCGCAGAGCGGGTGCAGTATTGCGTGACACCACCAACGGAGCGATTTTTGTTTCGCAGAATCCTAATGACCTCAATAATCCGATTTTTGCGCCGTTCTTCTCGGGTGGCTCGGCTACGGCACCTTGGGGGACGATCGCTTTCACAACCAGCTCTGGCGGCGTGCCGTCAGCAAATAACCCGCTTGGACTGACTCCAGCTCAGTTCGTAACGAACGTGGCTACGGTTTCCGGGTTGACGCTTGACAACGACTGCCGCCCCTCGAATGGCGTAACGTCTACGGGCGGTTCCATCCGCTTCCGCAATGGTGGTGGCATTGCGCCATCCCAGAACTGCGCTGTTCCTGACAACGCCGGTGCGCCTGACGCGGCGAGTGACCGTTACGACTTCTCGCCAGACAATCTTCTGATCCTGGGTAACGAGCGTGTCAACGCTTCGACGTTCGCAAAGTACGACATCCTGCCAAACGGCGAGATGGAAGCGTTCGTGGACGCGATGTACACCAACTCGCGCTCATTTCAGCAGCTGGCAGCTACGCCGGCAAACGGCCTCCAGGTCAAGTACGACATCGACCCAGCAGTTGGTAACGTTGTGGTCAATCCGTATATTACCGCTCAGCCCCAGCTCCTTTCGCTGGCGCAGCTGCACTTTGGTGGCGTGATCGGCAACAGCGCCGGCCTTGACAACCGAACCTTCGGGTTGAACATCAGAACGACTCAGGTCGGAAACCGCACGGGTGAAATCGAAACCAACGCCTTCGGTAGCACCCAGGGTCTGCGCGGTACCATGCCCTCAATCGATTGGGACTGGGAAATCTACCACAGCTACGCCCGCAACTCGTCGATCATCAAGAACAACAACAGCATCAGCCTTTCGGGGATGACACAGTTGTTGAACGCCTGTAACACGACGTCGCTGGCGGTGCAGGCTGCACCGATCGGCGCGAAGCCGGGCTGCGTGTTTCCGTACAACAGCGTTGCTGGAGCTTCTTTCGTTCCGACAGCAAACTCCAACAATCCGTTGGGCTCGTTTGCCTTGTCAGATGCGATGGCAAGCTTCGTCCGCGTGAACTCCACGGACGTCATTACATATGAACGTACACTGTTGTCAGGCAGCGCAACTGGCGAAGTTGTGGATTTGTGGGGCGAAGGTGCGATCTCTGCAGCCGTCGGCTTCGAATATCGGGGTGAAGAACTCGAGAGCCGGGTAGATGCTGCGAA
>JBILMZ010000168.1:0-7745 GCA_044375275.1 Micropepsaceae bacterium | reverse complement strand
CTGTCATCGTCTGGATGTGCCTCTCTTTCAATGCAGCCCTGGCCGGTAACAATCCTCAGCTCTGGTATCTCGGCGAAGGGGTGAAGCATGCCGGTGGCATCGTGATGGCGCTCGCGTTCTTGATGGTGGTCCCGGGTGTGCTGACGCCGAATCCGACGTCGGTAGGTCAGGCCTCACTGGCGGGTCGAGAAGATGTGGCGCGGGGCATGCTGCGCATTACGCGACATCCGTTCCTCTGGGGTGTAGCCATCTGGGCAGCCTTTCACCTGATCGCAAATGGTGATGAAGCCTCGGTAATCTTCTTCGGCTCGTTCCTCGTGCTCGCCCTGGCCGGCACTGCCTCCATTGATGCAAAGCGCAAGCGGAAGTCGCCTGATGACTGGAGCCGGTTCGCCGCCGTGACGTCCAATGTCCCCTTTGCCGCCATCCTGGCAGGCCGCAACAGGTTAAGCATCGGTGAGCTGCTGACGTGGCGCCAACTCGTCGCGATCATCATGTTCGCGGGGTTTTTCCTGACGCACCACCTCCTGTTCGGGGTATCCCCGTTTCCGGGCGGAAGGGTACCCTTTTAGGACTCGGTTTACGCCTGATTAACCGGGTGGTTGCCTCTGCCATCTAGAATGCGCGGCAACAAACAGGGGCATCAGCGTCGTGCGAAACAGTCAGGCCGCCGTCGATTACATTCATCTGAAGGCGCAGGCCGCCGACGATCTCGACGTCATGCGCGAGGTGCTTGAGCTGTTCCTCGTGCATACCGAACAGGTGTTGGAGGGGCTCGAAGCCGCAGGCGATGCCCGCACCTGGAAGCAGTTGACCCATACGCTCAAGGGTTCGGCACGCGGTGTCGGCGCCTTTGCCGTGGCTGACGCAGCGGCTATTGCCGAAACTGCCACGTTTGATAAAGGGCGGATCGCTGCAATAAGGGAAGCATTCGAGGCTGCGCGACAGTTCGTGACAGCGAATCCGGTGTGACAGCCGTCACGTCGCCCCAATTCGCAGCAAAACGGTCGGGCAGTCGCCGCTACACTGGAACCGGGCAAGCAGGGCAAGAGGGTTGAATGGCTTTCAAGGTGAAATTCTGGGGCACGAGGGGAACCATCGCTTGCCCGGGGCCAAACCACCTCGCCTATGGTGGCAACACGAGCTGCGTGGAGGTGTCCATGGGTGGCCGTCGGGTCATCTTTGACCTGGGCACTGGCGTGCGCAATCTCGGCAAGTGGTTCATGCGCAAGCAGCAGCGGGACGCGACCATCCTGATGTCCCACACGCATTGGGATCACATTCACGGCTTTCCGTTTTTCCAGCCCGCCTTCAGTGAAGGCCATCACTTCCAGATCATGGCCGGTCACCTCGATACGGGCCTGAGCATCCAGAACGTGCTCGCCGGGCAGATGACCCACCCGTTCTTTCCCGTGCCCATCGACATCATGAAGGCGAGGATCGACTTCATTGATTTCAAGGCGGGCGACACGTTCAACATCGCACCGGACATCAAGGTACGGACGACGCCGCTGAACCATCCCGATGGTGCAACCGGCTATCGCCTCGAATACCAGGGCAAGTCGGTATGCTACATCACTGATACCGAGCACACGCCCGACGTCCCGGACCAGAAGATCCTGGCGCTGATCGAGGGCGCGGATCTCGTGATCTATGACTCCACCTACACGGACGCAGAGTTTCCGTCCAAGCGCGGATGGGGTCACTCAACGTGGCAGGAAGGCGTGCGTCTCGTGAAGATGGCTGGCGCGCGGCGCCTGGCGATCTTCCATCACGATCCTGACCATGAGGATCACTTCATGGAAGATGTCGAAGCGTCCGCGCTCTCGGCATGGCCGGGCTGCTTCGTGGCCCGGGACAACATGCGCATCAACCTGATCTGATTCACTGACGCGCATCAGCCTAGAAGGTCAGGCGCTGGCAGCCTTCGGCGGCGCGCCTGCTTTCTCGTCGAACACCACGAACTCGTGGGCGATGCAGCCTTCCATCAGCTGGCGCCACACGGGCTCGGCGATGGAGTAGGGGAAACCTTCCCGCTGGCAGGACACCCTCACCTTTGCCAGCACGTCGCGGATCCGGTCCTCATCGCGAACGGCGCCGCGCTCGGCCTTGATGTGGCCGGCACGTTCGATATAGGTCAGCCTTTCGGCAAGGAGTTGAACCAGTTCCCGGTCGACGCGGTCGATCTCGCGCCGGACATCTGCCATGGAGGCACAGTCGTGGGCAGGAACGCGGTTACGGTCAGCCTCATGCGTTTTCATCGCAATCATTCCTCTTGTTTTTCGCCAACCGATTGCGGATATGGCGGGTAAAGGCTGTCGCGGCAACGCGTCATCCGGACGCGCGGATTTTTGCTCGCCCGACGCAAAGCCTCTGGCAAATTCGTATTTTTACATCTAAAACATACATAATACCTTGAATAACAAAAGAGAAGTGTGAAATGTCATTTCAGGTGGCCGCTCCGGGCGGTGAACACACGACCGATGTCATCATCATTGGTGCTGGACCGACGGGCCTGTTCGCGGTCTTCGAACTGGGACTTCTCGACCTGAAGGCCCATCTGGTGGACATCCTCGACCGACCCGGCGGGCAGTGCACTGAGCTCTACCCGGAAAAGCCCATCTACGACATTCCGGCCCTTGTCGAAGTCACGGGGCAGGGACTGACGGACCGGCTGATGGATCAGATCAAGCCGTTCCATGCCACGTTCCATCTGGGACAGATGGCCGAGGCCCTGCAGAAGACCGAGACCGGCTGGTCAGTGACGACGGACGCCGGCACCCGCATCAGTGCGCGCTGCGTTGTGATCGCGGCAGGCGGTGGCAGCTTCACGCCAAAGCGTCCGCCGATCGCGGGCATCGAAGCCTACGAAGGCTCGTCCGTGTTCTACGCGGTTCGCAAGATGGAACAGTTCCGGGGCAAGTCGATTGTAATCGCCGGTGGCGGTGACTCGGCGCTCGACTGGACGCTTAACCTGCAGCCCATCGCGCGCAAGCTGACGCTGGTCCATCACCGCGACGGCTTCAGGGCGGCACCCGACAGCGTCAACAAGATGCGGGCTCTGGTCGCCGAGGGCAAGATGGAGTTCATCGTCGCCAACATCAAGTCGCTCCAGGGTGAAGCCGGCCACCTCAAGGGCCTGCAGCTGAACAACAAGGAAAAAGGTGACTTCACGCTCGAATGCGATGCCCTGCTGCCGTTCTTCGGCCTCACGATGAAGCTGGGCCCGGTGGCAAGCTTCGGCATCAACCTGCATGAGAACCTCATTCCCGTCGACACGGGAACCTTCGAAAGCAGCGTGCCCGGGATCTTCGCGATCGGCGACATCAACACCTACCCCGGCAAGCTCAAGCTGATCCTGTCGGGTTTCCACGAAGGGGCACTGATGGCGCAACAGGCGTTCCGGTACTGCAAGCCTGACGAGAAGCTCCGCTTCCAGTACACGACCTCATCATCAAGCCTGCAGAAGAAACTGGGTGTTGCATGAAGCTGATTGTCACTGACCGCAAGGGTGAGACCCATTCGCTCGAAGGCCGCGACGACTGGAGCGCGATGGAAGTCATTCGCGATGCCAATCTTCCCATGTCCGCAGAATGCGGTGGGGCCTGCGCGTGCGCGACCTGTCATGTCTACGTGGAAGAGACCTGGCTGGCCCGCCTGAAACCCGCCGAGCAGCAGGAAGTCGACATGCTCGATTTCGGGGTGGCAGTGCAGGAAAACTCCAGGCTGGCATGCCAGATCAAGCTTTCCCCCGATCTTGACGGGCTGACGGTGACACTGGCGCCGGACAGCCTTTGATCTTCAGGAGATTGCCGCATCGCGTCGCTTGCCCTCGGGATATGAGGGCGGCACAATTGCGAATCTTGGCAGTCTGGTCAGCATCGGGGAGGGCGAGCCATGTCACAGTCACTGGATCTCAGCCGCGTGTCCTGCCTGGTCGTGGAAGACAGTAACTTCATCCGCTCCCTTGTGGTCGACTGCCTCAACGCGCTCGGCATGCGCCAGGTCAAGCTTGCCGAGCATGGTGGCGACGCGATCGAGTTTCTCAAGCTGCAGAAGCTTGATCCGATGAAGGCGGGCGTGCTCTCCGTCGACATGATCATTTCGAACTGGCAGATGTCGCCGGTGGACGGCATGATCCTTTTGCGGTGGGTGAGAAGGCACGCCGACAGCCCGAACCGCTTTGTTCCCTTCATCATGTTGTCGGGACATTCGGAGACTACAAAGGTGGCCGAAGCCCGCGATGCCGGCGTAACGGAGTTCCTCGCCAAGCCATTCTCGGTAAACATGCTGGCACAGAAGCTCCAGACCGTGATCGAGCGGCCGCGCCAGTTCGTTCATACATCCACCTACTTCGGTCCGGACAGGCGTCGGCGGGGCAACACGTTTGCGGGACAGGAACGCCGCGTGCTCACCGACAAGAGCCCGGGCGTGGAGATCGTCAATGGCTGATGACAAGCCGCAGGTGAAGGTCCGTCTCTACCGGTTCAGGAACGCGCTGAAGGCGAAGGCGGGATATGCAGGCGCCGCGCCCGGCGAACCCGTGCGCATCGATCCGGCCGCGCTTGAAAAGGCGATGTCCGCGCTCGAGCAGATGAAGGAAGACTATCCCGACTGGGTACAGAAGCACATCGAGGAGCTCCGTCTCAGTCACGCACGATGTGTAGACACGCCCAACGATCGCCTCAAGCACTACACAAAGATGCGCGAGATCGCACACGACATGAAGGGGCAGGGCGGTACCTTCGGTTATCCGCTGATCACGACGTTTGCATCGTCGCTTTTCGAATTCGTGGGGCCCAAGGCTGGAACGACCGACAACCACATCGAGGTCATCAAGTCCCATATCGATTCAATGGCGGCCGTCATCAAGGATCGCGTCAAGGGCAGCGGCGGCGAAATCGGCGAGGCGCTGACCAAAGGCCTGCACGAAGCGATCGAACGCTACAGCAAGGTGGGCTGATCAGCCAGCGCGTGCGCGCAGCTCGCCGCTGGGCCAGATGGATCTTTCGGCGGGGAATTCCAGGCGGACACGCGTCCCGCGTCCCTTTTCGCTCTCGATGGCGAGACCACCGCCATGCTGCTGCATCATGGCGTTCACGATCGTGAGCCCGAGTCCCGTGCCCTCATGGCGGCGCGAGAGGTTGTTGTCGATTTGCGAGAACGCGGCAATCGCGCGGGGAATTTCGTCAGGGGCCATCCCGATCCCCGTGTCGGCCACTTCGATCGTGACGCCCCCGTCTGCACGCTGGAATGCAGTAAGCGTGACCGAGCCTTCATCCGGCGTGAACTTCAGCGCATTGGACACCAGGTTGATCACCATTTGTGTCACGGCCCTGCCATCGGCGTGAACCATCGGGAGGGACGGGGAAACATTCACGGTAACGCAATCCCCGGCGCGCCGCTCGCGCGTCGCAGCCTTGGCAATGGCCGCCTCGACGACGTCGGGAATGCGCACTTCCTCGAAGCGCAGCACGAGCTTGCCGGACTCGATACGCGACAAGTCGAGGATGTCGCTGATCAGTTCAAGCAGGTGCTCGCCGCTTTGATGGATGTGACCGGCATACTCGCAGTAGCGGACATCCCCCAGGGCGCCCAACTTCTCGTCGCGAATGAACTCCGAAAAGCCCAGGATGGAATTAAGCGGCGTCCTCAGTTCATGGCTCATAGTCGCGAGGAAGCGTGACTTCGCGATGTTGGCGGAAACGGCGTCCTCGCGCGCCTGCTGAAGCGCAGACTGGTTGGCCTTGAGTTCCTGCAGCTTCTCTTCAAGTTCGGCCGTGCGGCGCTGGACGGCGTCCTCCAGTTCTTCATTCAGCGTCTGCAGGCGGCTGGTCATGTGCCGCGCCTGGCGGAAGGCTTCGTGGTTACGTGACGCCAGCATGCCCGACAGGCACAGGAAGAACGCCATGAAGCCATAGGGAATGAGGTTGATGCTGTTGAACAGGCCATTGGACATCAGGATGTCGTGCAAAGCGGTGCCAGCGCACAAAAGCCAGCCGGTCAGTGCCAGGCTGGCGCCCTGCAAGCCATTCCGATAACTGCGGAACAGGCTGCTGCTGAGATAGCCGATATACAGGATGGCGTAGATTTGCAGAAACTTGAGGCTGATCTCGACAAACACGGGTCCGGAGAAAAACGTGATGACGGAGAGGCTGCCAAAGCACCACCACAGCCACCGCGCCTGGTCAGCCCGGATCTGTCCGGGAAAACTCGAGAGGAAGAACTGGAATGTGACGGGGAGCAGCAGCATCGTGGAGGCGTAGTTGATGCGCCAGATCCAGTAGTGCTCGAAATACTCGACCGTGTAGGCTGCAAGCGGTGCGATGGCGATGGTGCGAATGGCAAGGAGCGCTGCGAAGGCGCCGAACCAGAAGTTCGCCGTGACGCGGCGGTCAAGCGCATGCAGCACGAAATGGTAGAGGGCACCAAATACCATGGCGCCCACGAGAAACAGGGACAGCGACTCGATGAACTGCAGTTCGCCGCGAAGAGCCCGCTCGAGGCCAAGCTGCGGTGCAACGCTGGAGCCGACATGCCGGTTCGAGTGGTTTGAGACGAGATACTCAAGGTCGATAGTATCGACGCTGTCCGGCAAGGACACGACTCGCGCATAGGGGTTTGACCACTCCTGCGCAGCAGAACTGGCAACGCGTCCGCTCTCGACAAGCAGTTGGCCATTCGCCGAAATGCGGAAGGCAGACATCCAGTAGCCGGTCTCGATGGCGAAGCGCTCGCCCGCAGGGGGCTTGGGAAGCTTCATCCGCAGATGATAGCGCGCCGTGCCGTCCTGCTTGGCCAGCCATCCCGTGCTGCCTGTGACAGGCCACGGACCCGGAACTGGCGCGAGCATGGAGCGAGGCGATTTCTCACCGCTTTCGCTGATCGCCATGAACCGCCACGCCCCGGCGAGCGACAGCTCACCATGACGCGTGAAATCCCACGTGGACGCGTCGAGATACCCATCTCGTACAGAGGGAATGTTTGCCTGGGCGGCAGGACGCAGGAACAGGAGCAGCGCGACAAGAACGACAAGGCCCAGCGCTCCCGCCGTGATGGCGAGTCGTTGGGTCGTCCAGGATTGCGCTCTCAGCAGTTGCACGCGTTGCTCTTGTCGAGATGTGGCTCGCAGCCTGCCACACCCGCGCTTCAGGGCGCGTAAACCCGTACGCTTAACGCTTTGCTAATCTGCCCCAGTCACGCAGCGGGTGCCGCTGCGTCAGCCGGGACGTCACGCCGCCGAGGTGTGAAGAACCTGCCAGACCTTGAGCGGCGTCAGGGGCATGTCGACATGCGTGACACCCCGCGAAGACAGGGCATTGACGACGGCATTGACGTAGGCCGGCGTCGCGCCGACGGTGCCGGCTTCGCCACATCCCTTCACGCCAAGCGGATTGGTGACGCACGGCACCTCGTTCGTCTTGAAGGTGATGTTGGGCATGTTGTTGGCGCGCGGCATCCAGTAGTCCATGAATGAACCGGTCATGAGCTGTCCGGTTTCGGAGTCATAGACAGCCTGTTCGCCGATAGCCTGGCCCAATCCCTGAACGACGCCGCCGTGAACCTGTCCGGCGACGAGCATCGGGTTCACAATGGTGCCAAAGTCGTCGACGACCGTATAGCGGACGATCTCCGTCACGCCGGTGTCCGGGTCGATCTCCACTTCGCAGATGTGGCAGCCATTCGGCCACGTATTGTTGGGATTCTTGTACTCGCCATCTGCAGAGAGGCCTTCAACGCCTTCT
>JBILMZ010000020.1:0-24643 GCA_044375275.1 Micropepsaceae bacterium | reverse complement strand
CAACCCAATGGCGGGCAACTCAATGGCAGATGCAGTCCAGCGTCGGCGCGGTGCCGCCATCCTCATCATCGGCGATGAGATCCTGTCCGGCCGCACCCAGGATACGAATACGGCTTACATCGCGCGGTGGCTGGGTCAGATTGGCATCCCCGTTCGCGAGGTGCGGGTCGTGTCGGATGATCGGGAGCATATTGTCTCGACTGTTCGCTACCTGAGCGCGGCACATGACTTCGTGTTTTCGACCGGCGGAATCGGTCCCACGCATGACGACATCACGGCCGACTGCATGGCCGCTGCCTTTGAAACCGGAATCACCTATCACCCAACGGTGTTTGCGGCACTGGCTGCCCGCTATGCTTCCCTGAATATGGGGAGCTTCAACGAAGCGCGGCAGCGCATGGCGCGTATCCCGTTCGGTGCCAGCCTGATCGGCAATGCCGTTTCGGGTGCTCCGGGGTTCCAGATCGGCAATGTGTTTGTCATGGCCGGCATCCCCTCGGTGATGCAGGCGATGCTCGAAGATGTGAAGGGACGCTTGCCGACATCAGCTCCCCTGAAGTCCGTCACCGTTTCTGCGTTTGTCGGCGAAGGCACGATCGCCAAGGCGCTCATGGAGCTGCAGAAGAAGAACGCGGATGTTCCCCTCGGCAGCTATCCGTTCTCGCGTGACGGCAGGTTCGGTACGGCGCTGGTGGCGCGCGGGGCCGATGCAGAGCGGCTGCAGGCAATCAAGTCTGACCTTGAGGCGATCATGCGCCAGGCCGGGGTTGAGCCGCTTCCCGATCCCGCCTGAGCCATGAATTCTCTTCCGTGGGTGTCGATGCCACTTGCATGGCTTGGCAGGATCGCCCACTTTGCGCCCGTTTCCGGCTGCCCTGGCCCCTTGGCGGAACTGGTAGACGCAACGGACTTAAAATCCGTCGTTCGCAAGGACGTGCCGGTTCGATTCCGGCAGGGGCCACCAAACAGCAAAAGCAGGCAGCAAGAAGCGAAGAGCGGTCAGCCCGCCTTTGTGCGGCGTCCGCGACCAACGGAAGGGACCCGGCCCAATCCGATCTTTTTCGCAAACACCGAGCGGAGGCGTGCATAAGCGGGCGCGACCATCGGGTAATCGTGCGGCAGGTCCCACTTCTTACGGTACTCTTCCGGGGACATGTTGTAGTGCGTGCGCAGATAGCGCTTGAGCATGCGCAGCTTTTTTCCGTCCTCGAGGCAGACGATGTATTCCTCGGCCACCGACTTCTTGACTGACACGGCGGGCTTTCGCTCCGCTTCAGCCGGCGCGGCGTTGCCGGAGGCCTGACGAAGGGAATTGTGAAACATCGCAATCAGCCCGGGCAGGTCCGATACGGGAACCTGATTCCGGCTCACATAGGCGGAAACCAAATTTGCCGTAAGGTCAACCAGATGGTCATTGCTGCCAGAAGGAACATATTCGAGTTCCGGCACGTCGGACTTCATTTTCTTCGCCATTCTTTCCCCAATCGCCGAGACGCAGCCCCCCGCCTGGCGCTGTGCAGCCATCGCGAACGGTAACTGATCGGCCGTTACAGTTGCGTTCGCAGGCCGCGCGCGAAAGTGCAGGTTGACTTGCAAAGGACTTCCGTCCCGTCGCCCCGCATTTCATGGTTTCATTTGAGAATTTCAAGTCTTCTTCGACTTTTGATCTGGGTGAAAAGCCAATTCGCAAAGCAGAACTGTAGTTCAGTGACATTTTCACAGTCCGCGTCCGATGGATGTCTGCAATTGAGGTTGGTCTGCGCGTCCGCGTGATCGCCCCGTGCGCTCCGGAGAATTTGTCCTTAACCGAGATTTCCTGCCTATCTGAGCGTTTGTTGTTTTCCAAACTTCGCGCCATAGTCCGATCAACAACAGCCCGAAACCGGGTATTGGCATCACGAGGAAACAAGTTATCCATGGCGGACAACGCAAGCGGGACGAACCGCGTCAAACCCTTCTGGCTCCTTGCGTATTCCCTGCCTGGACTGCCCCTGGCGGCCATGACCTTGCCCCTCGCCGTGCACCTGCCTCCCTTTTATGCGGTAGAAGTCGGTCTCGGTTGGCTGGTCACTGGCATCATCTTTGGCGCCATCCGCTTCCTCGACGTGTTCCTCGACCCGCTGATGGGTGTCCTGTCTGACCGGACCAAAACGCGCTGGGGGCGTCGCCGGATCTGGATGGTCATCTCCGTGCCGATCATGTGCTTTGCCTCATTCCTGGTGTTCATGCCGGAAGTCGGGGTTACATGGCCCTATGTGGTGTCCTCGATGATCGTGCTGTTCATCGGCTGGACCATGCTCTCCATTGTCCATCTTGCCTGGGGGAGCGAGCTCAGCGGCGATTATCACGAGCGGTCAAAGATCACGGCGTCGCGCGAGGCGGCCTATCTGATCGGAATGATCTGCGTGCTGCTGCTGCCGGCCGTCATCCAGGCGCAAGGCGGTGACAAGTTTGCCCAGGTGGCCTCCATGGGCTGGTTCGTCATTCTTACACTTCCACTTGGCGTGGCCTTCGCCGTGTGGACGATTCCCGAGCGCCCGCACGAAGTTGCCGAGCGCCTGCCGCTGGGGCCTGCCCTCAAGGCAATCGTCAACAACAAGCCATTGCGGTATGTGCTGGTTGCCGACCTCGTTGCGGGCATATCGGGTGGCATCGTTGCGACGCTGTTCCTGCCGATGGTGGCCTTCGGGCTTGAATTGCCGAAGGAGGCGAACTGGCTCCTGCTCGTCTATTTTGTGATGGGAGCCCTGGCCATTCCGCCGATGGTCTGGGTCAGCCGACGCCTTGGCAAGCACCAGACATTCGTGGCTCACTGCCTCGCGAACGCGGTGATGATCCCGTGCATTTTCTTCCTGCCGAAGGGAGAATTCGTTCCGGCCCTCATTCTCTGGACGCTGCTGGGGCTGAACATGTCGGTTGGCCCCTTCCTGTTCCGCGCCATCATGGCGGACGTCGCCGATCATGACCATGTCGAGACGGGCCAAGCGCGGGCCGGCGTCTACTTTTCCCTCCTCGCGCTGACAAACAAGCTTGGCTATTCCTGCGCGATTTTCTTCTCATACGCCCTGCTGGCCTATATCGGTTTCGATGGAAAGGGCGGCAACTCAGCCGAAACGATCTCGAGCATGATGCTCATCTACGTCGTCCCTCCTACCCTCATTTCGCTCGGGATCGCTCTCGTCATGTGGCGCTTCCCGCTCAATGAGGAGAAGCAGCGCGAATTGCGTCGCATCATCGAGAGCCGTGCTGCAGTTCAATCGACAAAGGGGTCCGACCAGGTCGCCGAGGCTTCACCTTCGCCGCGCGGCAGTCCGGGGGATGGCATCCCGGGAACCGGCATGCCGTCTCCGGCTGACTGAGGCCCGGCCGCGGCATGGAGCGTTTGCAGGTCAGTGGCAGGAATATCGCCTATTCGGACCAGGGCCGGGGCGATGCCATCGTGCTGGTTCACGGGTTCGCCGCGAGCTCGCGGGAGAACTGGGACAGGGCTGGCTGGCTTCAGATGCTGGCGCGTGCAAACCGTCGCGTGGTCGCAATCGATTTGCCCGGCCACGGCGAGAGCGACCGGCCGCATGAAGAGGCTGCCTATTCCCTGGACACCTTTGCCGGCGATGTGCTGGCGCTGACGGAGCACTTGCAGCTCAAGAAGCCGGACCTGATGGGGTTTTCGCTGGGGGCGCGCGTGGTGCTTCAGGTGCTTGAACAGCGGCCCGAACGCTTCCTGCTTGGCGTGCTTTGCGGCGTGGGTGATGCCCTCCTCACGCCACGGTCGGAACGTCCGACGATTGCGCTTGCCGATGCGCTGGCAGCACCTTCCGCGGCGGAGGCTCCTGAAGGGCTTGCCCGGCAGTTCCGGCTGTTTGCCGAGGCGCAGCAACAGGATCTCAAGGCACTTGCCGCGTGTGCGCGGAGCCTGAACCAGACAACGGCGGAATGGACGCGCGAGCGCCTTTCAGCGATCAGGAACGAAATCCTGGTTGTGGCCGGTTCATCCGATGAGCTCGCCGGGTCTGCGCCGCGCCTTGCTGCTTGCTTTCCGAATGCAAAGGGAAAGCAGATACCCGGCTGTGGTCACATGGACTGCCTGACACAGCCCATGCTGAAAGCCGCAGTCATGGACTTTCTGGCAGGTGTGCCCGGCTGATTGCCCTTGCGCTCAGCAACATCCACAGCCTCCCGACAGCAGGAAGCCGTCCTTGCGCCAGGCGCTGGCGACGGATGACCGGGAGAGGTCTTCGCTCTTGCTGAAGTCGGCGCGCGTGTTTTCGCGCAGCGTGCTGCTGTCAAAGTAATCCAGCGCTGTCATGGCCAGAGCCTTGGCGCCGTCCACGATGGCCTGGTCTCCCTTGGGGGAGCGCGCATAGGCCGTGAAATCGGCGTTGTGGATCACAACGCTTGGAGGTGACACGGCGATGAGCGGGTGGATTGATGGGACGCGATGGCTCACGTTGCCCATGTCGGTCGAGCCCGCGAGGCCAGGTGGCAAGTGGTCGGGATCGATGAACTCGCGACCCAGCTGCCTTGCGTTTGCGACATAGGTATCTGCCAGCGGCAGGTTGTTTTTCAGGTCAAGGCAATCGACCTGGCCCCATCTCAGTTCTAGGCGTGTGCCGGTTGACATGGCGGACCCTTCGAAGCACGCGCGCACACGCTTTTTCAGTTCGGCGAGTTCCACGCCGTTCCGCGCGCGGATGAAGAACCGGCAGGCTGCCCGCTCGGGGACAATGTTCGGTGCCAGTCCACCTTCCGTGATGATGCCGTGTATGCGCTCCGTTTGCTGGATGTGCTGGCGCAACTGGGCGATGGCCTGGTAGGCGGACACGACAGCATCGAGTGCATTCAGGCCCCGATGCGCCATCGCTGACGCGTGGGCTGCGCGACCATGATAGACGGCCTCGACTTCGGCCAGCGCGATGGAGGGCATCCAGGCCATGTCGAACCCGGCTGGATGGACCATCATTGCAGCGTCGATGCCATCGAAGGCGCCGTGCTGGGCCATGACTTCCTTGCCTCCGCCGCGTTCTTCCGCCGGCGTTCCCATGTAGCGAACGCGGCCCTGCAGTTGGCTCTCGAGGCGCGCAAGTGCAAGGGCGGCGCCCAGGCCAATGGTGGCGATGATGTTGTGGCCGCAGGCGTGTCCAATCCCGGGCAGAGCGTCATATTCGGACAGGATCGCAATGGAGGGGCCTGCGCTGCGTCCAAAGTTTGTTGCGTAGGCCGTCTCGAGACCATAGGCGCCCCGCTCGGCCGAGAGGCCATGCTTTGCCAGTGTTGAGCCCAGCAGGCCCGCAGCAAAGGTCTCTTCGAAGGCGAGTTCGGGGTTCTGGTGAATGGCATGGCTGACGCTCACCAGTTCCCCCCGCAGGCTGTCGATTGTGCCGCAAACGGCCTGCTTGAGGGATTCGAGTGTCACGTGTTTGCTCCGCTGTCAGAGGCGTTCTAGATTGCGCCAGCTTCATCGTGTTCCTGCAATCCCAGAGGATACATGCCAGTCCTGCCCGTTTCCAGTGACGTCCGGATCGCCTACGAAGTCGCCGGCGCGGGCGATCCCATCGTGCTCGTGCACGGGTTTGCGTCCAGTCGCTCCATGAACTGGAAGACGCCCGGGTGGTATCGCACGCTGGAGGAAGCCGGGCGGCAGGTCATCGCACTGGACGTGCGCGGGCACGGAGAGAGTTCGAAGCCCCATGACCGCGCGCTCTATGAAGAGGGAGAGCTGGCCCTGGACGTCGTACGCCTGCTTGATCACCTCGGGCATGAGCGTGCGGATGTCATGGGATATTCCATGGGCGGCTTCATCACCATGCGCCTGCTCCACGACCATCATCAACGGGTGCGACGGGCCGTCATTGCGGGCGTGGGTGAGAACTACTTCGGCCGTGGGGGCATGGAAACGGATGCGATCGCGGCCGGCATGAGGGCGACAGATGCGAGCACCATCACCGGCGCGGTGCCTCGCCTTTTCCGGACCTTTGCCGAACAGGGAAAGAATGACCTTGAGGCACTGGCCTGCTGCATGACCCGGGACCGGCACTCCTTTCTACCCGAAGAAATGGTGCATGTCGATACGCCTGCGCTGCTGGTTCTGGGAGAACGTGACAACATCACCGGGCCTGCCGGAAGCCTCGGATCGGTGCTGCGCCAGTCAACCATTGAAGTTGTTCCCGGCCGGGATCACATGACGACTGTCGGGGACAAGGTTTACAAGGCGGCCGTGCTCGCTTTCCTCGGAGCGCCTTGAAGAGGCTGTTAGTCAACAAAAAAACCCGTCGCAGTTTCCTGCGACGGGTCATAGTCATGCTGGCATAAAGCCGTTAGCCCGGAAGAGCGGCCGATACCGAGAGTACGACGCCACCTTCGCAGAGATCGGGACCGCTGCACTCAGCTTCTTCGAGGTCCGTGTCAACCCAGCGCAGGTCAACCGTGATCGACTCCCAAGTCGCGCTAGCGCCGAAGTCGTAGTAGAGGTAGTCGGCGCCTTCATCCAGCCACTGGTGGCCAAGGTGAGCCGAAAGCTCGAGGCCACCCGTAAAGAACAGGAAGCTGTCCATTACCGGGACCGCTGCTCCACCGGTCAGGGCCCATGCGTCGCCTGATTCCAAGAAGAAATCGGGGCTGTATGCAATTTCGCCTGTGACCGAGAACTTGCCGAAGTCGTGACCGACGCCAGCGATGATTTCCCAGTAGTCATACTCAGGGTCGCCGCCGGGAATGTCTGCATCGGCGTACCAGTAGTAGACCGCCTTCACCGAGCCGTCCGTGGCCGGGCCGATCTTGAAGTTGTAACCTGCCGTGAGATCAACTTCGAGGCTCGAGTCGGCGGTTGCCTCGTCGTTGAAGTCAATCGTTGACGCCCACACGTTGGCAAAGAAGCCCGACGCGTGATCATACTGCAGCCAACCCTGCGCGGCGGCATCGCGATCCGACGAGCTGATGCCGCGGAAGCGATAATCAGACGTCAGCGTGACGCCTCCGGTGATGGGACCCCAGGCAGACTCTTCCGCTTGGGCCATGGGCGCAATCGTGGACATCGCGAGGACGCCCAGCAATCCCAGTTTGAATTTACTTACTTGCATGCTGAACCTCTTGGTTTCGTTCAAAAATCCTGCGCGATGCCGCTGAACGCTTCCGGCGATCCTCCTCCGCTCTTCGGGAACGGTCCGTTGGAGTTGCTGGCCGAGTTGAGCACCGGCATGGTTGACAACGCGTTAATGCAGCGTTTCATCAATGCCACAATGATGCGCGTGCCATGCAAGCAAGGCTCGAATCAGCAAATCCCTCTGATCCTGAGTGACAAGGTGCGTGCATGAAACGAACCAGAAGAAATACCTCCGCGCTGTTGCGCGGAAGTTTCAGCAAATCGGTTCGCTCCGTCCGCATTCAGGAGGGTTGCTCTCCACCAGACGCAAACGCTCGGGTCAGTTGCGAAGCATGAGGCTAGCGTCGAACCACGCCTGCAATTGCGAGGTGGTGGCCGCCATCGATCAGCATGGTTTCGCCGGTGATGTGGCGAGCGCCTTCACCACAGAAGAACGATACAACTTCAGCCACGTCTTCGGGTGTGCCCGCACGATGGAGCGGAACCGAAGTTACGTTATGCTCGACGATGCGCGCGTATGTCTCCGGGCCAAAACGCTCGCTGAACCAGCGCGTTCCTATGAAGCCGGGGCACACGGCATTCACCCTGATTTCAGGAGACAGCGATCGTGCCAGCGATTTCGTGAGCGTATTCAACGCTCCCTTTGAGGCGGCATAGGCGATTGAAGATCCGACCCCCAGGACGCCGGCAATCGAGGACACATTCACGACACGTCCGAACCCCGAGGCCTTGAGGTGTGGCGCACAGGCCCGGATCATCTGGTACGCGCCAATCACGTTGACCCGGTAGATATTGATGAAGTCCTCTTCGTTCAGGGCGTCGAGATTCGAGTGATCGGCAAACTTCGTCGTCCCCGCGTTGTTCACCAGGATGTCTACCCGGCCCCATTTTTCCATCGCGGCCGCTGCCATACGACGGCAGTCTGCATCGCTTGCGACATCCGCCTGAGCAAGCATGGCTTCGCCGCCCATGGCCTTGATCCTGCCGATTGTCTCTTCGGCTTCAGTCACGGACTTCGAACAGTTCACCACGACGCGTGCGCCAAGGGCCGAGAGTTTCATGGCGCAGGACGCTCCAATGCCGGTGGCCGAGCCGGTTACGATGGCGACCTGGTTCTTCAGTGGCATGCTTTCCTCCTGTTGTTCTTTCCCGCGCACAAAGCGGGATTTGTCAGTTGCCCCTGAACTGGGGCTTTCGCTTGGTTGCGAACGCTTTTCGCCCTTCGGCGTAATCCTCGCTTGAAGCGCACGCCGCTGCAGCTGCAGCTGCTACCTGTTGCGTGGCTTTGTCGTCGCTGGCGGCAGCACGGATCGCTCGCTTTGATGCGGTCATGGACAGCGGGGCATTTGCAGCGATGGCGCTTGTGTATCCAGCAAGCACGGTGTCAAATTCCGGGGCGGGAGCGACCTGATGGACAAGCCCGCGCATGAGCGCCTCATGTGCCGTGTAGATCCGGGCTGTAAGCAGCATTTCGGCTGCCATGGCTGCGCCAATCCGCTCCACGAGGCTGGCAGTCCCGCCAACTCCATAGGCAATACCGAGCCTGGCTGCGGGAATGCAGAATCTGGCGTCAGCCGCCGCAATCCTGAGATCGCAGGCCATGGCAAGTGCGACTCCTCCGCCAAAGCAGATACCCCTTATGGCTGCGACCACCGGTTTTGACGATTCCATGATGGCGGTCATGGCGTCGCGGGTTGCTGCGTCGTAGATTTGCGCCGTTTCTTCGCTTGCGCGATTGGCCTCAAACTCGGATATATCTGCCCCTGCTGCAAAGGCTTCGGTGCCCGCACCGGTCAGGACGATGCACCGCAGGTCAGGCTCGCTGTCCAGGCTGTGGATCATTGCAGGGATGGCCTGCCACATGTCGAGGCCGATGGCATTGCGCCGCTCGGGCGTGTTGAGTACCAGATAACCGATTGGTCCGCGTCGATCAGTTATGAGTTTTGAGAACATGGAAATTGAGGGTGCCAAAGAACTGAAGGTGCGCAGACGCCGGCTGCGCCCGGAGGAGAACCCCATCAGAATTGTTCTGATACGTCACGGCAAGCCCGATGTTGGGCGCAGCCGCTGGCTTTCGCACAAGAAATTCCAGGACTTCATCGATCAGTATGAGCGGGCCGGACTTGATCCGGAGAACCTGCCGCCTGACTGGCTCATGGATCTTGTGCGCCAGGCTCGCCGGGTGTTTGCGTCGGATCGTCCTCGCGCACGTGAAAGTGCCCGTGCCCTCGCGCCCCATGCTGTGGTCCAGCAAAGTCCCATCTTCATGGAAGCGCAGCTCAAGTCACCCAAGGTTCCTCTCGTTCGCCTCAAGCCTGCCGCATGGGCGATCCTGGCGCGGGTTGCGTGGCACGCTGGCCATCATGGCGGCATCGAGGATTTCGGCGACGCCAAAGGGCGTGCGGAGCAGGCTGTCGACATGCTCGGAAAGGTTGCCCAGGAAGACGGGATCGCCGTTCTTGTGGCACACGGATACTTCAATGCGATTGTCGGGCGTACGCTGCGCAAGCGCGGATGGCGTCGCTATGGTGGACGTCATCGCGCCAAGTACTGGAATGCGGTTGTCTACGAGCGCAAGGGTCTCTGAGCTCTCGTCAGAACGCCGATACGATCGTCTCAAGCGGCGGCCGTGGACGATCCGACAGTGGTTCGACAGGCTGACCAATGTATATGAAGCCCGCGATCCGCTCCCCTTCCGCCAGACCTAGCGCAACATGGACGTTCGCGTCGTACGCGTACCACTCCGTTATCCAGTTCGCGACAAATCCCATTGCGTGAGCGGCAATCAGAAGGGTCTGGCAGCTCGCACCAGCGGAGAGAACCTGTTCCCATTCCGGTATCGGGACTCCGGTTCGAACCCTGCTGACGACGCCAATGACAACGGGTGCACGGAGAAACCTGTTCCGCTCCTGCGCAATCCGTTCATCGGTTACAGACGGATCCGCCTTCCTGACCGCGTCAGCGAGCACATTTCCGAACCGCGTCCGCGCGTCCCCCGTGAATGTGATGAAGCGCCAGGGCGCCAGCTTGCCATGGTCAGGAATGCGCGAAGCGCATGCCAGAAGGGTTTGGATTTGCTCATTGTCGGGGCCGGGTCCGGTCATCGTCTTGGCCGAGCCGGACCGCCTGGTTCTTAGTAAATCGAGGGTCTGTGGGGCCGAAATATTGAGGGCCTGGCTGGTCATGTTGTCTGGTTTCCGAGGTTAATCCGGTTTGACGGAAGCTTGATTCACTAACTCTTTCACACCATTTGTGCTAGAATTCATCCATGGAAAAACGGTCCATGCCTGTCATCGCCGAGAAGTTTGCAACCTGCGATCCCGTGTGGTCGGATCTCAGGGAGGAAGCCGTTCGCATGGCTTCCGCCGAACCCGCGCTTGCGAGTTTCGTCCACGCGACGATCCTCAACAATGAGCGGCTGGAAGAGGCGCTCTCGTATCATCTGGCGCAGAAGCTCGGAAACGACGACGTGGGGCCGATGCAGGTCCGCTTCGTCTTTGACCAGGCCTTTGCCGATGCGCCGCAGCTTGGAGAAGATGTTCGCGCAGACCTCTCTGCCATCTTCGAGCGCGATCCCGCCGTCAATACCTACGTAGAACCCTTCCTGTTCTTCAAGGGCTTCAATGCCCTGCAGTCCTATCGCATCACCCATTGGCTCTGGTCCAAGGGGCGTTCGGCTATGGCCCTGCATTTCCAGAGCCGTATTTCGGAAGTGTTCGGGGTTGATATTCATCCTGCCGCGCGCGTCGGGCGTGGCGTCATGATCGATCACGGCACAGGTGTCGTGATTGGCGAAACGGCCGTCGTTGAAGACGATGTTTCCATGCTGCATGGCGTGACGCTTGGTGGTACCGGCAAGGAGCAGGGGGATCGCCATCCGAAAGTCCGCCGCGGCGTGATGATTGGCGCCAGCGCGACCATCCTCGGCAATATCGAAGTCGGTGCCTATAGTCGGGTAGGCGCGGGCAGTGTGGTGCTGGCAGCCGTGCCGGAACGCTGCACCGTTGCAGGCGTGCCTGCGAAAGTTATCGGTTGCGCCGGTTGTGACAAGCCCGCGCACGAGATGAACCACCTTATCCAGGAATACACGGGCGACTACCAGATCTGACTGGCGTCCCGCTCTTCTTCGAGGGTGGACTGGATTTCAAAGTCATCCATTTCCAACATCAAAAAGGGCCGCATCGCTGCGGCCCTTCGTGAGACGGGCTGTTGTCAGAGCCCTGATCGAATGATCATGAAAATCAGTTTGGACCCAGAGGTTGCTCCAGCGTCCTTGTGACCTTCAGGCTTCCACTCAGCACCAAATTCTCACTCGACATCGGATCACCTCCTTTCGTGGGTTACGAACGAAGCTAGGCTCTCACGAAGAGCGCAAACGGTCGAGAGGTTTTTTGCATTAACCCAACCGGTCACGCAGCGCGTACCACATCAACCCCAATTGCAGCAGTGGCTGACGAAAAAGCACGCCGCCCGGCAGCCTTGGGATCTTCAGATTTGCCATAACATCAAATCTTTCCGCCTGGTTGCCGATGGCCTCCGCGATGAGCTTGCCGCACAGGGTGGCGATCGCCACGCCCTGGCCCGAGTATCCCTGAGCGAAATAGACGTTGGGTGATCGACGTCCGACATGCGGCAGGCGCGGCATCGTGATGGCGAGGCGACCACCCCACGCATAGGGGATGCCGATGCCGGCGAGCTGCGGAAAGACCCGCTCGATGCACGGGCGTACGAAACGCTCGGCATCATCAGCGTCGCGGGCGCCATAGGTTTCTCCGCCGCCAAATACCAGCCGGTTGTCTTCAGACAGACGATAGTAGTCGAGAACGAATTTCGTGTCTGTGATGGCGGCATCGGGTGGCATCAGTGCTTTTGCCTGCTCGGCTGACAGTGGTTCCGTCGCTGCGACGTAGTTCGAAATCGGCATGATTGAAGCTGCGAGGTCGGGGGCAAGATCCTCGAGATAACCATTGCAAGCGTAGACAACGAATGAGGACGTCACGGATGCCGTTGCGGTCTGTGTCCTCACGGGATTTCCAGCGTCGACGCGCGTCACCCTTGAATCGTGAAATATTGTTGCGCCGGCGCTTTCGGCTGCGCGCGCAAGGCCGAGTGTAAAGTTGAGCGGATGCAGGTGCAGGCCTGCCTCGTCATAGAGACCGCCCTTGTACAAATCCGTGGCGACATACTTCGGTATCTCTGCTTCCGTCACATATCGTGCCGATTTGTAGTTGTAGTGCCTGTCCAGATGCTCGACATAGTTCTGCAAGTCGATTGCATGGCTCTTGCGCACGGCAGCGGTGAGGTGTCCGGTCTTGACGCCACACTCGATTTTGTGCGCTTGTACCAGCGTCCGCACCATCGACTGCGCTTCGAGGGCGAGTGACCACATTGCGCGTGCGTGCGTTTGGCCATAACGTTTTTCCAGTTCGACCTGATCGATGCGCTGACCCGGAATGACGTGGCCACCGTTGCGGCCAGATGCGCCATATCCGGCCTGCTCTGCTTCGAGAACAATCACTTTCAATCCGGCCTGCGCCAGGTGAAGCGCACACGATAGCCCCGTGTATCCTGCGCCGATTATGCAGACATCCGCATGCATGGATTCTTTGAGGGCAGGGCGTGGTGAAAACCCTGTTGCTGTTGCGTGATAGTACGAGCGTGCTGAACTGTTTGACATGCGAATCTTTGAGCGCAATATTTTCGAAGAGGGCTGCACCGTAGCACGCTCTTGCCAACAACAGTAGAAGCGTGCCTAGTAGCCACAGCATGGAAAAAAACAGCGCCGTTCTTGATGCACACGCGACGCACTGGGCTTCGGTTTACCCCGATGCGCCAGACGAGATCCGTGCGCGGATCAAGAGTGTCGTTTCGTCGTCGAGCATCATCGCCCAGGTGGAACTTCCCGAAGAGCGTGCGATGCCGAATGGCGGCAAGGCCGATACGCTGACGGCCATGGCCGAAGGTGATGGCGAATTGCGGCACATGGTGCTTCTGCTCACGGAGCGCAAGTCAGCGTCCGGGTGCGTGCTTACGGCCTTTCCCTTCGCAGCTGGTGCGATCACTCATCCAGTGAGGGTGGAGCACGTTGCAAGCGTCGGTTCAGGTGCCGAGGGGCAGGTTCGCGGGCGTACAAAGGATGGTGCAGAGCTCTCGTTCTTTGACACGCTGTTTTTCAAGAACGGGCGCGGGTACCGGGTCGGCGAGAGCTATCAGTTTGCCCTGTCCGCCTTTGCGTATTCAGCGCGTCCCTACGGGCTTCGACTGGTCAAGGATGCCGACACGATCGTCCCGGCGGATGTGCTGAAGCCCGCCCGCAGCGGCGGCAGTGACGACTACGAGTTCAGGGCCACCGTGCAGCACGTCTATCCGATGCGGGTCGGCGAGGGCACCGTGTATCGCATGCGCGTCACTGTGGCCCGCAGTGGCCAGTCGATGGTCGATGTCGCGCTTTATGCCGCGGAACATGTTTTGCCTGCGGGCTATTTTCCCAAGCCTGGGGACGAAATAACCGGCCGGTTGTGGTTGCAGGGATATCTGGTTGAAGATTAAGGTCGTGCCTGCAATATGCAGCGCCATTCAACCGGAGCCATGCCGCCGTGGACAAGACTGAAATCCTGCGTGTCGAAAAATACCTGCGCTCACTTTTCCGCCTGGACACGATCCGCATCGAAGCCCGCCCGAACAAGAAAGACTCCGTGGAAGTGATGGTGGGTGACGAGTTCATCGGCGTCATTTTCAAGGATACTGAAGACGGCGAGACGACCTATCACTTCGAGATGGCGATCCTTGACATGGACCTTCCGCCCGCGAGCGCGGTTCTCAAGAAGAACTGAACAGGCTACTTCTTTGGCCTGAACGAGTTGATGAGTGCCATGATGCCGGCGTCAGCCTCTTTCCAGTGCTGAAGCTGGGAGCGCTTGAACTGATATGTCAATCCGACTTCGTCGTTCGGGCGCGTGACGCGTATGCAATTCGAGCCGAAGTCCTTGTTGGCTGATGCGTCACAGCGCATGACCAGCATTGATCCGTCTTCGAGCGTGGCCGAGAACCATTCGGTATTCTCGTAGCCCGTTCCCTGGCTGAACTTGTATTGCGTCAGGCCGAAGGGGCCGGGTTCGCCGTCGGGATTGTCGGCCAGCGGACGGATGCCCCTGTCGAACTTCTTCTCATAGGTCAGGCGTGAGCGATCAACCGCCAGCGTGAAGCGGATCACGCGCGCGCTCGCGTTGTTGCTCGAGAATTCTGCGGCCTTGCCCGGCGTCCAGGCTTCCAGGTCCGGCAGCAGCGCGTGCATGGGAACGTTTTCCTGGTCGCCGCTGGCGCGCGAGCGCCTGTGCATCGTGTATTTGGCGGGGATCACAAACACCGCGCCGTCGATGTTGATGCGGGCCCTGGTCTTGTCGGCGGTCGGGGAGTAGGTGTTGCCCTGGAAATTTCCCTGGACTTCCTCGACCGTTGGGCCGGCCAGAAAAACGAACACGCCAACGCCAATGGCGCCGGCAACCAGAATTACAATCAGCGGCAAAATCCAGCTGGAGTGAGAGTGAACCTCTCCTCCGCCAAGGGCGGCATCAGCGTCTCTCTGGTCGATCTTCATGGCGGCGACTATTGCCCTGAGTCGTGACGGGTGTGTCCGAAATCTCATGGGGTGTGGCATTCCGATTCTTCATCGTTGCGTCCGCACCACAGTCCAATTCAAGACGGTTCGTTCACAGGGTGCCTAGGCATTCGTCGCGGCGCAATGGGGGAAGTGAACCAATCCGGCACAATTTAGTGTCGCAAAGCGCAAAAACCCGTGATCGGCGGGCCGTGCTGCATGGCACCCAACATGCAGTCCTGAGGCCTGTTGGATTGCGGAGACCCCATGGCGTTCGATCTTCAGACTGTTTTTGTGGCCCTGCTCGCAGGCTTTGTGCTTTCGCTGGCCGTTTCCCAGGTTTTCCGCCTTTTGAGCGAAGCGGTTGACCTCGAGAAGGACAACGTCTCGCGGCTGCTGGTGATTGCCCTGATGATCCTTTCCGGGCCGCATCTCCTTGCCGCAACTGCACAAAAGCTGGGTCGGCAGGGTACCTGGCCCACGGAGTACGTTGCAGGCGTTTACCTTGTCAGCTTGCTCTGGGCTGGGCTGCTCGGGTTCTGCGTTCTGGCAGCCCTCACAGGGACTTAGATCACATCGTAGTGATTTGATGACGCTGGTGTCACTTTCGCCTTGAAAGAGGCGAGTGAACGATTTATTTCCTGTTCCGTTCGCAACTGCAATATCAGCAGCGGGTAGGGAAGATGTTCGATCGTATTGCCAGCATCCTGACTGTCGTTCTCATGGGCGCAGTCCTTGTCATGTTTGAGTTGGGCCAGATCGCGCCGCGCGATGCGTTCTTCATCGCTGCGTCGGTCGTCATCGTCTTCACGGGCCAGCAGTTCATCACCCGCGAGAGCATGGGCTTCATGGAAGCCGCCAAGTCGATTGCGGTGCGGCCCCAGAGCTACCGGAGCCGCACGTCGTATGCTGCCTATGTGACTTGCCTTGCGCTGGGCCTGCTTGTCACGGCCCAGGTCATGGCGAGCGCCTAAAGCACCGTCAGCATTGCCGCCACCAGCGGGTGGCGAACGATATCCCGCTCCTCAAGCCTGATCACTGAAATGTCTTCGAGCGTCGACAGGCGCTCTGCGATCTGGCCGAGGCCGCTGATCCCCGGCAGAAGATCGGTCTGGTCGGGGTCGCCCGTAATCACCATCGTCGATTTCCAGCCCAGGCGCGTCAGCATCATCTTCAGCTGGCCGTAGGTGCAGTTTTGCGCCTCATCGATCACGATGAAGGCATTGTTCAGCGTTCGCCCGCGCATGTAGGCGACAGGCGCGATCTCGATGATGTTTTCGGCCATGAGCGCCTTCAGGCGCTTGCCACCCATCCGCTCCGTCAGGGCGTCGTAGAGAGGGCGCAGATAGGGCGCGAGCTTGTCCTCAAGCGTGCCGGGCAGGTAGCCGAGGCTTTCGCCTGCTTCGACGGCAGGCCGCGAGAGGATGATGCGGGAGACCTTTCCGGCGTCGAGTGCTTCGACGGCCTTGGCGATGGCGAGATAGGTTTTTCCCGTGCCGGCCGGGCCAACGGCGACGACCAGATTTCTCTGATCCATGGCTTCAATAAGCAGGCGCTGGTTGTCGGAGCAGGGCTTGATGTTCTTGGTGTAGCTGCGTTCAGTGAAGTCTTTGTCTAGCGATGTCCAGCCGCCAACCTTGCCATTGCCCTTGCTGAACAGGGCGCGGACTTTTGAGTGGTCCTGATAGTCGTCGCGCACGCGTCTTCTGCTAGCCTTCTTGCCCATCTGCTACAGTCCTCATAATGGACCGACGGCGCGAGGAGGCGCGTCGTGCGGTCCTGCCACACAAACTGCACTGAAAAGTGAGAGAGGACGGTGGAGAAGCGTTCGTTCGCACGGCCATTTGCGGCAGCGCGCGGTGTGTTCAACATACACCTTACATCGGTCACGTACGCTGTGACTCCATCCGAATCATTCGGCTGAAGAAAGCGTACATTCTAAAATGCCGATGAGTGTAAATTTCCTGTGACAGCGCCAGCGGCGTTGCCGAAAGGGCTCATGGTTTCGCAGGTGCTCCCGCCAATCCCGTCGCGCGGAAGAGGGCGGGTACGAGCAGGGTTGAGAACAGTGCCATGTAGGCGAGCTGGATTGCGGATGCGATGTTCTTCTCCAGCCCCAGCGTTGCAAGGTACTTGCCGCCATAGCTGAACCCCACGAACATCACCGCGACAGCGACGACGCTGGCGACCAGAGCCACGGCCCAGTTGGGATGGCGCGTATGTGAAATAAACGTTTGCTGGATCCTGTCGCCGAGATACCAGAAGAACATCAGCGATGTGACGGCGGTGACGGCTTCGGATACGGGTTCGCGCGGCCAGAGCACGTACAGCACGGGCACGAGGGCAGCCATCGCGACGAGGTAGACGAGCGGATTGAGCTTCTGCAGCCCCTCGAATGACGGTGGCATCAGTCCTGCGAAGATCACGATCGTGGCCAGGCCGAGCAGCGTTCCGCCGAGCACATCCTCGACGTCGTGCACGCCAAGATACAGGCGTGACATGCAGACACCGGCCGCAACAATGGTTGCGAGGACCCACATCCAGCCGCGTCGGACTTCGAGTGCAAGCCAGAACCACATCGCGACTGCAATCTGCGCGTGGCCGGACGGGAAGCCGAAAGAGTCGCCCACCCGCTGGTCGATGGCGAATTTCAGGTCGGGGCGCGGATCCTGGAACAGGTCCTTCAGGAACGAGTTCGAGAGCGCGACGATGGCGATCAGCATTGTCAGGCGCGTGAACATCCCCTTGTCACCCAGCCAGTAGCCCATGGGCAGGAAGATCAGGAAGAACGGCAGATATCCAAGGAAGGTGAAGCCGTTGAAGACCTGGGTCAGGGTGTCGTTGCGCAGCGGCAGGACCCATGACAGGTCATGTAGAAAGGCTTCCATGTGTTCTTCCCCAGGGTGTCATTTTTCTGTTGCTTTGAGCTTTCCCAAAAAACACAAGAAGCGCAATACTCCCGGCCCAAAGTATCTGTTCAGGATGATTCATGTCACGGCTCGAAAGTTCGATTTCAACGCGTGATGAGCGGTTTCGCGCGAATGCCGATGCGATGGCACGGCTGACGGGCGAGTTGCAGGAGCGCATGGCCATCTCGGCGCGTGGCGGCGACGAGCGTTCCCGCCAGCGCCACATCGAGCGGGGCAAGCTGCTGCCGCGCGAGCGCGTAAACCGCCTTCTCGATCCGGGGACGCCTTTCCTCGAGTTCTCACCGCTCGCGGCCTTTGGCATGTACGAGGATGATATCCATGCCGCGTCCATCATCACGGGCATTGGCCGTGTCGAGGGGCAGGAGTGCGTGATCGTCTGCAATGACGCGACGATCAAGGGTGGCACCTATTATCCCGTCACGGTCAAGAAGCACCTTCGCGCCCAGGAGATCGCGCGCGAGAACAACCTGCCGTGCATCTACCTGGTCGACTCCGGCGGTGCGAACCTGCCGAACCAGGCCGACATTTTTCCGGACCGCGAGCATTTCGGGCGCATCTTCTACAATCAGGCGAACATGTCGGCGGCGGGCATTCCGCAGATCGCTGTCGTCATGGGGTCGTGCACGGCCGGTGGTGCCTATGTCCCCGCCATGTCGGACGAGACGATCATCGTGCGTAACCAGGGCACGATCTTCCTGGGCGGGCCTCCGCTTGTGAAGGCGGCGACGGGTGAAGTCGTGACGGCGGAGGAGCTTGGTGGGGCGGACACACATTCGCGCCGGAGCGGGGTGACCGACCACTATGCGCAGGATGATACGCATGCGCTGGCGCTGGCGCGGCGCATCGTGACGACGCTGAACCGCGTGAAGCGACCCGAGGTGGCGCTGCGTGAGCCGGTTGAACCGCTCTTCGATATTGCTGAGCTGGATGGCATCGTCCCGCCATCGCTTGCGACCCAGTACGACGTGCGCGAGGTGATCGCGCGCGTCGTAGATGGTTCCGTGTTTGACGAGTTCAAGAAGCTCTATGGAACAACGCTGGTCTGCGGCTTTGCGCATATCTGGGGCATGCCTGTCGCGATCCTTGCCAACAACGGGATCCTCTTTTCGGAGTCGGCGCTGAAGGGCGCGCATTTCATTGAGCTTGCCTGCCAGCGCGGCATTCCCCTGCTTTTCCTGCAGAACATCTCCGGCTTCATGGTGGGCTCAAAGTACGAAGCGGGTGGCATTGCCAAGGATGGCGCGAAGCTGGTGACGGCGGTGGCCTGTGCGCAGGTGCCGAAGATCACGCTGGTGATTGGTGGATCCTATGGTGCCGGCAACTACGGCATGTGCGGACGGGCCTATGGACCACGCTTCATGTTCTCGTGGCCGAACTCGCGCATTTCCGTGATGGGAGGCGAGCAGGCGGCGAGCGTGCTGGCGCAGGTCAAGCGCGATGGCATGGAAGCGCGCGGCGAAAAGTGGAGCGCCGAGGAGGAAGCCGCGTTCCGCGCGCCGATCCGCGCGCGTTATGAGGAGGAGGGCAACCCCTATTTCGCCACAGCGCGCCTCTGGGACGACGGCATCATCGCTCCACGCGAAACGCGTCGCGTGCTGGCCCTGGCGCTCAGCGCCACGCTCAACGCGCCGATTCCGAAGACGAAGTTTGGCGTGTTCAGGATGTAAGGGGGCATGGTCACTGCAAAAAATGTGCTGCTATTCCCGTTCCAGCTGATGTTGCAGTTGGTGCGGTGCTGGGCTGTGTTCTACTTGTTCTACATGCTACTTGGGACCGTAGTCAGCATTTTGAACGACGAAAACGTTGTTGCGAATATGGCGGTTGCATTGTTGAAGCCCGGGCCGATCTCATTCTTGCAGATTGTGACTATGTTGTGTTCTCCGATCATCGTGTGGCCAAGATTTCCCATGGTCGCGCCGGTTGTGCTGTTGCTTTGGTCCGCGTTTGCAGGGCTCTTTCTCACGCAGTGTGTCTGGTTTGTGCATGGCTTTTGGGCGCAGGAGTTGGGGCTGTCGCAGTTTTTCGTCGAGTTCATTCGATTTGGTGATGCCGAACTCAATTCTGAAGTCCATTTGCATTTCGCAGCAAGCGTGTGCGCTGGTGCGGTTGCAGCATCGGCCTATCTGGTGTTGGGCTCATTCCTTCACTGGTATTACAGTGGCTTTCGTTGGGTGATGCAGCCGGTGCTAGCTTTGTTTCTGGGGTGGAAATCCGCGAAAGACTACTTCGACCCCGCTGCTGGTCTGGAGCCGTTTGGAAATTGACCGAGTGAAGCAGTTTCGACTGATGATGCGCTTTGCGTGTTCAAGATGTAGTTGCATGATGTGTTATCGGAAAATTTGATGAAATACATTTTGCTTGTCGTCCGTCAGTATTTCTACGCGTTCGCGGTGCTGGGAGTTTCCATCACGGCATTCTTTTTTGCGTTTCTCACGTTTGTTTTTCTTCTGGCTGGGCAGGTGCCAAAGCTTGCGATGGCATGGTCGCTTCTACCCGAAAGCGAAGGTGGCCGATTGGCTGTACTGGCGATGCTGCACTTCATGACAATGGGTAAATTTCGGTCACTCATCTGGCCTCGCTTCATGGACAATTCCGCCGTAGCAACCTTCATCATTGCCGGCCTTTCGGGTGCTCTCGCGCACGTCGGATTGCAAGTGGCGATGGGTATGGGCGGGAACAGTCCGGAATTCCTTGCGATCATCTTTCTGGCCGCTACAGGGTTCGGTGCGCTTGCCGACAGGTTTGTCTATCATCTGGGCGGCAGCGGTGGCGCGCCGTTTTCAGGTGGCCTCTGGATGGGCAGGTTGATCTGCGGGCGCGAGAATTATGATCGGTTCGTTGAGTTTGAGCGCCAGCGCATGCATGCCGAGTTCGAAGGCTTGCGCAAACAGAAGTGACGTGAGTTTCGTATCCGTGAACAAGAAGCAGCATTGTTGAGGAGCCATGCAGTTCAATCAATCTTCCATGACGAGAACCGTTCTTGCTGTTCTTCTGCTCGTGGCGTTTGCCGTGGTGGGCGGAGAACTTGTAGGTAGCGGGTCGAATGGCAAGGGCACTCAGGAGCCTACGGCCTCCCCAGAGATCGCTGCTCCGCCTGTGCCGGCTGTGGCCTCCGTCGATGATGCGGCGGTGTCGGACACATCAGCTGCAGCGCCATCGCCGGCGTCCCCACCGGTTGCTCCCTCTGATGCAGACTTCGATTTTTTCGTGCTTACGCTCTCATGGTCGCCGACGCATTGTTCGAGTGATGCGGGTGGCGGGCGGGATGATGATTTGCAGTGTCGGTCTGGCAAGCCGTTCGGCTTCATCCTTCATGGCCTCTGGCCGCAGCATGAGAAGGGTTGGCCGGAGTACTGCGATACGCGTGCGCCACGTCGCCTGAAGGACAGCGTCATGCGCGAGGCGCTGGCGCTGTCGCCCTCCGAGAAGCTGGTGCAGCATGAATGGGAGAAGCACGGGACGTGCTCGGGCCTGTCCCAGGAGGACTACTTCGCAGCTGCGGAACTGGCGGTGGAGAGCCTTAGGGTGCCCAAGGCCTACAAGCAGCCCGCGCAGCCCTTGGTAACAACGGCAAATGCGGTCCGCCGGGCATTTCTGGACGCCAATCCGGGGCTTTCGGCCTCCGACATTTTGGTCACGTGCCGGCGCAATGAGATCGGGGAGGTGCGGGTGTGTCTGGACAAGGAATTGCGGCCCCGTGCATGCTCCCGCGAAGTCGCCCGGAGCCATTGCGGCTCGCGTGAGGCTCGGATGCTGGACGTTCGTGGTAACTGGCCGCGTAACTGAACGGGGATTGAGATGGAACTGGCACAAGACATCCTTCAGGCCATCTGGAGCTATTTCCAGGTCGGCTTCTATTACGTCAATACGGTCCAGGGCCTCCTGATCGCGGCGATCGTTGCCTACATGATGGCAAGCTGGCGGCAGCTGCTGCCGACGACGCTGCTGGCGGTGCTCGTTCACGCCATGCTGAGCGTTATGCTGCCGGTCCTTTCGGCGGGTGCGGCTTTCAAACTGCCGCCGCTCGTTGAACTGTCCTACTGGAAGCAGCTCCTTGCCCTGGCGGCGGGCTACCTGATCATCATCTCGGTGTTCTACATCGTGAAGACTGTGGTGCTGCGGCGCGCTGTCGGCGGCGGACAGGGGCACGGCCACCACTAGTTCCGGTTCCGCCTGTTGGAAGGATGAAGGTGGTGCTTTTCCTGCGCCGCCTGCGGGGCTATGACTGTGCCGGAACCCTACTGAGGAATTGCGCGGATGACTGAAGCCATCGAGGACACCGTCCTCCTGAACACCACGCGTGCGGGCGTCGCCGTTGTCACGCTGAACCGGCCGAAGGTGCACAATGCCTTCAATCCGGACGTGATCACGCGGCTGAAGGATATCTTCGAGACGCTGCGGGGCGCCGATGGCGTGCGCGTGGTGCTGCTGGAAGGGGCGGGGCCCAGCTTCTCTGCTGGTGCCGACCTCGCCTGGATGCGCGCCGCCTCGGACTATTCGGCGTCGGACAACCGCGCCGATGCGGGTGACATGGCGGGCATGCTCCATTCGCTCCATACGCTGCCGCAGATGACCATCGCAATGGTGCATGGCGCGGCGATGGCGGGTGGCTGCGGCCTGCTTTCAGCCTGCGACATGGCGATTGCCACGAAGTCTGCCTCGTTTGCTCTTTCCGAGGTGCGCCTCGGGATCATTCCTGCAGTCATCTCGCCTTACGTGATCCGCGCCATCGGGCCGCGCGCGGCGAGCCGCTACTTCCTGACGGCGGAGCGCTTTGATGCCGCGACCGCCCAGGCGCTGGGGCTCGTGCACATGGTCGTCGCCGACAATGATGAGCTTGCAAAGGAAACCGAGAAACTGGTGCAGCAGGTTTTCACCTGTGCGCCGGGTGCCGTCGACGCGGCCAAGGACCTGATCCGTGCCGTGGAAGGCCGCCCGATCGACTCGCACATCATGGCCGATACGTCTCGGCGCATTGCAGAACGCCGTGCGAGCGATGAAGCGAAAGAAGGGCTTTCAGCCTTCCTCGAGAAGCGCAAACCGAAGTGGGCCGAGTAGCGCCTGATGTTCTCTTCCCTCCTGATTGCCAATCGCGGTGAGATTGCCTGCCGCGTGATGCGCACGGCCAAGCGGTTGGGCATGCGCACGATCACTGTCTATTCCGATGCTGATGCCTGTGCGTTACATGTGGCGATGGCGGATCATGCCGTGCGGATCGGGCCTGCGCCGGCGCGCGAGAGCTATCTCGACATGGATACGATCCTGAAGGCCGCGAAGGACACGGGTGCCGAGGCGATCCATCCGGGATACGGATTCCTGTCGGAGAACCCGGCATTTGCGGATGCCTGCCAGAAGGCTGGCCTGATCTTTGTCGGACCACCGGCCTCGGCGATCCGCGCGATGGGCCTGAAGGACGCCGCCAAGGCGCTCATGATCAAGGCCGGCGTGCCGGTCGTGCCAGGCTATTTCGGAGATGACCAGTCACTGGCTCATCTGGCGCGGGAAGCCGAGCGCATCGGCTTTCCGGTGCTGATCAAGGCCGTCGCGGGTGGTGGCGGCAAGGGCATGCGGCGCGTCGATGCGGCGGCTGAATTCGCGAAGGCCCTTGAAGGGGCACAGCGCGAAGCGCAGTCGGCCTTCGGTGACGCGCGCGTGCTCATCGAGAAATATGTGCAGACGCCGCGGCACATCGAGATCCAGGTCTTTGCCGACAGTCACGGCAATGCGGTGCACCTGTTCGAGCGTGACTGTTCGCTGCAGCGTCGGCACCAGAAAGTGATTGAAGAGGCGCCGGCGCCGGGCATGCCCGAAGCGCTGCGCCGGAAGATGGGCCAGGCGGCCGTCACCTGTGCGAAGGCCATCGGCTACCAGGGCGCGGGCACGGTGGAGTTCATCGTCGACGGTTCGCGCGGCCTGACCGAGGACGGATTCTATTTCATGGAGATGAACACGCGTCTTCAGGTCGAGCATCCTGTCACTGAAATGATCACCGGTCACGACCTGGTGGAGTGGCAGTTGCGCGTCGCGTCCGGCGAGAAGCTGCCGCATGCGCAGGATGAGCTGCGCATTGATGGTCACGCCGTTGAAGTGCGCCTCTATGCCGAAGATCCTGCCAAGGGGTTCCTGCCTTCGACGGGCCGGCTTGCGCGCCTGCGGCTGCCGCAACCGGGTGAGCACCTGCGCGTCGACGCCGGCGTCGCCGAAGGTGGCGAGGTGTCGATGTTCTATGATCCCATGATCGCGAAGGTCATCTCCTGGAGTCGCACACGCGAGGAGGCGCTGGGGTCACTCTCGGACGCGCTGGAAACGGCAGAGATCGCTGGCGTGCGGACCAATCTGGGCTTCCTGATCACGACACTGCGCCACGGCGCCATGATCGGCGGGCAGGTCGATACGGGCTTCATCGACAGGCACAAGACTGACCTCCTTCGGGTTCCGGCGGGGCTTGAGGAAGATGCAATCCTGGTCGCGGCGGCGCACGTGCTCCTGCAGCGGCGCAATCCTGCGGACGTCAACTCGCCGTGGGGCGCACTTGATGGCTGGCGGCTGGGCGGTGGTGCGCAGGTGGAGATGCTTCGTTTCATCATTGGCGGCAATCCGCGCGATGCGGAAGTGCGCCATGGGGCAGGGATGTGGCGCATCTCTCGGGACGGGCGTGTGATGGATGTTTCGGCGCGTCCACTTGCGGGTGGTTCTCTTGAGGCCATCGTGAATGGCCGACGCGTCACGGGCAGCGTGGTCCGGAAAGGGACGAGCCTCAACGTGATGGTCAAGGGGCGCAACTTTGCCGTCGACCTCCATGACCCGCTGGCTGCCGCTGACACGGGACCGTCGGGTGCCAATGAGCTACGCGCACCGATGCCCGGCAAGGTGACCCAGGTTCTCGTCAAGGCGGGAGACCGCGTTCGCAAAGGTCAACCGGTCGCCGTGCTCGAGGCGATGAAGATGGAGCATACGCTCTCTGCGCCTGGCGACTTTACGGTGAAGAGCGCACCGTTCAAGGCGGGCGATCAGGTT
>JBILMZ010000167.1:0-7795 GCA_044375275.1 Micropepsaceae bacterium | reverse complement strand
AGCGCACATACACGCTGTCCAAGGACCAGGTCAGCCTGATGCTGCAGGACCTCAACACGCTTGAACGGACCATGACAACCGGTGACGGAACGCTATCCATTGAAGGGCGGGGCCTGCTTAAGGGGAGCTTCACCCTCAAGGCGACACTGGGAACCCGCCCGCTGACCCTCGAAGGAAAGTTCGAAAACGCGCCGGTAGTAAGCGCGCTCGACTAAGCCACCGCGTAGGTCGCGCCGGCCGTCGCTTCCCCTGACGCCTTGAGGCGGCCCGTGCGCACCAGATGCTGCAGATGCGCAAACACCGACCGCGCTGCCGCCGGATGCAGGCGGCTGTCCACTTCCGAATAGATCACCCGCACCATGTCGGGGATGGTGACCAGTCCGCGCCCGACGCAGGCCACGATCTGCGCTTCGCGCGCATGGCGATGGGCAATCAGCTGACGAACGAAGGCCTGGGGCTGGCGAATGGGATTGCCATGCGTCGGGACGTAAAGCTCCTCCCGACGCTCCAGAAGCCGGTCGAGGCTCGCAAAATAGGCCGCCATGTCCCCGTCCGGCGGCGCGATCACGGTCGTGGACCATCCCATGACGTGGTCACCGGAAAACAGGATCGAGGGCTGTTCAAGCGAAAAGCAGAGATGGTTGGACGTGTGACCCGGCGTGTGGATCGCCTGAAGCACCAACCCATCGACCTCAATCCTGTCCCCGTCTTTCAGGAAGACATCCGGGACAAAGTCCTGGTCGCCACCCTCTTCGACGTCGGTATCGTGATGATCACGGCCGCTGCCATGCCGGCCAAAGGCGTAGGTGCTGGCCCCCGTCCGCTGACGCAGCGGGGCTGCCGCCGGAGAGTGGTCATTGTGCGTATGCGTGACCAGGATATGCGTGATCGTCTCACCGGCGGTGGCACGCATGATCGCGTCAACATGCTCGTCAAGCAGCGGGCCGGGATCAATGACGGCAACATTTCCGTGCCCGACAATATAAGTACCAGTCCCGTGAAACGTGAAGGGATTGGGGTTGCGGGCCAGCACGCGACGAACGCCAGGCACGACCTCTACAGCCTGCCCATAGACCGGATCATAGCTCCGGTCCACGGGAAGCACGGGCAGTGAAATCCCGAGATCAGCAGCGCGCAAGCGGCGGACCCCGGCCTAGTTGGAGACGATGGCGAGGAACGCACGAATGCGTTCGGCGTTCTTGCCGATGTCAGACTTGCCGACGCGTGACATGGAGCGGATGTCGAGCTTTGAACCTGCGCCTTCAGCCTGGATACGAATGACGACATCATCCTTGAAGCCCCACCACAGCGTTTCGTCGGTGGCTTCAATGCGCCCCTCCTCACGCGAAGAAGAGACCACGTTCCAGTTCAGCGACTGAGCCGCTGCAAGCGCTTTTTCGAACAGCTCCGCCGGTGGCAGAGGACTGTTGAGCGTCTTGATGTCCGGATAGCCCTTCGCCTGCTCAGCAGGATCGGTTGCGTAGTCGACGCCGTTGGGGGCGTCCGCACGCATCGGTGCGATCGCGACAAATGCCGGCGGTGTGGCGGTATCCGTCGTGATGTCATGGATCATCGGCAGGCTCGCGGCAGTCGCCCGCATGCGCACCGGTGCCTGCGCACTGCCGACGGCAAGTATGACAGCCAGGACAACCGCAACCAGACCCTCGCCGTTACGCCCGATGGCGGCGAGGATGACCCAGAGCACGGAAAGCGCCATGGCACCACCGGCGACGTAAACGCCCCATGTCATGAAGCCAAACGCCTGCGACAACTCGATACCGGCAAACCGGTAGGTAGGTCCGGCGCCACCGATAAGCAATGCTGCTGCAATGCCTGCAATCAAAGCCAGACGGCTGATCAACCTGTTCATCTATGTCCCCTTGTCGTCCGGCTCATGCCGTCGGCAGCTTATACCCTTTGAACTGCTCGCGCAGCGCTATTTTCTGCATCTTTCCCGTCGCCGTCAGGGGGATTTCATTCACGAAAGCGACATCATCCGGCATCCACCACTTGGCGATCTTGCCTTCCAGGTACTTGAGAACCGCGTCTTTGGTGACGTCAGCGCCCTGCTTCTTCACGACAATGAGCAGGGGACGCTCATCCCACTTGGGATGGTGCACACCGATGACGGCAGCCTGCGCAACGCCCGGGCAGCCTACCGCGATGTTTTCGACGTCGATCGACGATATCCACTCTCCACCGGACTTGATGACGTCCTTGGCGCGGTCAGTGATCTGCATGAAGCCCAGCTCATCCAGGGTCGCGATGTCACCAGTATCAAACCAGCCGCCATCATCGAGAATTGAGGCTGTCCCGTATCGCCCGCCCTCACCCTTGAAATAGGACTTCGAGACGGCGGGCCCGCGCACCATCAGGTGACCGAAGCGCTTGCCGTCATGCGGCAGGTCCTTGCCATCGTCATCCGTGATCTTCATTTCGACCGTGTACATGGCACGGCCTTGCTTTGACTTGATCTTGAGTTGCTCTGTCCATGGCAGGTCCTCCATGCCGGACTTGAAGGAACCGATCGTCCCGACAGGCGACAGTTCTGTCATGCCCCAGGCATGCATCACTTCCACTTCATACTTCTTCTCGAAGGTCTCGATCATGGAGGGCGGACACGCCGAACCACCGATCATGACTTTCTTCAGATAGGGCAGCTTCAGGTTGTTGGCTTCCATGTGCGTGAGAAGCATCTGCCAGACAGTGGGAACCGCCGCCGTGATCGTCACCTTCTCCGTGTCCAGCAATTCGTAGACCGACGGTCCGTCCAGCCTGGCACCTGGCATCACAAGCTTCGTACCGGCCATCGGACAGGCAAACGTCGTGGCCCACGCATTGGCATGGAACATGGGAACAACAGGCATGAGGGTGTCCGTTGACTTGGCGCCCACGCAGTCAGACGTGTTGACGGCCATCGCATGCAGGACATTCGAACGGTGTGAGTAGAGAACACCCTTCGGGTTGCCGGTCGTGCCGGACGTGTAGCAGAGACCCGCCGCCGTGTTTTCGTCGAGCTTCGCCCAGGCAAAATCGTCATCAGCCTCCGCAACAAGATCCTCGAACGCCACGACGTTGCGCAGGGACGTTTGCGGCATGTGCGCCCTGTCCGTGAGGACGACGAATGTCTCGACCACGTCGATCTGCTTCGCAAGTTTCTCGAGGATCGGAACAAAGGTCAGGTCGACGAAGATCATCCTGTCTTCGGCATGGTTCACGATATAGGCGATCTGCTCGGGAAAGAGGCGCGGATTGATCGTGTGGCAGATGGCACCAATTCCCATGATGCCGTACCACGCCTCAAGATGACGCCCCGTATTCCACGCCAGTGTTCCGATACGGTCGCCCACGCGGATCCCGCGCCGCGTCAGGGCCTTCGCCACCTGGCGCGAACGGGAATGGACCTTGGCGTAGGTGGAGCGCACGACGGGACCCTCAACGGAGCGCGTCACGATCTCGCGTTCACCGTGAAACCGGGCGGCGTGGTCAAGAATGCTGGGTACAACCAGCGGCCAGTCCTGCATCATTCCAAGCATGGGCATCCTCCCGGGAAGCGTGTTTTGCATTTAGGGGTTCGCGTCAATATTAGGTGCAGGCACGAGCCGCGACAACTGCCTGCATTTGCCCCTCCCCGGGCAGGGGCTTGACCTATGGGGCACCTGTAGGCGAAGCGTGGCTGAATGGAACCGGAACCCGCTGATGCCCCTGACCAACTCACAAGCCCGAGACGTTGAAGCCCTCATCCACCCGTATACCAATCTCGCGCGCCACCGGGAGACCGGCCCTCTCATCCTGGAACGAGGCAAAGGCGTTTTCGTCTACGATGACCGGGGAAAGGATTATCTCGACGCACTGGCCGGACTGTGGTGCGTCAGCCTTGGCTATAACGAGGAACGTCTTGTGGAAGCGGCCGCGCGACAGATGCGCCAGTTGCCCTACTCCCACATCTTTGCCGGGCGCAGCCATGAACCGGCAATTGAACTCGCGGAACGCCTCAAGGAGATGTCGCCGTTTCCAGCATCAAAGGTCTTCTTCGCAAACTCGGGCTCGGAAGCGAATGATACCCAGATCAAGCTGGCCTGGTACTACTGGAACGCACATGGCAAGCCGCAAAAGAAGAAGATCATCAGTCGCGTCCGCGGCTATCACGGTGTGACACTGGCTTCAGCGAGCCTTACGGGCCTGGCGAACAATCACAAAGGGTTCGACCTGCCCTTCGCAGGCATCCTGCACGCGGATTGCCCCCATGCCTATCGCTTCGCCGAACCGGGGGAAAGCGAGCAGGACTTCGCGACCCGTCTGGCCGGCAATCTTGAGGCGCTGATCGAACGCGAGGGACCGGATACGATCGCAGCCTTCATCGCCGAACCCGTCATGGGCGCCGGCGGCGTGATCATTCCGCCGGCAACCTATTTCGAAAAAATCCAGCCCATCCTCGATCGGCACGACATACTGCTCATCGATGATGAAGTGATTTGCGGCTTCGGAAGAACCGGAAATGACTGGGGCGCGCAGACCTTCAACATGAAGCCGCAGACACTCTCCTGCGCCAAGGCCCTGTCCTCAGGCTACCTGCCGATCTCGGCGATGATCATGAACGAACCAATGTACCAGGCCATGCTCGACCAGAGCCGCAACATCGGCACATTCGGACACGGCTTCACCTACAGCGCGCACCCGGTCGCAGCCGCCGTGGCCATCGAGACCCTGAACATCTATCGGGATCGCAGCATCTTCGCCCATGTGCGGAAGGTGGCGCCCCAGTTCCTCAAGCGCCTGCACGCCCTCGCGGACCACCCGCTCGTGGGTGAAGCGAGGGGAACGGGTCTCCTCGGCGCGGTGGAACTGGTCGCGGACCGGACCACCAGGGCGCCCTTCCCGGCAGACAAGTTCGTTGGTCAGGCCTGCGCGAACTTCGCGCAGGAAGAGGGCTTGTGCATTCGTGCCCTACTCTCGGACCGCCTCGCCTTTTGCCCGCCCCTGATCATCACCGAAGACGAAATCAACGAGCTGTTCGACCGCTTCGAGCGCGCACTGAGCAAGACGGAACATTGGGTTCGCCAGCAGGGTTTGCTGACAAACTGACTTTTCCGCCAAAATTCCATGGCTGGTGGAGCAACGCTCGTGCCTCGTGCCTTGAAACGCGCAGGGAACATGTGTTGACTCTCGCTGGATGTCACATGCTTCGGCCTTTCAGGAACGCCTTTCTCGGTTCAGCAGCGCACACGTCCTGTGCGTCGGCGATGTCATGCTGGACCACTTCGTCTATGGCACGGTAGAGCGGATTTCCCCGGAAGCCCCCATCCCGGTCCTCAAGGTGCAGCGCGAGACACAGATGCTTGGCGGAGCCGGCAACGTCGTGCGCAACATTGCTGCACTCGGCGCTGCAGCCACGCTTGTCGCCGTGATCGGCAATGACAGCGCCGGACAGGCAATCTCAGGACTTATTTCCTCAGAGCCTAACCTGACCGCCGCCTTTCTGACGATCAGCGACCGGCCCACGTCCCTCAAGGTTCGCCATGTCGCCAGCAACCAGCAGATGCTGCGCACGGACCGGGAGACCAGCTCCCCCCTCTCGGCCGCAGAAGAGGCAGGCCTCGTGGCCATCCTGCAGAAAGAGATCGCGAACGCGGACATCATCATTCTGTCCGACTACGCCAAGGGCGTGCTGACCCCGGGGATCATCAGTACCGTGTGCAGCCTTGCCCGCGCGCAGGGAAAGCGTGTCATTGCCGATCCGAAGAGCGTCGACTTCACGCGCTACATGGGGGTCCACATCCTGACGCCAAATGCCAGGGAACTTGCAGCCGCGACGGGCCTCCCGGTCGCGACGGACGATACGGCCGCCGCTGCAGCAGCCCGAGCGGTGAACGCCGCAGGTCTGGAAGCAGTTCTTGTGACCCGCTCCGAGCAGGGCATGACGCTCGTCTCGCGCGACGCGCCGCCGGCCCACTTTCCTGCGCAGGCCCGCGAAGTATTCGACGTCTCGGGTGCAGGCGATACCGTCATCGCCACGCTGGCCGTCACACTTGCCGCAGGCGCAGCACTTCCTGAAGCGGTTGCCATTGCGAACATCGCGGCTGGCATCGTCGTCGGCAAGTCCGGAACCGCCGTTGTGCGCCCCGACGAGATCGCGCAATCCATGCAGTCGCAGGACTTCCAGGGCGCCGAGGCCAAGGTCCGGACGCTGGGTGCGGCCATCGACCTCGTGCAGACCTGGCGCACACGCGGCCACAAGATCGGCTTCACCAATGGCTGCTTTGATCTCATACATCCCGGGCACATCTCCTTGCTCGCGCAAGCACGCGGCCAGTGTGACCGCCTCGTCGTCGGTCTGAATACCGACGCATCGATCAAGCGCCTCAAGGGTCAGGCACGCCCCATCAATTCGGAACTCGCGCGCGCCATTGTTCTGGCAGCACTTGAAAGTGTGGATGCCGTAGTGCTGTTCGACCAGGACACGCCCATCGACCTCATCAAAGCGATCCGCCCGGACGTGCTCGTCAAGGGCGCTGACTACACTGTCGACAAGGTGGTTGGCGGCGACTTCGTAACGGCCGCAGGCGGTCGTGTGTTTCTCGCCGAACTGACACCAGGGCAAAGCACGACGAACATCGTACAACGGATGGCCACACCGACCGCACAGGAAACGCGATGATCCTTGTCACCGGTGGCGCCGGTTTCATCGGATCCAACATCGCAGCACACCTGCACGCCGACGGGATGGACGTCGCAATCTGCGACCACTACGGCAACGATGCGAAGTGGCGGAATGTCGCCAGGCTGCCTTTGGTCGACACGCTTTCGTCGCAGGAGATCACCTGGTGGATCGAGCAGCAAAAGGCGAACCTCCGCGGGATCGTCCACATGGGCGCAATCTCCGCCACGACCGAAACGGACGTTGACCTGATCCTCCGTGAGAATTATCGCCTCTCGCGCACATTGTGGGACATGTGCGCCGCAAACGGCATTCCGTTCATCTATGCGTCTTCTGCCGCAACCTATGGCGACGGCGCATCGGGATTTGACGATGACGGCTCCCTGACCGCGCTCACAAAGCTTCGGCCACTCAACCCCTATGGCTGGTCGAAACTTCTGTTCGACCAGTTCGTGGCCCGGCAGGTTGCACGCCGCCTGCCCACCCCGCCGCAGCATGTCGGACTGAAATTCTTCAACGTCTACGGACCGAACGAATACCACAAGGGCAGCATGAAAAGCGTGGTCGCCCACATGTACCCGAAAGCCGTGGCCGGCGACCCTGTAACGCTTTTCCGATCGCACAACCCCGCCTACGCCGACGGCGGCCAGATGCGCGACTTCGTCTATGTGAAGGACTGCGCCGAAGTCGTGAGTTGGCTCCTGAAATCCCCGCGCGTCAGCGGCCTGTTCAACGTCGGCACCGGCACCGCGCGCAGCTTCATCGATCTTGCAACATCACTGTTTCGCGCCCTGAACAGGCAACCGAACGTGCGCTTCGTCGACACCCCGGTCGAAATCAGGGACAAGTACCAGTACTTCACGGAAGCCAACATGTCCCGGCTCAGGCGCGCAGGCTTCAACCGCCCCTTTGCCACGCTGGAGGATGGCGTCGGCGACTACGTCGTCAATCACCTGAACCGCGACGACCCTTATCGCTGACCCGGATCAGAACAGGGCTGCCAGACGCGCAAGCTCTTCAGGCGTGTTCACGTTCACAAAAGGCCATTCTTCCTCGAACATGACGCCGCCAACGCCGGCGCGTTCGAGGACTTCGACCACGCGCGGAATGACCGGCTGCTCCAGGGCCTGCTGAATC
>JBILMZ010000001.1:0-64917 GCA_044375275.1 Micropepsaceae bacterium | reverse complement strand
TTGAGATCGTTCCGCCAGAGCATCGCAACCATGAAGCAGTGACGGCCGTTGCAGCGCAGATCAAGCTGCGCGACCAGGCACCCGAAAATGACAACCTGTCTCAGCTCAAGGCCCGCGTTCAGGAAAACCCCTCCAATCTTCAGGCTCGATTTGAACTGGCCGCTGCATTGGCCGCAGCATCTGACGCCGAAAATGCGATCGACGAATATCTTGAAATTCTCCGCCGCGACAGGAACTGGAACGACGGCGCCGCGCGCGAGCAATTGCTCACGCTCTTCGAAGCGCTTGGCCCGTCAGATCCGGTGGTGAAATCCGGTCGTCGCAAACTCTCGACGCTGCTTTTCTCCTAGTCATGAAGGCAACCTTCATCCTCCCCGACACGATACCTGTCTTTCCGCTGTCAGGAGCATTGCTGCTGCCGGGAGGACGATTGCCGTTGCGGGTCTTCGAACCAAGATACCTGCAGATGACGGATGATGCGCTGCGCGGCAATCGCCTCATCGGGATCATTCAGCCTGTCACGGACGAAGGACCTTCACCAAAACTCTACTCCATCGGCTGTGTGGGCCGGCTTTGCGCCTGGAGTGAATCGGGCGATGGTCGTTACTCGATCGCCCTCGCAGGCCTTAGCCGCTTCAGGGTGGACCAGGAACTTCAGAGTGCAAGGCAGTATCGCATCGTCAAGGCGGACTATGCCGACTATGGGTCAGACATTCATGCGGACGATAGCGGTGACACCATCGATCGGGAACGCCTTGCGCAATGTGTCAGGCAGTACTTCGCCAGGCAACAGATGGAAAACCTGTGGCCCTCGGTCGAGGAATTTCCGGGCGACCTGTTGGTGAACTCCCTTTCAATGGTCTGCCCTTTTCCATCAGCTGAAAAGCAGGCATTGCTGGAAGCTGCAACAGTGGCAGACCGCGCAGCAATGCTGATTGCGCTCATCGAAATGTCCATGGCCGACAGTCAGGGCCCCGAAGGAATGCTTCAGTGAGCAACGAAACGTCCCCCACGACCACAACACGCGCTGTAGACCCAAGGCTGCTCGAGATTCTTGTGTGCCCGGTAACGAAGGGCACGCTGAAATATGATGCGGCGAAGCAGGAACTTGTCTCGGCCAACGCGCGTCTGGCCTATCCGATCAGGGACGGCATTCCCATCATGCTCACCGAAGAGGCGCGCGAACTGGGCGACGAGGAAGTGAGATGACAGCCAACGCCCCGTGGCCGCTGGAACTGGTCTATCGGCGGGAGTCAAAGGTCCTGAAAGTGGCCTTCGAGGACGGAAGCACATTTGAGTTGCCGGCCGAGTACCTGCGGGTGGAAAGCCCGAGCGCCGAAGTGCAGGGCCACGGCGCCAGCACCAAGGTGACGGTTGCCGGCAAGCGGAATGTGGGAATCAGGGCGATGGAGCCCGTGGGTCAATACGCCGTCCGTATTGTCTTCGACGACGGCCACGACACGGGGCTGTTTTCCTGGAGCTACCTGCTCGACCTTGGCGCGAACCGCACACGAAAGTGGTTTGAATATGAAAGCCGGCTGGCCACCCAGGGACTGAGCCGCGACCCATGATGTTGCCCGAAATGCCACTTCAGGGTTTCTGGTACTTTGTCTTGCTGGCAGCGGCGATGATCGCCTGGCGCCTGTGGGGTGATCGGGTACGCCACGCCTTTGCGGAAATGGACCGCAAGCGAAAAGCCGCTGAACTACAGTCCTTGTATGACAGGGCAAATCCGAACTCCCACTTCAGGATGTCGGTCGAACAGATCAACGAAGACACGCCACCGGTGCTGCCGCTTCCAGGCGAAGAGCCAGGGTTCAGTTGGGATGGCCGGCTGTTTTCATCGCGCGAAGACGCAGAAGCTGCTCGTTGGCAGCACGTGCTCACCGAAGCGCGAGGCTTCTACCAGGATCTCGACACGACCTTTGGAAGCAGGATCTCGCGCCAGCGCAATCCGGGGTCACTCAACGGCGGCCCGGATTGATCTTGCGGGACTAGAGGCTCTCACCCTTGAGAAGACGTGGCATGGAACCGAACTCCCCGGCGGCCTGCCGCATGAACAGCGCTTTCATCGACGGGATGCCGTCAACCAGATCCAGTCCGAAACGCCGGATGGCCTGCAAGGGACCAACGCTGTTTGAGAACAGCCGATTGAGTCCGTCCATGGACAGGGCAAACAGGGCGTTGTCAAAGCGGCGCCAGGCTTCATACCGGGCAAGGTTCGGCGATGCACCGACATCGAGACCCAGCCGCCTGGTTTCAACGATCACTTCGGCGAGGGCACCAACGTCGCGCAGGCCGAGGTTCAACCCCTGCCCTGCAAGAGGATGCACCGCATGGGCTGCATCTCCCACAACAGCAAGACGCTGCGCCAGGTAGGATGTCGCGATCTGCATGGAAAGCGGATACGACCAGCGTGGTCCCGTCAGGCGAAGTTCACCCCACTGGTCTCCAAATCGCTGTCTGATTTCCGAGAGGAACGAATTGTCGTCCAGCGCCATGTAGGCAGCAGCGCGGTGTTCCTCTTCACTCCAGACAATCGAAGAACGGTTTCCCTTCATCGGGAGGATCGCGAACGGTCCTGCCTCGAGGAACAATTCGTGTGCGACGCCGCGATGCGGTCTTTCGTGATCGATCGTCGCCACGATACCATGCTGGCGATAGGGCCACCCGACCGTCTTGATGCCTGCAGCTTGGCGTAAGGGAGAATCCCGTCCGTCGGCGGCAACACAAAGCTGCGCCGAAATCATGTGCCCGGCCGACGTTGAAAGGACGACATGGGCTGGTTGGGCATCGGCGCCCAGCACCTTCGCAGGTGCGATGACCCGGAGCCCCCGCACACTGCGCGCGCGCTTCTCAAGCGCGATCCGGAAGTGCCGGTTCTCGATCATGTGCGCCAGCGGTTCAGGCCCAATCTCCCGGTGATCAAAGTGCAAAAGGGCCGGCGAAGCCCCCTCGCGCACGGACCCGTCACCAACAACGATGTCCAGGACGGGCTCAGCCTCATCCTCGAGGTGCTCCCAGACGCCGATGGCAGACAGGAGACGTCTGGAAGCCGGTGCAAAAGAACTCACCCGCCCGTCGAACCCGGCCTGAAAGACCTGTTCAGGGTCTGCCGCATCGACGACGACCGTCTCAATGCCGGCTTCGGCAAGCGCAATGCCCAGCGTAAGGCCGACCATGCCACCGCCAGCTATGACTACATCCGCCTTGAACTTCAGTGCGTCGCCCATGGTTCCAATTTATAGGCATGCGGCCAGCCTCATCCAACATTCTCGGCATGCGGCACATAGGTTAACTGCACAAAATATCAGCAACTGGATCATTTTTGTGCCGACACATGATGCAATACAGCGCATGAAAAAGAATTGATCATCGCCCCGTCGAAAACCCCAAGGCAAGGCATGACAAGATGAAACTGGTCACTGCAGTCATAAAGCCGTTCAAGCTGGACGAAGTTCGGGAAGCCCTCGTGGCAATGGGAATTGAAGGTCTCACCGTCACCGAGGCAAAGGGCTTTGGCCGACAGAAAGGCCATCGCGAAATCTACCGCGGCGCGGAATACGCCGTGAGCTTCGTCCCGAAACTCAAGATTGAAGTCGCTGTCCGTGCCGATCAGGCGGATGCAGTCATCCAATGCATCACGTCACACGCGCGGACGGGACAAATCGGTGACGGCAAGATCTTCGTCATGCCCCTGGAACATGTCGTTCGCATCCGGACGGGCGAAACGGACTCCAACGCCCTCTAGGCCTCACGATCATTTTTGAAGGAACAAACATGATGACTAGCATAAGCAACTTGAGGACACGGCTCGCCCTGTCGCTGACTGCGCTGACGACGGCATCAGCAGGCGCGATGGCGGACGTGGCGCCCGAACCCGCAGCAGAAGCCGCGGCCGCAGCGCCGCAACTCGCAGCTCACGCAACCGCCCTTGCCCTGAATTCGGGTGACACGGCCTGGATGCTGACAGCCACGGCCCTTGTACTTTTGATGACCGTTCCTGGTCTGGCGCTCTTCTATTCAGGCATGGTTCGCAAGAAGAACATCCTCGCAACTGCCGCACAGAGCTTCGCAATCACCGCCATGGTAACAGTCCTCTGGGCCGTTATTGGCTACTCGCTCGCCTTCACGAATGGTGGCGACGCAAACACGTTCATCGGTGGCACATCCCGGATCATGTTGAGCGGCATGGGTAATGAAGTCGCTCATTCCCTTGCGGCATCAATCCCCGAGTCGGTGTTCATGACCTTCCAGATGACATTTGCGATCATCACACCGGCACTGATCTGCGGCGCCTTCGCAGACCGCATGAAGTTCTCAGCCATGATGTTGTTCATGGCGCTGTGGGTGCTGGTTGTTTACTGCCCGGTCGCACACTGGGTGTGGGGTGGCGGATTCCTGGGCGGCATGGGCGTCCTCGATTTTGCAGGCGGCACGGTGGTTCACTTCAATGCCGGCGTGGCGGGACTTGTTTGCGCAATCGTGCTTGGAAAGCGCGTCGGATACGGTCATGAGAACATGTCACCGCACAACCTCCTCTACGCTCTGATCGGTGCGTCACTTTTGTGGGTGGGTTGGTTCGGCTTCAACGCCGGTTCTGCTGTCGCAGCAAACGCACTCGCGGGCATTGCCATGGCAAACACCCAGATTGCAACGGCAGCAGCAGCGATGTCCTGGATGGTTGTCGAGTGGGTGCTTCAGAAGAAGCCAAGCGTGCTGGGCATGCTGTCCGGCGCCGTCGCTGGCCTTGTGGCGGTGACACCTGCAGCAGGCTTTGTCGATCCGTCGGGAGCGCTGATGATCGGCCTGATTTCAGGTGCTGTCTGCTACGCAGGCGCGGTGTGGCTGAAGCACAAGTTTGGCTACGATGACTCCCTTGACGCCTTCGGCGTGCACGGCATCGGCGGAGCGGTTGGTGCAGTGCTGACCGGTGTCTTCGCGCTCTCGAGCGTGAACAGCCTCGGCAAGGGCGCCATTGATGGCAATCCGGGACAGATCGTAACACAACTTGAAGGATTGGTGATCGCAGGCGTGTACTGTGCCGTTGCAACATACGTCATTCTTCTGATCGTGAACGCAATTGTTGGACTCCGCGTAACAGCAGATGAAGAGCGCGAAGGTCTGGATTTGACGCAACACGGCGAAAGACTTCACTGACGCCACGACGTTTGGGGCACTTTGGCAATCACCAAAGTGCCCCTATACTTGCATCTCGATTTTCCGAGATGCGATTTGCCAATGTCCCGCTTTGATGCCCTTCCCGTTTCTCCATTCACGCGGCTGAACAAGCTGCTGGAAGGCATCCAGCCCGGCAAGTCTCCCATCAACATGCATGTCGGCGAACCGCAGCACGCGGTGCCAGGCTTTGTGGGTGACATCCTGGCCCGTCACACAAGCGAGTTTGGTCGCTACCCGCCGATCATTGGTCCCGAGTCACTCAGGCAGTCCATCGCCCTCTGGCTGAACCGTCGCTTCGGTCTGCAGTCTGGCGTGCAGCCGGCATCGCAGATCCTGCCACTCGTGGGAACACGCGAAGGACTGTTCACGGCCCCGTTCGTTGTTGTCCCGGATTCCAAGCGTGGACAGAAGCCGGCCGTGCTGATCCCGAACCCGTTCTATCAGTGTTATGCGGCAGCGGCGTTGTCAGCAGGCGCCGAGCCCGTTTATGTCAACGCAACCGCAGACACGGGCTTTCTTCCGGACTTCGCCTCGCTGCCAGCAGAACTCCTGGCACGCACCAGCATCATCTACATGTGCTCGCCTTCCAATCCCGAAGGCGCGGCCGCCGACGCAGCCTATTGGCGCAAGTTGTTCGCGCTCGCAGACGAGCACGACATCACCATTTTCGCGGATGAGTGCTACTCGGAAATCTACTGCGACAAGCCTCCGTGCGGAGCGCTGTCCGTTCGACAGCAGTCATCACCCGATTTCAAAAACCTGCTCGTGTTTCATTCACTGTCGAAGCGCTCCAGTCTTGCGGGACTGAGATCGGGCTTTGTCGCAGGAGACGCATCGATCATTGCGAGGTTCCGTGAGTTTCGCAATGTTGCAGGCCCACAGCTTCCATTGCCGATCGCCGCTGTTTCAGAAGCTGCGTGGTCGGACGAAAAACACGTCGAGGAAAACAGGAACCTTTATCGCCAGAAATTCGAAGCCGCACGAACGCGCCTGTCCAACCGTTTTGGCTTTCGAATACCGGAAGGCGGTTTCTTTCTCTGGCTGGATGTGGAGGACGGCACAAGTGCCGCAATGAGACTTTGGCGTGAAGCAGGCGTGAAAGTTTTGCCGGGTGAGTTTCTTGCAAAAGAATCTTCTGCAGGAAATCCAGCAAAACGCTTCATTCGCGTTGCGCTGGTTAACGACTTTGCAACGACATCTGATGCACTTGATAGACTTACACAGACCTTGTGATGACGCGCGCAATGCGCGCGATGGTCAAGCTCAAATCAGCGAGTTACAGAATGAGTCACTTCCATCCCGTCTCACGTGCCTTCGCCTCGTTCGAGAGGATTCCTCTCTTGCCTGAGGAATGGACAGGATGGAGGGATGCAGTTGCAACGACGGCGCATCGTCTGACCATTCGGTTGACCGGGCTGTCGATGATCATCGCAGCGATCGGATGTCTGATCGCGCTCGCAACGCATAACGCGAATGATCCAAGCTGGAACAATGCCAGCGCATTGGAAACGCAGAACGCATTGGGACCCTGGGGCGCATCCATCGCGGACTTGCTGTTTCAGACCTTTGGCATCGCCAGCTGGGTTGCAGTGCTCCCTCCCCTGCTGTGGGGTGTCTGGCTCGTCGATGGCCGCGTGGGCTTGAAGCTGGCCTCACGTTCGGCCTCCTGGGTGTTTGCAATGGTCGCACTGGCCACCTGCGCAAGCCTCATCTCGATGGAGACGTTTTCGGAACAGCAGGCAGGCGCCGGCGGCGCTGTCGGCTTGACAGTGTTTGAAACCATGTCGGGCTTCATCGGCTCGCTGGGAATTCCGACGCCGGATGGTTTTGCCAGCATCCTTCCCGGGATCCTGGGGACGATGCTTATGGCCTGGGCCATCGGCCTCAACCCGTTCCAGCTGACCATGCCGTCCATTCCGGTCGGAAACATCGCAGATACGCTTTCACGCTCGATCGCCAGCATGACTGCTTCGCTCCAGGCACCGCGGCGCACGGTGGCGCCAGCAGCCAGGCTCGAACCGAGGGTTGCGATTGCACCCGTGGCAGAGCAGGTTCCGATCGTTGAACCTGTGGCGCCATCAACCGCCACGCCACGGGAACTGCGCGTCATGCGCATGAACCCGGCACGTACCGCCGCGCCGGAACAGCGTTCCGCACTTTCAGCCTTCCGTCTCGATGCGCGCTCCGAGTATCAGCTGCCTTCGCTCAACCTGCTCGAAAAAAACAAGGGTAGCCAGGGCGTCAAGGAGTCGGACGAAACGCTCGAGCAGAATGCAAGAATGCTCGAGAGCGTGCTGGCCGACTTTGGTGTTCGGGGCCAGATCACCCAGGTTCGTCCGGGTCCGGTGGTGACACTCTATGAATTCGAGCCGGCCGCGGGCATTCGCTCCAGCAGGGTCATATCCCTTGCAGACGACATTGCCCGATCGATGAGCGCTGTCTCGGCCCGCGTGGCAGCAGTCCCGGGTCGAAATGTCATCGGCATCGAGCTTCCGAACCAGAAGCGTGAAAAGGTGCTTCTGCGTGACCTCCTGTCGACGCCGGAATACGACAGCGAGGCTGTCGACCTTGTACTCGCGCTTGGAAAGAACATCGGCGGCGAACCGGTGGTGGCAGACCTGACGCGTATGCCCCACCTCTTGATTGCAGGTACGACGGGATCAGGAAAATCCGTTGCCATCAACACCATGATCCTGTCCCTGCTCTATCGGCTGTCGCCGGACCAGTGCAAGCTGATCATGATCGACCCGAAGATGCTGGAACTCTCCGCCTATGACGGCATCCCGCACCTCCTGTCGCCCGTCGTCACGGATCCCAAGAAAGCCATCGTCGCGCTGAAGTGGACTGTCCGCGAAATGGAAGATCGCTATCGCCGCATGTCGAAAGTCGGCGTCCGCAACATCAAGGGCTACAACGAACGCATTTCCCGCGCGAAATCAAAGGGCGAACTCCTGAAGCGCACGGTCCAGACCGGCTTCGACAGCCAGACGGGAGAACCGCTTTACGAGGAAGAAACGCTCCCCCTCGACCACATGCCGTACATCGTGGTGATCGTCGACGAAATGGCAGACCTGATGATGGTTGCCGGCAAGGACATCGAAGCCGCGGTTCAGCGCCTGGCGCAGATGGCGCGCGCGGCCGGTATCCATATCATCACGGCCACACAGCGTCCGTCGGTCGACGTCATCACGGGCACGATCAAGGCAAACTTCCCGACACGCATCTCCTTCCAGGTAACGTCCAAGATCGACAGCCGGACCATTCTCGGCGAACAGGGTGCTGAACAGCTGCTCGGTCAGGGCGACATGTTGCTCATGGAAGGCGGCGGCCGCATCCGCCGCGTCCACGGCCCCTTCGTGTCCGATGATGAAGTCGAAGCCGTTGTGAAGTACCTCAAGACACAGGGCGAACCGTCCTACCTCGACGCGATCACGGAAGAGCCGGAAGAACCCGAGGCAGCGGGCCTGCTTGAAGGCGAAGGTGAAGGCAGTGGCGACGATCTTTATGATCAGGCCGTGGCAATCATCGCGCGCGACCGGAAGGTCTCCACGTCGTACATCCAGCGCAGGCTTCAGATCGGCTACAATCGGGCCGCCCGGATCATCGAGAAGATGGAAGAGGAAGGCGTCATCTCGGCACCCAATCACGCCGGGAAGCGGGAGATCCTCATCAGCGATCACTCGGGGCGCGGCGACTAGCCCTCACCACAAGTCCGATGCGTCGCGTGTTCAGGATCGCGACGCATCGAAGGCCTTCATCAATTCCTCGATGAGTTCGTCGGGCCAGCGCACGTCCTTGAATCCCTTTACGCCGAGCACGCTCATCACTTCAGCAAACTCGGCGTTCGCCATTTCGAACATGGTCCGGCTTTGAACAACCCTGCGCTCAGCAGAAGCAAAGGTGCTGTCTTCAGGATGGGCAGCCTTGTGCGCCCAATCCCGGATCCCGCGCAGGATGCGCATGTAGTCATTCACCTCTCTCGAGATGCGGGCCGTCAGCGCATAGCCGAAAAGACCCGTCATCGCCGGTATCGCCCTGAAGGCATGATCAACGGCGTCCGCGGCGCGCACGCGTGCAGGACCTTCCGGAGAATGCACGAAGTGCGACAGGGCGTCGCCGAACTCTACGTGCAGTAGCACCAGTTCCTGCCCCAGGTTTTGTCGTGCCGGACGCCATCTGAGGTTTTGCCGGACATCAATGACAACCGGAATGAGGATGGAAAAAAACAGGGCGCCCAGAACGAACCCGGCCGCTTCCACCAGCGCATTCTGCAGAAACTCTTCCTTCAGCCCGAATGGACCGGCCGGATCTGTGACCAGCTGCTGCAAGATATCGATCATGCTTCCCTGCCCCGCTGCCAATCATTTCGTTGAATTAATGGCAACCCCCCACCGCCAGCAGTGTAGACGAGATTTGCCCCCTGCGGTTATCCTTCCTTTTGACACAGTTCCCGTCTAGATCGCGCCCCGAACCCCTGCCGGAAACCCGAATCCCATGTTCAGAGCATTTCTCCTCGTTGCCGTTCTCGCGTTAACGACAAGCGCCCAGGCTGCCCCCGTGAAGCCGCAGGATCTGGCCGATCTGGCCAAGGTCTCCGCGTACCTGAACGCCATCACCTCCCTGAAATCCAGTTTTGTGCAGGTTGGACCGAACGGAGAGCTGGACCAGGGCGTCGTCTATGCGCGCAAGCCGGGACGGCTCCGTTTTGAATATGCCCCGCCCAGCCCCTACCTGATCGTGTCGGACGGCGTGACCATCGCCGTGGCCAACAGCAAGCTGCGCACGGTCGACCGGTACCCGCTGATTGAGAACCCGTTAAACATAATTCTCAAGGAAAACATTGACCTCACGAAAGACCCGCGCGTCACGGCCGTTGAACGCCAGGCAGGCGCCTTGCGGGTGACAGCCACGGAAAAGTCCGGTCCCCTTAAGGGTCAGGTAACCCTGATATTCAGGTATCCCTCGATCGAAATCGCCCAGTGGATCATTACCGATGCTCAAGGCTTGCAGACTATGATTGCGCTGAAGGGCCCGCAGACGGAAATCCAGCTGTCACCAGAACTGTTCGTTTTGCGTGACGTCGACCGTTTTGGCCGAAAAGACGATTAATCCCGCCGCGCCTTGCTGCAGTCTCAGGGGCGGTGCTAGCGATGGCACATGACCCGGAAGAAAAGACCAGTTGTCGGCATACCCTGTGACCACAGGATGATCGGGCCGCATCCGTTTCATGCGGTTGGCGAGAAGTACATAAACGCCGTACGCGATGGCGCCGGCGCCCTGCCCGTGCTGATCCCGGTACTGCAGGATCCCCTGTCGCTGGACGAGATCCTCGAAACGGTTGATGGCGTTTTCCTGACAGGATCACCATCCAACGTGTCACCAACGATCTATGGCGGCGTCGAGCCCAGGGCGAATGTGCTACAGGATACGCGCCGGGACGCAACCAGCATCCCGCTCATTCGCAAGGTCATCGACCTCGGCAAGCCGTTCTTTGCAGTGTGCCGCGGGTTTCAGGAAATGAATGTGGCGTTCGGCGGTTCACTTCACCAGCATCTGGAGGAAGCCCCCGGCCGCTTCGACCACAGGGAAGACAAGACGGCATCACTGGATGTCCAGTACGCGCCTGCCCATGAAATCGAACTCGTGGATGGCGGCCTCCTGAGACGCATCGCCGGCAGTCATTCCATCCGAGTGAACTCGCTGCATGGCCAGGGAGTGGACCGCCTCGGAGAGGGCCTCACTGTTGAGGCCTGGGCGTCAGACGGCACCATCGAAGCCATTCGCCCGACACAGGCGAAGACCTTCGCACTCGGCGTGCAATGGCACCCGGAGTGGAAGTACTGGGAGGACAGGTTTTCGACCGGCCTTCTGCAGGCATTTGGACAGGCATTGAACACGCAAGCACTATCGGACGGGGGGCGTCCATGACACGAAACAGGGCAGAACTGAAAGAGTGGCTCAAGGAGCGTCGCATCACGGAAGTCGAGCTGCTGGTACCCGACATGGCTGGAATTGCACGCGGCAAGATTTTGCCGACCAGCAAATTCCTGTCAGGCCTGGACAACGACACGCTGCGACTGCCTGAAAGCGTGTTTGGACAAATGGTGACCGGCGCCGACGCCGAAACCGAAAAACTGTCCTATCAGGCTCCCGACATGATCCTTGTGCCGGACGCAGATACGATTTGCGTGGTGCCCTGGTACCGGGAACCTACGGCGCAGGTGGTCTGTGATTGTGTGGATCGCAAGGGAAAGCCAAACCCGCATGCTCCGCGGCAGGTGCTGAAGGATCTTCTGGCGCGGTTCAAGGAAAGGAACTGGCGACCGGTCGTGGCGCCAGAGCTCGAATTCTATCTGGCACAGAAGAACATTGATCCGGACTATCCGCTCTTGCCTCCCGCCGGCAAGTCAGGCCGGCCGCAGACGGGCCGTCAGGCTTACGCGATCGACGCTGTAAATGAATTCGACCCAATGTTCGAGGACGTTTACGACTACTGCGAAGCACAGGAGATCGGCATCGACAGCCTCATCCATGAGGAAGGCGTCGCGCAGTGCGAAATCAACTTCTACCACGGCGATCCGCTCCAGCTCGCCGATCAGACCTTCCTGTTCAAGCGCACCGTACGGCAGGCCGCCTTGCGCCACGATATCTATGCAACCTTCATGGCCAAGCCCTACGAGCAGGAGCCGGGAAGTGCGATGCACATCCACCAGAGCATCGTGGACGCGCGCACCGGAAGGAACCTGTTCTCCAACAAGAACGGCAAGGACACACGCCTGTTTCTGGCCTACATCGCTGGCCTTCAGAAATACTTGCCGGCATCCATGCCGCTCATAGCTCCCTACGTGAACTCCTATCGACGCCTGGTTCGCTACCTGTCAGCCCCGGTGAACACGCACTGGGGACATGAGAATCGCACCGTCGGGCTGCGTGTTCCTGAATCGGAACAGAAGAGCCGGAGAATAGAAAACCGCGTGCCCGGCGCAGACTCCAATCCATATCTTGCAATCGCCTCGACACTGGCTTGCGGGTACCTGGGCATGACGCAGAACCTGACGCCGACAAAGCCGATGGAAGGCAATGCCTATGAATCAATGAAGTACCAGTTGCCACGTCATCTTCTGGACGCCATACAGCGCTTCCGGGGCTCAGCCGACCTCAGGGAAGTACTCGGGGCAAGTTTTGTTGACCTGTATTCTGACGTCAAGGCTTCGGAACATGATGCATACCAGCAGGTCATCAGCCCCTGGGAGAGACAGCATCTGCTGCTAAATGTGTGAGTCAAATTTTCGGAACGCATCCGACCTGACAAGCTTGCGCAGCAGCTTGCGCGCTCGGGTGCGTTTCTCTACCCCGCGCCGGCCATGCCATCCGATGAGCAGTCCGCCTGCAAGGGCAAGCGCGGAAGCATCCTCCCCCACCCTCTGCTCCGACAGCAGGTCGCGAATAAGCGTACGTGTCACCACCGCATCATTCATTTTGCCGAGCATCGTCTGAAGCCGGGAAATGGGCTTGAGCAATCCGCGCGCGGATCGTTTGGGAAGTACGGTTTCGAAGAACTCGGTTGTGTAGCGCAGCTTCTTAAGCTTGATCCGAAGTGCATGCATTTCGGCTGTTTTGAGTTTGCCCGACTTGAGGACAGCCTTGCTTGACTGGGAGATGCGCCGGTGAACTTGCCGCCGTGCAAAAGACGATACATCGGATTCCATCGTGCTGTGCATGGAAGCATTTGAAAGCCAGGGCCGCTGGTAAGTGACCGCTGCAACCTCGACAACAAAGGACCGGAAGCTCGGTGACGATAGACAGGCTCTGATCGCCTCCTGGTTCCTGGCCCGCCGCGCCTCGATTGCAAGCACCAGGCGCGAAAACTCGCCATCCTTTCCCAGCTTTTTGGCGACCGGAAAAGTCATGTCTGTCAGCAGCACGTCGTAGTCGCGTCCGTCACCAAGCACCCTTGCCACGTCGCGCGCTTGCGCCGCCAACCCGGCTAGCGGCGCTCTCTGCTCGGGCGACAGTAACGACAGCGCAACCCGCAGCTTGCGCAGCGCCACGCGCATTTGATGAATGCCTTCTGCCTCACCTCCAGCCTGAACGACTTCAAAATTGTTCAGGAGGTGATGCAGACACTCACTGATGATGGCAGAAACCGCATCGTCGGCGCTGGTCGACGTCTTCAGCTGAACGCCTGTCGAATGGTAAGCTTGGCGCTCTTCGTTTCGAGCGAGCCGAAACCCTCTGTCCGGCTTTGAAAGGACGGATAGCGTCAGAGGCAAATCTTTGGTGAGGCGTCGCGCAACCGAGAACAGCTCATCAACGCCGCCACGCAGAAGCTCTACTTCAAACTCGCTGATCGGCGTGCTGCGACGGGAGCCGTCAGCCAGTCGGATCTCGCCAGAGTCAAAGGCCGCCTCGATTTCCACATTGCGCTTGGGCATCAGAAGGATCTTGGTGCGGCGGGTATCCACCTCGAAGATCGGCTCGAGCTTCTTGTCCTTCAAAAGATGTGTGATCCGCCAGCGAACGCGGCTGTCGGGAATGGCATCAAGCTCGGGTCGGACATTCGACACGTCAGACTTGAATTCAGGGCGTGTGACGAGCTCTCCGGATCCAAGGTGCTTAAGGGTCTGGGAGTACGAGTTTCCTTCATTGCGCACCCGCAGCACATAGCCGGCTTTCCTGAGCAGATGATCAGCGGAGTCGAAATACACGGCACGCCTGACCATCGTTCGCGCCCGACGCGTTCCCGCCAGTTCCAGCAATTCACCGGACTGACGAAGCGCTGCCATCGCATCTTCGGTACCCACGAATTTGAGCTCTGTTTCCTGATGCATGCAAAGGCAAACCCAATGAACGTTTGAAATGGACGCTGCGTCTACAATGGCCATAGTCAGCGGCACGCCACCTTTGCGCAATTGTCATCTTTCATTCATGAAAATGTCACGAACGCAGCATCTTGCGATAGGAAACCGGCAGCAGCGCATCTTTTAGTGGCTGTGGATAACCATTAATTCTCCAGCCTGACAGCAATACCACTTGCACGCATCCGCGCCTTGGCAGCGGCGATGGAAACTTCGCCAAAATGAAAAATGGATGCGGCGAGCACGGCGCTGGCGTGACCCAGCTTGATGCCATCAACGAGGTGGTCGACATGCCCGACCCCGCCACTGGCAATCACAGGCACACTCACGGCATCTGCGATCGCCCGCGTAAGCTCGAGGTCATACCCTTCCCGGGTCCCATCCCGGTCCATGGATGTGAGCAGGATTTCTCCGGCACCCAGCGACACCACTTCCTGCGCAAAGGCGACGGCATCGATGCCAGTCCCGTTGCGTCCACCATGGGTGAAGATCTCATGGCGCCCGGCTGATGTCCGTCGTGCGTCAATGGCAACCACGACGAGCTGCGAACCGAACTTCTCCGCTGCTTCCTTGACGATCTCCCGCCGCTGGACCGCTGCGGTATTGATGGAAACCTTGTCAGCGCCGGCAAGAAGCAGCGCCCGCATGTCGTCAAGCGTACGCACCCCTCCCCCGACGGTAAGTGGCATGAAGCACACATCCGCCGTGTGCCGGACAACATCCAGAAGAACACCACGCTGCTCATGACTGGCAGTAATGTCGAGAAAGCAGAGTTCATCTGCGCCCGCTGCATCATAGGCGCGAGCAGCCTCAACCGGATCGCCGGCGTCGCGCAGGCTCTCGAAGCGAACGCCCTTCACCACCCTTCCATCCTTGACGTCAAGGCAGGGAATGACACGCGCCTTCAGCATCAGCTTCGCCCTTCCATCAGCGCAAGGGCCTGCACAGGGTCGAGGCGTCCGTCATAGAGCGCACGTCCACAAATGGCGCCGGCAATGTTCGCGTGCCGCGCCTGCTTGAGGGCTTCGAGATCCGAAAGGCTGCCAATGCCGCCACTCGCAATCACGGGAACAGACACAGCGCTGGCGACAGCACACGTCTCCTCGACGTTGAGGCCAAGCCCCGTTCCGTCCCGCGCAATGTCTGTGTAGATGATGGCGGAAACGCCAGCGTCTTCGAATTGTCGGGCCAGTGCCACGGCACTGACATCTGTTCCTTCGCCCCACCCCTGGATCGCCACGCGTCCTTCGCGTGCATCAATGCCGACGGCAACCTGACCCGGAAAGCGTCGAGCAGCTTCCCGCACCAGTTCCGCATTCGTCACTGCAACCGTACCCAGGATGACGCGCTTCACACCCGTACCAAGCCAGTGTTCGATCGCAGCCAGACTGCGTATGCCGCCACCCAGCTGCACCGGCAGCGACGCCGCCCCGAGAATGCGCCGGATGGCATCGGTATTGACGCTCTTGCCCGAAACAGCCCCGTCCAGGTCCACCACATGGATCCACCGAAAGCCCTGCCTCGCAAAGAGCGCGGCCTGCTCTCCCGGATCGTCGTTGAAAACTGTCGCGCTATCCATGTCGCCGCGCACGAGGCGCACACAGGCCCCACCCTTCAGGTCAATTGCAGGGAAGAGGATCACGGTCGCCACCGCATGAAGTTCTCCAGCAGCTTCAGACCTGCGGCCTGGCTCTTCTCGGGGTGGAACTGTGTACCAATGACGTTGTCCCGTCCGACAGCAGCCGTCACCATGCCCCCATAATCAGACGTGGCAAGCACATGCGCCGGCGAGCGGCACTTGAACTGGTAGCTGTGAACGAAATAGGCGTGTGCACCCGGATCACGGCCCATATTCGCTAGTACCGAATGATCAGAGGTCACACGCACCTCGTTCCAGCCCATATGGGGGACTTTAAGCGCGGCGGGTGAAGGCGTCAGTCGAACGACCTCACCAGCAATCCATCCGAGGCCGGCACAACTGCCATGTTCATGACCCGCATCAGCCATGAGTTGCATGCCGACACAGATGCCGAGAAAGGGCTTGCCCCGCTGCTGCACGCTTTCTGAGAGAGTATCGGCCATCCCGGCAATACCGAGCAATCCCGACATGCAGTCTGCAAAGGCGCCAACACCCGGCAGAACAATACGGTCAGCAGACCTTACGACCTCAGGCTCGCTGGTCACAATGATCGAGCAGGCTAGCCCTGAATCCGAAACGGCACGCTGAAGCGCTTTCTCAACGGAACGAAGATTGCCGGACCCATAGTCAATGACAGCGACGCGTTCGCTCATGCTTCGATGACCAGGACTGGAATATCAGTTGCCGAGAGTGCCCTTCGTGCTCGGAATGGCACCGGCATGGCGCGCATCGAGTTCCACCGCTTCGCGCAGCGCACGCGCGCATGCCTTGAAGCAGCTTTCGGCGATGTGGTGGTTGTTTTCACCGTAGAGGTTCTCGATATGCAGGGTCAGCCCTGCTGTCTGTGAAAGCGCCTGGAACCACTCCTTGAAGAGTTCGGTATCCATGTCGCCAAGCTTCGCCCGGCTGAAGGACACTTTCCAGATGAAATAAGGACGCGCTGAAACGTCAATCGCGCACCGCGTCAATGTCTCATCCATCGGGATGAGCGCCGAACCGAAACGCCGGATTCCCTTGCGGTCACCAAGAGCCTTGGCAATCGCCAGGCCGATCACGATGCCGGTATCTTCCGTCGTATGATGGAAGTCGATGTGAAGGTCACCCTTTGCGCGCACGTGCAGGTCGATGCTGGAGTGCTTGGAAAAGCTCTCGAGCATGTGGTCCAGAAAGCCGATGCCGGTGCCGATATCGGACTTGCCGGTACCGTCAAGGTCCACCGTGACCGAAATTTCCGTTTCCCGCGTCTTGCGTTCAACCGTTGCTTTGCGCATTTAACAAATGCCTCTAAGCGTCCTGCAGGCCAGGACACCCTTCCTGATACAGGAACAGCCCTAACAATGACCGAAGAGACAAGCAATGCCCAGCAATGACGCTGCGAATGACGCGGGAATCTGGCGCCGAACAACCATCCTCGCCGTAAGGAAGAACGGCCAGGTCGTCGTGGCCGGAGACGGACAGGTAAGCCTGGGGGCGACGGTCATGAAGTCCAACGCGCGCAAGGTCCGCCGCCTGTCGGGCGGCAAGGTGATTGCCGGCTTTGCGGGCGCCACGGCAGACGCGTTTACATTGTTCGAGCGCCTGGAGGCAAAGCTGGAAACCTATCCGGGCAACCTCACGCGGGCGGCCGTGGAGCTTGCCAAGGACTGGCGCACCGACCGCTATCTCCGCCGACTTGAGGCCATGCTGGCCGTCGCCGATGCGCAGGTCAGCCTCATCCTCTCGGGAACGGGAGACGTGGTGGAACCGGAAGATGGCATGATCGGCATCGGTTCCGGCGGAAACTACGCACTGGCCGCGGCACGCGCCCTGATGCCCCTGGATTTCACAGCCGAGGAAATCGTGCGTCGTTCAATGAAGATCGCCGCCGACATCTGCATCTACACCAACCACGAACTCACCATCGAGACACTTTAAGCAAAGCCATGAGCGCACTCACCCCTCGGGAAATCGTCACGGAACTGGATCGTTACATTGTCGGACAGGCCGCAGCCAAGCGCGCCGTAGCCATCGCGCTGCGCAATCGCTGGCGGCGCCAGCAGCTTCCCCCTGCCCTGCGGGAAGAAGTCCTGCCCAAGAACATCCTGATGATTGGACCGACCGGCGTCGGCAAGACGGAAATCTCGAGACGCCTCGCAAAGCTCGCCCAGGCCCCGTTCCTGAAGATTGAAGCGACGAAGTTCACCGAAGTCGGCTATGTCGGTCGGGACGTGGAGCAGATCATTCGTGACCTCGTCGAAATCGGCATCGCTTCGATGCGCGAGCGGCGCCACCGCGAAGTCAAGGCGCGCGCCGAAAAGGCAGCCGAAGACCGCGTGCTTGATGCACTCGTGGGAACAACCGCCTCCGAGTCCACGCGTGAATCCTTCCGCAAAAAGCTCAGGGATGGCGAGCTCGATGACAAGGAGATCGAAATTCAGGTCAACGATAGCGCCGGCATGCCTTCCTTTGAAATTCCGGGAATGCCGGGCTCACAGGTGGGAATGATCAATCTCAACGATATGTTGGGCAAGGCTCTGGGCGGCCGGCAGAAGACCCGCAAGATGAAGGTCGCCGACGCCCACAAGCCTCTGGTGTCCGAAGAAGCCGACAAGCTCATCGACGGCGAAGCCCTGGTGGTGGAAGCCATCCGTGCCGTTGAAAACGACGGCATTGTCTTCCTCGACGAGATCGACAAGATCTGCGCCCGCGAAGGCTCGCAGCGCGGCGGCGATGTAAGCCGCGAAGGCGTGCAGCGCGACTTGCTCCCGCTGATTGAAGGCACGACGGTCTCGACGAAGCACGGACCCGTGAAGACAGATCACATTCTCTTCATTGCGTCAGGCGCCTTTCACCTCGCCAAGCCATCGGACCTGCTGCCCGAATTACAGGGACGCCTTCCGATCCGGGTCGAACTGCAGGCACTCACGCGAGACGACTTCCGGCGTATCCTGACGGAGCCCGAAGCCAGCTTGATCAAGCAGTATCGGGCCCTCATGGAAACCGAGGGCGTCACACTGGATTTTACCGAAGACGGCATCGACGCACTGGCCGATGCAGCCGCTGAGGTTAATGCGACCGTGGAAAATATTGGCGCGCGGAGGTTGCAGACCATCATCGAGCGCGTGCTGGAAGAGGTAAGCTTCCATGCCCCGGACAGTCGCGATGCACGCATAACGATAGATCGTAGTTTCGTCCTGAGGGAAATTGGCTCATTGACGAAGAATGTGGACCTCTCCCGCTTCATACTTTGACGCGAAAATTTGACTTCGCACACCCAACAGGTGAACTCGTTTGAGTGCACAAAAATGCGCTCTAACCTGTTGAGAACTCTCGCACTCTAAATATTTTCACGCTAGCTTGGGGGTCTGGTGAGCGAGACCGGTCCCCCCATCCCCGGGGTTGCCGTGACTCGCAAAAGTTGGGGACGCGCGTGAGCAAACGCAACCTCTTTGTAAGCTTTGCAGAAAGCGACGGCGGCCATTCTTATCTGGCAGCGCGTGCGATGTTGGATGCCAACAGCATTGGTCATCTGATCTTCAGGACAACAGTCAGCGATGTGCTGGATGCTGTCGTGGCAGGTCAGGCGAACTTTGCTGTTGTACCGTTCTACAACTCGATCACGCAGTGGGATGGCGCCACGCTGAAGGCACTGGCTTCGGGACAGTTCGAGATCCACGGGCAGATGTGCATGCCGACGAGTTACGTGCTCGCGGCGCACAAGGAATACATGGCCGAAATCGTGGAACGCTATCAGGCGCTCTCCGACAAGCGTGAACAGCTGTCCCCGGAACGGGCCAAGAAGATCTACACGCGCTTTCTCACGCGCATTTTCGTGGGATCGCAGGCTGAAGAACAGTATCGCGGACGACTGTTGCGCCCCGACATGGCACAGGCCACGGTGGAGCACTCGCGCAATCCGCTCCGCGTCCTGGAAGAAATCGTCCGCAACGAGTTGATCAAGGACCTGCAGTACGGCTCGACGCGCCACGCTAGATCGCAAAAAGAGTCGAGCTACGGCGGAAGTTCGATCTTTGTTGATCCTCCGACCCGCCCTGGCACGATTTCGGAACTTAATGTTCCAGCCGCGCTCATTGCATCAGGCTTGCTGGACATGCAGCAGGACCCGGATGGCTGGGATCGGCATGGTTCAGTGGGCGAGATAGTTTCCCTATTGCGGAACCTTCTGGAGTTGCTGGACGTCTACTCCTTCGGGGCGCCAGACCTGCCCGAGAACAAGACCCAGTACCTTCTGGTCAGCAAGAAGGGTACGGCGCTCCCGGCTGGTGCGCTCAAGGTTCCTGCAGGCGCACAGAAGAAGCGGCTCATGGTTCTCGCCAAGTCCGGCTTCAAGAAGTCGAGCTCTGACCAGTGGATGAAGCCGCGCGAGCGGCTCGAGACGATTGGCAAGGACAACGGTTACGTCTTCGACAAGTCGCCACTCTCTGTAGACACCGGCGGCACGCGCGTCTTCCTCATGGAAGGCGGAAGCCTCAAGACCCAGGCACCTGAAAAGGCCAAGGCATCTGGCGGGATTTTCTCACCACCGCCCAAGCCGAAGAAATCGCTGCGGGAAAAAATCGAGTCAAAGCCCGAAACCAAGCCAAAGGCAGGAACGCCGGGAGACTTCCAGACATCATTTCTGGGCGAGTATGCAACCTGGTGCCCGCCGGGGACCGGCCAGACGGACCAGTGCTGGTGCTGCGATGAGGCCGTTGAGTCTCATCCCGGGGACCCTGGCTTTTTCGAGTGGCTGAAAAAGTATCTGCCGACAATCGGGGTGGCTCTGGGAGCCCTGCTCATCACGGCAGTGGTTGGATACCTCCTGTACGCGATGTTCTACTGCCCCCTGACGGGCAAGTGCTCGGCAACCGGCGTTTCGCCATCCTACCAGCCACCCACGGTCACAGGTCCGACGACACCGCCTTCCAGTCCCGCACCGGAGGCCGCTCCGCCGTCCACTCCCGATCAGGTCTACCCTGGCCAGCCGTCTTCTCCGGTAAGCCAGCTGCCACCAAACTCCCCCTACCCCCAGACGCCTGGAACAGGCGAGGCATCACAGCCGGCCTCTCCCTATCCGGGCTACCCTGGTACAGCGCAGTCGCAGCCCGCTGATCAGATCGGATCAAGCGACCGCAGGCCGCCGGTCATTGAAAAGGCTGCGCCTGCGGCCCCAACCGCAGAGCGCACGACTCCGGTCGCGGCTTCAAAACCGCTGATGCTCCACGTCGCCTTCATGGAGTCAAAATCCAATCTGACACGTGAGTCCTACAACGTTCTGACAACGGCTGCAGCGCAATCCCTGCAGTCGAACAGGGACATCGCAGTTCGGGTTTTTGCAGTTGGACGTCGCGAAGCCGATGGGGCCGTCTGGCGGCGGCGCTTGTACGCGGTAAAGGACGAACTTGTCCGCTTGGGCATCCCGGTGCAGCGGATCAGGACCGAGGGCACCGGTCCGTATGTTCTGCGGATCACAAGGCAACCCCAGGCGGAAACCCGCAAACCGGCATCGAACGGGGGCGGCTCTTCAACTGACCTGGATTCCCTGGACGATCCGTTCTCCAGCGAATAGGCAAGACTGCGAAAGCCGTCCGTTCAACCGGCGGGCTTTCGCCTTCTGAGATAGACATAGATCGCACCTGCGCCGCCGTGCCGGACATGCGCTTCAGCCGTCCCTGAAACATAGCGCCTGATGTCGCCTTCATTCAGCCAGCGGGGCACCATGCCCCTGAGGACGCCATGGCTCTGGGAAAAGTGCTTCTCTGACGGAAGACGGTCCTCACGATCCGGGCGCCCCCCTCCCTTCCCCGTCACAACGAGAACGCAGCGCAGTTCATTGTCGAATGCCCGATGCAGAAACGTCGCCAGCCGATTGTGAGCCTGCGCCTGCGTCATGCCGTGCAGGTCAAGCTTTGCATCAGGCATCACTTTGCCCTCGCGCAGGCGGCGCAGGGTTGAACCATCAAGCCCTGCAGGAACCGGATGCTTCTTCTCAACGGGTTGAACGGGTTTCTTGTCGCCCACCATGGGGCGGGACAACGCGGGTTGAGGCGGCAGATCCCGTGTCCGGCGGACAGGTTCGACTGGTTTGAGTTTGGTGCTTCGCTTGCGCTTGCTGGCCCGGCGTACGTCGCGCATGACCTCTGACCAGAGGGCCAACTCCCCATCCGTTGGCTCGCGGCGCTTGCTCATTGCCGCTTCAATTGACTTTTGCAGCGAGGGGCTTTGGCAGGAGAACAAACATCTTGCCCTTGTGCGCCATGCGCCCGGCGATGCTCTCCGCTTCCTGCCCTGCACCCCAATACACATCCCCGCGCACGGGTCCGCGGATGGCGCCGCCGGTATCCTGCGCCACGAAAAGGCGGCGCAGCGTGACATCCGGCGCTTCAGGGGTGGCCCCCGGCGCACGAGCCTCAACCCACATGGGAGAGCCAAGCGCATGAAACTTGAGGTCTATGGCAATGCTTCCAGACGCCGTCAGGGGAACGCCTTGCGCGCCATCTGCGCCCTTGGAAGGATCACCGACCGGAAGCTCCTTGAAGAACACATAGGAAGCGTTCTCGTTCATCAGAGCATCCGCCTGATCAGGGTTCTCGTCCATCCAGGCACGAATGCGCTGCATGGAAAGCTCCGCTTTCGGAACTTCGCCGCGATCAACAAGTATCCGGCCGATCGCCGTGTAGGGATGTCCATTCTGCCCATCATAGGCGGCCCTGATGATATCGCCGGAAGTCATTTTGATGCGTCCGGATCCCTGGATCTGCAGAAAGAACGCCGCAGCCCCATCATTGACATACACCAGGGGTGACGAAGCCGAACCCAGTCCGGCTGTCACGATTTCCTTTCGTGGCGCATGGGGAACCAGTCGCCCGTTGACGACCCGCCCGGCAACCCGTTCCCCTTTGAGGGAAGGGCGAAACTGTCCGAGGTCCGCTTCCACAAGGTCGGATGGACGACGGTAAAGCGGGACATTGTATTCCGGCGTACGCTGTCGGCTGCCCTCAAGTTCAGGTTCGTAATAACCTGTGAAGAGACCAACCTCGTCCTCGCCATTGAGCACCTGGACCGGATTGAACCAGCGGACAAAGAAAGCCCGGGCAGTGTTCTCCGTGACCTCTTTTGAATTCAGCGCCGCGTCGCAGGCATCCTTCCAGTCAGCAACGATCCCGTAGGAAGCGTGACCTCCCATCGCGTCCGCCGGAGACCGGCGCGAGATGACGTTGCAGGAAATCCTGAAGGCAGCAAACGCGGTCGGCAACGACGCCGAGGACCATCCGTCGAGCTGTTCATAGGTTGCAGGTTTGAGGCTGAACCGGGCTTCGGCCGCAGGACCGCCTCCGCCTGTCACATCACCAAAGGGAGCGCAGCCCGCTGCAAGCAGGACAAACGCGACGGAAACCGTTCGAAGCAAATGCATAAGTGCAGCTTATGCTACGCCGCCCCCGCAGTGGCAACGACCTTCCAGTTGGGATCAGACGATCGTGTGTCACGGGCAAAGGTCCAGACGTCAGTGACTTCCTTCACCACGCCAGTGGCACCCTCAATGACCGCGCCGGCCGCATCCTTCGTGGCGGTGATCAGCTCTGATACGAACTTCACGGTGACCTCTGCCACCCTGCCCCGCAGCGAAGCTTCCGCGATGTCCGCAGACTTGATGCCAACGAATGCAAACTCAACCGTGAGGCCATTCTGCTCACGCTGTGTGATTACACCCTCGAAACTCGAATACACGTCCTCTGCCAGCAAAGGCTTGAGCGTTGCCCGATCACCGTCCGCAAAGGCTTTCACGATCATTTCATGAGCAGCTTTCGCGCCCTGGAAAAAGCCGTCGGCGTCGAAGCCAGGGTCCGCGTTCCGGATAGCGCCGAGCCCCAGCCCGACGGGCGAATTCGCGTCAATGCGGCTGAGCACGGAGTTGCGCGGAGCTGGTCTCGCAACAGCGTCGCGGGCCCGCGGAAGCGGAACGACATTGTCGTCTGGCTTGGCCGCAGCCGTACGCTGCCGATCAAGGCGCTCGCGCTGGCCAACCGGGTCAACGGGCGGCCTTTCATTGCCAGTCCGCCGGCCGAGCACCGTGTAGATGCGATAGCCGATGAATGCCGCAATACCGGCAAAAAACAGGATTTCGATTTCCGCTCCGCCCATCTCACCTATCCAACTTCATCAGGGGTCATGGCTGACAACCCCGCACCACAAATCGAGGTGCACCCCATGGGGAAAACCCTACAATGCGAGCCTCTTCAGGGTCCATAGACTAAACGGCAGTTCCTGCAAAACCTGCTGCAAGACATGGCAAAAATTCGCTGAACCACACAATTGCTTGTCTCAGAACCAAGAACCATGATAGCCACCCCGCCACATAAATTGCGCTAAAATGCGAGTTTTCAAGGACACCGGACGAATGAGCGACACACAATCAAACGGCAATGGACAGGGAATGGATCTTCAGGGCGCAGCGGCTTCTGCCGCCCAGATCCAGGTGCTGGCGCAATACGTTAAGGATTTGTCATTCGAGAACCCGGGGGCGCCGATGAGCCTTCAGGGCCAGAAGCCGGCTCTCGAGGTCGGCGTTGATGTCCAGGCCCGCGGTCTCGGGGTGGACCAGTACGAAGTCCAGATCCGTGTGCGTGCCGACGCCAAGTCGGCGAACCAGACCGTATTCGTCTGCGAAGTGACCTATGCCGGCGTGTTCATGCTGAAGAACATCAGCCAGGAGAACATTCAGCCGATCCTGCTGATCGAATGCCCGCGTCAGCTGTTCCCCTTCGCACGTCGCGTGGTTGCCGACCTGACGCGTGACGGTGGTTTCCCGCCGCTGCTACTGGATCCGATCGACTTCATGACCCTGTATCGCGCCCAGCTGGCGCAGCAGAAGGCCCAGACGGCCAGCGCCTGAACCGGCCTGGTTCTTCCAGCTAGTTCTTCCAGATCGCCTTGTCACCAAGGCTGGCGATGAGCGCGTCATGACGGCTGCGCTCGTCGTCACTCAGGCGCGAGGGTAGCGCAACGGGTCGTGGCGTTGCCGGCTGCCGCTTCAGGACGACACCGGAGGCTCCCGTTGACTTCGCCACAAGCTCAAGCCCCGGCTGCTTGCCACCCAGCAGCTCGAGATAAACCTGGGCGAGAAGTTCCACGTCGAGCATGGCCCCGTGGCCCTTCGACTTTCGTTCATCAAGACTGATGTTGAAGCGTCGGCAGAGCGCATCAAGAGACGCCGGCGATCCCGGAAATTTCTTGCGCGCGATGTGGACCGTGTCGATGGCACGCGCGAGCGGCAAGGTAGGCCTCTTGGCCTTGGTAAATTCGGAATTCAGGAACTTGATGTCGAACTCGGCATTGTGAATGACAAGCGGGCTGTCGGCGATGAACTCGATGAAGCCATCGACGACATCGGCAAAGAGAGGCTTGTCCTGCAGGAACTCCGTCGAGAGATTGCTGATCTTCTGCGCTTCTTCCGGAACGTCCCGCTGGGGATTGATGTAGACGTGATACTTGGCGCCAGTCGGCGTGCGGTTGTTGAGTTCAAGGCATCCGATCTCAATGATCCGGTGTCCCTGTGAAGGCTCAAGCCCCGTTGTTTCGGTATCGAGAACAATTTCACGCATGATCAGTCTTTCCAGATTTCGCCTCGGCGGCCGCGCAGTACACCAATGACGGCGACCACCTGCTCTTCCGCGTATTGAAATCCGCGTGACGTATCAATAACGAAATCGGCTTTTGCACGCTTGATTTCGTCGGGCAACTGCTTCCTGAGAATGGTCTCGAATTTGTCTGCCGTCATGCCCGGCCTTGCGAGGACGCGCGCACGTTGAATATCAGCTGGCGCAGATACCACAACAATGACATCGACCCGGCGCGGCCCCTGGGATTCAAGCAGGAGTGGTATGTCCAGAAGAACCATTTCAGTGCCTTGCGCAGCATGGGACTGCAGGAACTGCGCTTGCGCCTGCCCCACCAGCGGATGAACAATCTGCTCAAGCTTCCGCAGCATCTCCGTCTTTCCCAGGACCTGGGCTGAAAGTCGTTCCCTGTCGATCCGCCCATCCACGCAGGCGTCAGGAAACAGCGCGGCAATGAAAGGGACCGCCGCACCACCACGTTCATAAAGAGCATGAACCAGCGCATCTGCATCGCAGACCGGAACGCCGTGACGGGCAAACATTTTTGCCGTCTCGCTCTTTCCCATGCCGATGGAACCGGTAAGGCCGATGATGAGCATCACGAACCGCTTTCAAGAATGCCAAGAAGATGTGCCCGCAGTTCCGCCGTCACTTGGGGCCTCGTGCCGAACCATGCATGGAATGCAGGCACAGCCTGATGGAGCAACATGCCCAGTCCATCCACGACGCGATGTCCGCGAAGCCGGGCATCACGCAACAGCTCGGTCTCAAGGGGCCTGTAGACGATATCGACCACCGTCGCACCAGACTTCAGCAGATCAAGTCCGATGACGAGCCTGTCCTGTCCAACCATTCCAAGCTTGGTACTGTTCACCAGAAGATCGCACGCCGGCAATGCGGCAGGCACATCCTTCCAGTCCACCGCCACGACCTTCTGACCAAAGAAACCGGCAAGCCCGTCGGCAGTCGCGCGGGTGCGATTGGCGATCACGACACGATCGGCTCCCCGCGAGAGCAGCGCAAAGATGATTGCACGCGCTGCACCACCTGCGCCCAGAACAAGCACGGAGGCTCCTGACAGGCTTCCGACTGACGCATCATCGAGCGATGCAAGAAAACCGGGCACATCCGTATTCATGGCGTGAACTCTCAGCCCGTCAAAGACAAGTGTATTCGCGGCTCTCGTCGCACGCGCGGCATCGTCAGCATGACTGGCCAGCCTGAACGCGGCTTCCTTGTGGGGCAGCGTGACATTGATGCCCTTGAAGCCAACCAGCGGAAGGCACGCGACCGCCTTCTCGAAATTCCCGGGCTCGATCGGCAGGGGAACATAGGCCGCATCCAGGCGAAGCCGGTCGATCCAGAAACCGTGAAGCGCTGGCGAAAGCGAATGGGCGATTGGCCAGCCGGCAACCCCGGCAAGCATTGCACGTCCGGAGATCATCAGGTCCTCACCAGTTCATGAAGGCGCAGGAAATCGAGAAGCGCGAGAAGCGGCAACCCCTGCACCGTGAAAATGTCTCCATCGATCTTCGAAAAGAGCTGAATCCCTAGGTTTTCCACGTGATACGCACCGACACTCCCCAATATGTCCGCACCAGCGTCCACAAGGTAGGTCTCGAGAAAAGCATCCGAAAACGGACGCATGGTCATTTTGGCTTCGCCGACATGCCGCCAGACGACCTGCCCGTTTTGCGCCACGCAAACGGCAGAGTGAAGGATGTGTTGTTTCCCGCGAAGCTGTTTCAACTGCCGCCGGGCGCCTTCGACAGTGCCGGGTTTCTCGAAAATCTCTCCGTCCGCGCTAAGCACCTGGTCGGCCCCGATGACCCAGGACACGGGATCAGAGCGGGAAACCCGGAGCGCCTTCAGTTCCGCCAGGCAGTCCGCGATGTTCCGCCCGCCTGCCCTTTCCACGCGCATGGATTCAACGATGGCAGCTTCATCGATAGCCGCCGCACGGCACTCAAACACCACCCCCGCCACCTCAAGCATTCGCCGGCGGGCCGAACTTTGCGATGCAAGTACGATCTGTTTCATGGCGACTTTGGATCAGCCCGATTGTGCAACGCCAGGACTTCCGCCGCGGTTTCCTCGATCGACCGCCGCGTTACATCGATGACGGGCCAGCCCTTTTCGGCAAAAAGCTTCCTCGCAATGACGAGCTCGGCCCGGATCGCATCAAGATCGACATATTCCGTATCGGTCTCGGCTTTCAGCGACAGCAACCGGTTTTTGCGGATGTGCAGGAGCCGCTCGGGATTGACGACAAGTCCGACGATCAGCGGCCCCTTGATGGCGTGCAGTTCTGCGGGAAGCGGCACCCCGGAGACGATGGGAATGTTGGCTGCCTTGATGCCGCGATTGGCAAGGTAGATGCACGTAGGCGTCTTCGACGTTCGACTGACGCCGACCAGCACGACGTCCGCCTGGTGGAGGGTCGACGTGCTCTGCCCGTCATCGTGCGCCATCGTGTAATTGAGCGCCTCGATCCGCGAAAAATAGCGCGCGTCCAGCTCATGCTGGGCCCCTGGCCGGTGACTTTCCTCAACACCCAGATAGCTGCCCAGCGTAGACATGACGGGATCCAGGACGGCAACAGACGGAAGGCCCAACTCACGGCACCGGGCCTCCAGCGCTTCCCGGAGTTCGGCATTTACCATGGTGTGAAGCACCAGACCCGGCGAAGCTTCAAGCTCGAGAAAAGCCCGATCCAGTTGCTTGCGATTGCGGACCAGAGGATAGAAATGCTCGAGCGGACGACCCATATCAAACTGCGCACACGCCGCTTTTGCGACCGCATTCAGCGTCTCACCCGTGGAGTCGGAAATCAGGTGCAGGTGAAAATAGATGGCAATGCCGCCGTTCTTGCGCTCACTCACCTGAGGATCTTTCTGTAGATACTCTCCGAAAAACCCTCGGCATGAGACTGGGAGAACACACCCCCCCTGACCTATCCACCCTTGGACCGTGTCCTATCCATTGCATATCCACCACACCTGAATTCGAATCCAACTTTATCCGCAACTTTTGACTCTGCGGAACGTACCCAAGACATCCACATTGCGCGGCGGCCACACTCTGGCAGGAAATATGACAATTCGACTCATTCTCCCCAGCTATGGATTTCTTTGCCCCCTGGGTACCACTTTGGGGATGACCGAGGGACGCCCCGTCTGTCCCAATTGTCCACACGCCCTACATCTTCCTACCAAACCACTAATAAATATAACTAAGAATATGAAAACAGGGATGAACCAGTGACTGGAACTGAACCGAAGCCGCTTCTGGCCGTGCTGTCAGGAAAACCGGTCTCCCCGACTCCGATCTGGCTCATGCGCCAGGCTGGCAGATATCTCAGCGAATACAGGGACTTGAGAGCCAAGGCCGGCGATTTCATGACCCTGTGTTTCACCCCCGATTTTGCCACGGAAGTAACACTCCAGCCAATCCGGCGTTTCGGCTTCGATGCGGCCATCCTGTTTTCGGATATCCTGGTAATTCCCCACGCCCTCGGTCAGCGCCTTTGGTTCGCGGAAGGCGAAGGCCCGAAGCTGGAAAAGTTCGGTCCGTCGGACTTCGCAAAAATGAAAGCCGCGTCGGCCAACACCCGGCTGGCACCTGTTTTTGAAACGGTGTCGCGGGTGAAGGCAACCCTCCCCCGGAACGTGACGCTGATCGGATTTGCGGGTGCCCCTTGGACGGTCGCGAACTACATGGTAGCCGGTGGCAGCTCCGACGACAGCGAAGACCTGCGTCGGTTCGCAGCCACCTACCCCGCCGAACTCGATGGCCTGATGGAGACCCTGGTCGAGGCCACAGCCCTGTATCTCATCGAGCAGGTCAGGGCTGGCGCAGAAGTCCTGCAGATCTTTGAAAGCTGGGCGGGAGCCATTCCAGCCGGCATGGTCAGCAAATATTCAGTCGAACCAATCCGGAAGATCATCAGCCGCGTAAGGAGCTCATATCCGTCGATCCCGTTCATCGTGTTTCCGCGCGGAAGCGGCATGAACCTGTCGACCTACATTGAGCGAACAGGGGCCAACGGCGTGAGCATAGACTTCCAGACCTCTCTCGCGACAGCCCGTTCCATCATGTCCCCCACTCTGGCGACCCAGGGCAATCTCGATCCGATGGTTCTGGCCGTAGGCGGCGAGGCACAGACCTCTGCCATCAGGCACATTCTCGACGAGACCGCCGGCACGCCGCACATTTTCAACCTGGGACACGGCATCCGCCAGGAAACACCGATCCGGCATGTCGAGAACATGATCGCGCAGGTAAGGGCATCCCGATGAGAGTGGCAGTCGTTCTGTTCAATCTCGGGGGACCCGGCTCGCTCGATGAGGTGAAACCCTTTCTGTTCAACCTGTTCAATGACCCGGCCATCATCCGCGTTCCGAACCCGTTTCGCTGGCTGATCGCAAAGATCATCTCGGGCAGGCGCGCCCCGATCGCGCGGGAAATCTATACCAAGCTGGGTGGGAGCTCGCCGATCCTCGGTCAGACCTACACCCAGTCATCGGCGCTGCAGGCGGCATTGCAGGGCGGCGAGCACCACTGCGAAGTTTTCGTCGCGATGCGCTACTCATCGCCAAGGGCAAGCGATGTGGTTGAACAGGTCCGTCGGTTCAGGCCGAACAGGATCATTCTGCTGCCGCTGTACCCACAATACTCGACCACGACGTCCCGCTCATCCATTCGCGAATGGCATGAGCAGGCGCGTCGCGGAAAACTGGTCGCGCCGACGGTCACCTTGTGCTGCTACCCGCAAGATGACGGCTTCGTTGAAGCCTATCGCGCGCTCATCCGGCAGACGATTGAAGACATGCCGCCGAACATCAAGTATCGGCTCCTTTTTTCGGCGCACGGATTGCCGGAGAGCGTGATCAGGTCCGGCGACCCCTACCAGGCACAGGTGGAACAGACAGCGGCAGCAATCGCATCGGGCCTGGGCATCGAGGGACTGGACTGGCGTATCAGCTACCAGAGCCGTGTCGGCCCGATGAAGTGGATCGGCCCTTCAACGGAACACGAGATCGAAGCAGCGGGAAAGGAAGGCAAGGCACTTGTCGTGATCCCCGTTGCCTTCGTGTCGGAACACTCCGAGACGCTGGTCGAACTCGACATCGAATACGCAGAGCTCGCAACCGAAAGCGGTGTCCCCCACTACCACCGTGTCCCCGCCGTAGGCACGCACCCGGCCTTCATTGACGGCCTCGCCAAATTGGTGCGCAAAGCGATCGATGGCAAGGGAACCATGCCTGGCAGCGGCAAGCGTGTCTGCCCCGCAAAATGCGGCCAGTGCGCCTTGCAGGAAAAGGCGGCATGACCGAGTTGTTGCTGCCGTATTACCTGTGGCTGAAGGCATTCCACATCATCGCGGTTATCGCGTGGATGGCGGGCATGCTCTATCTGCCACGCCTGTTTGTGTATCACTGCGAAACGGCGCAAGGGTCGGCAGAGTACGAGCGCTTCGTTCTGATGGAGCGCAAGCTGATGCGCATCATCATCAACCCATCCATGGTGGCAGTGTGGGTCCTGGGCCTGCTTCTGGTCGAAACCCTGCAGGCATGGTCAGCCGGCTGGTTTCACGGAAAGCTCGCCCTCGTCATTGCTCTGTCGGGCATGCATGGCATGTTTTCCCGTTGGCGCCGGGATTTTGAGCGCGGCGAAAACCGCAAGACGCAGCGTTTCTTCAGGATTGTGAACGAGGTTCCGGCAGTCCTGATGATGCTGATCGTCATTCTGGTTGTCGTGAAACCCTTCTGAAACGGGCAGAAACCGGCCATTCCGTCCATGAAACCATGACTTGAATTTGACCCCTTCAAACCGGAAGCGGATTGGGGTAAGGTACTTTCGTTCTCAGAAATCGTCCGGGACGTCGACACCAGCCAGCGCGCTTGTGTGTGGATTCTGGTCTGGATCCTGTCCGGAACCACCGAACGAACAGAAAACCTCCCTTCCCTTCAAAGGTCACGGCCGCAGGAACAGATCCCGGCAAGACCTGAACACCCGATCCCTGCCTCCCCTTAATTTCAACGATCAGAGAGTTTACTACATATGTCGCTTCAAGAAGTAATGAAGCTCCAGGACCTGAAGTCCAAGTCCCCGGCTGCCCTCCTCGAACTGGCTGAAGAGCTGAAAATCGAGAACGCGAGCGCCATGCGCAAACAGGACATGATGTTTGCGATCCTGAAGCAATTGGCGGAACAGGAAGTCGAGATCACCGGATCCGGTGTGGTCGAAGTTCTCTCGGACGGCTTCGGCTTTCTCCGCGCCCCTGAATCCAATTACCTGCCAGGCCCGGACGACATCTACGTCAGCCCGACGCAGATCCGGCGCTTTGCCCTTCGCACGGGCGACACGGTTGAAGGACCGATCCGCAGCCCCAAGGACGGCGAGCGCTACTTCGCCCTGCTCAAGGTCAATACGGTCAACTTCGAAGACCCGGAAAAGCAGCGCCACAAGGTTCACTTCGACAATCTGACGCCGCTCTATCCGGATGAGCGTCTGAAGATGGAAGTGGCCGATCCCACGATTAAGGACCGCTCCGCACGCGTGATCGACATCGTGGCCCCACTCGGCAAGGGCCAGCGCGCCTTGATCGTCGCCCCGCCGCGTACCGGCAAGACGGTGCTGCTGCAGAACATTGCCCGGTCGATTTCGGCCAACCATCCCGAGTGCTTCCTGATCGTTCTTCTGATCGACGAGCGTCCGGAAGAAGTCACGGACATGCAGCGAACGGTAAAGGGCGAAGTCATCTCGTCGACATTCGACGAGCCGGCATCGCGCCACGTTCAGGTCGCCGAGATGGTGATCGAGAAGGCCAAGCGCCTTGTTGAACACAAGCGCGACGTCGTCATTCTTTTGGACTCGGTCACCCGTCTCGGCCGCGCCTACAACACGGTCGTCCCCTCTTCGGGCAAGGTCCTGACCGGCGGTGTTGACGCAAACGCGCTGCAGAGGCCCAAGCGCTTCTTCGGTGCAGCCCGTAACATCGAGGAAGGCGGCTCGCTGACCATCATCGCAACGGCGCTGATCGATACCGGCAGCCGAATGGACGAAGTCATCTTCGAAGAATTCAAGGGCACCGGTAACTCGGAAATCGTTCTCGACCGCAAGGTCGCGGACAAGCGCGTGTTCCCGTCCATGGACATCCTCAAGTCGGGCACCCGCAAGGAAGAACTCCTCGTGGAGAAGAACGTCCTTCAGAAGATGTACGTGCTGCGCCGCATCCTCAATCCGATGGGCGCGACCGACGCGATCGAGTTCCTGCTCGACAAGCTCAAGAGCACGAAGCAGAACTCAGACTTCTTCGACGCCATGAATACGTGAGGCCTGCGTGCAGGCGTTTGATCATTACCGGATCGAACGCCTGTCTGCGCCGCCACTGATCCTCGAGCCGCTGCTGGAACGGCATGCGGCGACCTTGTTCCCGCTGCTTCAGGATCCCGCACTCTATACCTTTGTGCCTGAAGACCCGCCGCAGTCACTTGAGCAGCTGCAGGCGCGCTTTCGTACCCTTGAAGGCAGACGCTCGCCCGAACGCGACGAACTCTGGTTGAACTGGGTCATGATGCTGGACGGACATCCGGCCGGGCTCGTCCAGGCCACGTGCCGTTCGGACCGGAAGCTCTTTGTGGCTTATGAAGTGTTCGACGGGTTCCGGCGGCGCGGGGTTGCCGTGGGGGCCGTCCGCCTCATGCTTTCGCATCTCTCAAGGCTCCACCTGGCGGACCTGGCGCTCGCCTACGTGGATACGCGCAACGCGGCGTCAATCGCGGTCCTGGCCAGGCTGGGATTTTCGAGGGTCCGCACGATTGAAGGAGCTGACTACTTCAAGAATACCGTCAGTGATGAATACGAGTATCTTCGGACAATGTCCTTGCCACCGGCAGGGTGACGCGGCCGGCGCGTTTGTCTATAGTCCCCCCCTTGGCCCCAGCCGGTTGAAACGGGGTTGGGATGTGGAGCCGCCTGCACCATGCGTTTGCTGCCGCTGTTTTTGCTTTCATTGATGTTCTCCAGCCAGGCCGCCTTCGCGGAAGGCGTTGATCTCGCCGCCGAGCGAAAGGCGTTTCTTGAAGGGGTTTGGAGTGGCGTTTCAACCGACGTCAGCGCGGACAAGCTCTGTTCGAAATCCATGCCCCCGGCAGGGGCGACGGCCCTGGCAATCGAGTTTGAAAAATCCGGCGGTGTCCTCTTCGCCAGTGACGGATCCGAGACCGCCATCCGTGGCAGGATCAGTTCGGCATCGGAGACCAACGGTGTGCTAACACTCACTGTCGGTGATGAAGTCTTCAGGTTTCGGCCCGATACGGACAAGATCATGTCACGCGTCAGGTCATCGGCATCGCTGGGCGGAGACGTCGACACGATGGTCTTCAAGCGATGCAGCAAGGCTGCTGACAGGTCGGTGATTTCAATCGATGCGGATGCAATGAAGTTTTTGGCGTCGGACCTGCCGGGAGACGAAGCCTTCTTCATTGACGAACGCCTGGTTCCAAAAACCGGTAACCGCTGCGCAGTCAATGAGACCCAGTATCTCTTCTTTGCCCTGATCGGCCCGTCCGAGTTTCGCTTGAGCCGGTGGAACAGTTTCGCGCTCGCCGACAAAATGGCGGCGAAAAAACCGGTCAAGCTGCCTGTCGATCCGATTGCCGACTGGCGCATTGAGTCCGTTCATGCCGAGGCCGGCAAATACGTCGTGCGCATGCGCGACTACGACAGCGAGAAGGCCCTGCCCGAGACGATCCATCTCGAGCAGAAGGGCCAGGGCATTTTCATTCCCGAGTGGAAACGCAGCTATGTACGCTGCACCGGTTTTCAGTCGCGCAGCTGACCTTCGTTAACGCGCGGTCAGCCCGCCATCGACGACCAGTTCGGTGCCGGTGATGAAGCTGGCATCGTCTGAGGCAAGGAACACGACGGCGTTTGCAATGTCCGCGGCAACGCCGAGGCGACCGAGGGGATGCAGTGAAATGACATTGTTCCGGACCTCGTTTGCAGAGCCGCCACCAGCGGCCACGAACTCATCCATGACCTTCTGCCCCATCATCGTGTCGATGACGCCTGGGTGAATGGAGTTCACCCGGATCTTCTGGCCAAGTTGCGAGCACTCAAGCGCGGCGCCCTTCGTCATGAGACGCACCGCCCCCTTTGATGCATTGTAGGGAACGGCAAACGCCGCACCCGTAAGGCCGGCGACCGACGAGAGGTTGATGATGGCCGCTCCGCCCGCCCACTGCGCACTGCGTTTCGACAGAGCCGGGATGGAAGTCTTCATGCCGAGGAACACACCCTCGACATTGATGGCCTGCATGTTCCTGAACTCCTCGATCGTCGTCATGAGCATCGGCTTCATCGCGAAGATGCCCGCATTGTTGACCAGGATATCCAGCCCCCCAAATCTCCGTTCAGCCTCTCCGACGGCGGAGACCCAGGCAGCCTCGTCGCGCACGTCGTGACGCACATAGCCGGCCTTGCCTCCCGCCGACACGATGCCGGCAGCGGTACGCTCCCCGTCTTCATCAAGCAGGTCGGTGACGAGCACGGCCGCGCCGGCGGCAGCCAGCGCGTTCGCAGATGCAGCACCGATACCCCGGGCGCCGCCCGTTACAAGCGCTACGCGCCCCTCAAGCTTCTTCACCATGCGAACTCCTCCTGGAAGTGTTTGTTGTTGCCGCAGTCTTTCCCTGTTCTCGCGAGGCGTCAACGAGGGCGATTTGACCTTCCCCCGAACTCGCGGCAGTGTGCCGGGACGAAAGACGGAAACCCAATGCCATGACCGACGAGATCAAGGAACACGCCACCTACAAGACGATGGCGGAAGGCACGGCGGACGACTGGCAGGCGATCGTGAGGCACGCAGCCCCGTTCCAGAAGGATCTGCCAAACCGGATCGTGTCCCACCTGAACCTGCTCAAGGGCGATTGCGGCGGCTACCCGGTGGATCGCCTCGAGCATTCACTCCAGACCGCCACGCGCGCACACCAGGCAGGCCAGGATGAAGAGTACGTGGTCTGCGCCCTCGTGCACGACATCGGCGACACACTCGGGCCTGCGAACCATGCAGATGTCGCGGCATCGATCGTACGCCCCTATGTGTCCGAGAAGAACCACTGGATCATCGAGAAGCACGCGATGTTCCAGGGCTACTACTTCTTCCACTTCCTGGGCCTCGACCGAAACATGCGCGACCAGTTCAGGGGTCACCCCCATTTCGAGGCGACGGCGCAGTTCTGTCACCTCTATGACCAGAACTCCTTCGACCCCGCATTCAAGTCGATGCCGCTTGAGGCCTTCGTGCCGATGATCGGTCGCGTGTTTTCCCGACCGAAGAACTCGATCTATCTTCGGAAGGAACCGGCTGCAGCCGAGTGAAGGATGATAGCAGCCCCTCCCCTCCCCCGCTGAGCGGGAGCCTCTGATCGGGAAGAGACGGGTCGACCGGGCTGGCGACGATCTGGATTTCGCAACGATAAGCACCGAAACAGGGCCCGCTTGAGGGGCCTGGTTCGTTGGAGCCCTATCCCGGGATCAGGACGAGCGAGCCTGTGGTCTGCCGGCTCTCAAGGGCGCGATGGGCTTCGGCAGCTTGCGACAGAGGGAACTGGCGTGGTTCGTTTTTGCGGATGATGCCGCGCGCCACGAGGTCGAACAGCTCACCTGCCCCCTGGTCGAGCTCCTGGGCAGTCGTGACATAGTTCGCAAGCGTCGGTCGCGTGAAGAAGAGCGAACCCTTCTGCGCCAGCATCGCACCGTCGAATGGCGGCACCGGACCACTGGCATTCCCGAAGCTGACGAACAGGCCCAGCGGTGCAATCGAGTCCATCGTCGACATGAACGTGTCTCGACCGATCGAGTCATAGGCCACCGGCACGCCTTTGCCTCCCGTGATCTCACGCACGCGGTTCGCGACGTTTTCTCTTCCCGGAACGATGACATGGTCACAGCCCAGGCGTCGGGCAAAGTCGACCTTGCGTTCGTTGCCAACGGTACCGATGACGGTCGCACCAAGATGCTTGGCCCACTGCACCGCGATCATGCCGACGCCGCCGGCGGCGGCGTGGAACAGGATGGTCTGTCCCTGTTGCACGGCGAATGTCCTGCGGAGCAGATAGTGAGCCGTGAGCCCCTTCAGGAGGATGGCTGCGGCAATCTCGAAGCTGACGCCTTCGGGAATCTTCACGGCCCTGTCGGCAATCACATTGGAGGCTTCAGCATAGGCACCGATCGGGCCGGACGCATACGCAACGCGATCACCTGCCTTGAACCGGTCCACGCCAGGTCCGACCTGATCCACGACGCCAGCAGCTTCAAGCCCGAGCCCTGATGGCAGCGGAACCTTGTACAGACCCGATCGATGATAGATGTCGATGAAGTTGACCCCGATCGCCTTGTGAACGACCCGGACCTCTCCGGCCTTTGGGGCGCCGAGGTCTACCTGTTCGAAACGGAGGACCTCTGGCCCTCCGGTCTGTGCGAAGCGGACTGCTGCTGTCATTCGTGACCTGTGCTGTCAGTTACAAGACTTTGATGGAAGTCCGGCTAGGCGTCTTGTCCAGCCTGTTCTGCATCGGAGTTTGCAGTAGGCACCTGAACAACTCTCGATTTCAGTTGCAGTTCCAGTTTCTCGGGATCCGTGATGGGCAAGGAACAGGTTTGCCCGACACAAACATAGAGCGTGGCTTTCCCGTCCACCTGGGGTTTGCCGAATGCAGGGTGTCCCTCATACAGCTGTTCGTTCGGAGCAATCTGCTGCACCACCTTGTTGACCAGATTGGTCCGGCGCAACACGTCACGGAATGCTGCGATGCCTGGTGAATTGCGCTCACCAACGATCACCACCTGAAGCGCCCTCAGGACGAGGTCAAATCCGTTGAAGTAAGTGGCCGCTGCCGCCGGCTGACGGCGCGCGTCATCGGCGAATGTCTGGGCGAGAACGCTGTACCGTTCTGCGTAGTGCTTGTTGCCGGTAAGGCTGAACAGGCGTGCCAGTACATTCATCATGGTACCGTTTGCAGAAGGTGTCGCTCCGTCCAGTACGGTGCGGACTCGCACGATCTGGTCGGCGTCGCTATCGGGAGTCATGCAATACCCGCCGATGTCATCCCTCCAGAAACTCTGGTCCAGCTGCCTGACCCATGCGATGGCCTTTTCGAGATACGGGCGGTGTCCCGTGTTCTCGAAGAGCGTGAGTGCAGCGCGCGACATGTTTGAATAGTCATCCGCGATCTCTGCAGATCCTGCTTGGCCATTCCTCCAGCTGTGTTGCAGCCGGTCTCCTGAGCCCATGGTCTCCGCAACAAACCAGAATGCCTTGATCGCAGCAGCCTGCCAGTCCATGCGACCGAGACCATCGCCGGCACTGGCCAGGGCATGGATCATCAGGCCGTTCCAGTCCGCCAGCACCTTGTCATCGCGGAGCGGACTCGGTCTTTTGCTGCGATGGGTGAACAGCGTCTTGCGCATGGCATTGAGCTTTCCCTCCTGAACGGGAGGAAGAGGCTTGAGCGCGCGCAGGCGATGCAGGACGGTCTTGCCTTCCCAGTTTCCTTGGGCGCTGACATCGTAAACCTGTTTGAAGACGTCACCCTGCTTGCCGAGCACTTCATCAATCTCGGCTTCGGTCCAGGTATAGAACTTTCCTTCCTCGCCATCCGTGTCGGCATCAAGGGACGATGCAAAACCGCCTCCCTCGACGACCATCTCCCGCAGGACCCACGACGCGGTTTCTTCGATCCGGGCTCGATAGACGGGATTGCGTCCGTGCAGCCAGACAGTCGTCAGCATGTCGAGCAGCAGCGCATTGTCGTAGAGCATCTTCTCGAAGTGCGGAACCTGCCAGAACTCGTCGACGGAGTATCTCGAGAAGCCACCGCCAAGGTGATCGAAGATGCCTCCCTGGCACATGTTCAGCAGCGTTCTGTCCACGGCCTGCTTGAACTGCTCGATTCCGGTATTCGTGAAGCCGCGCCACATCAGTTCCACAACAGGCACGTTCGGAAACTTTGGTGCGCCGAGAAGGCCTCCGTGGAAGACGTCGAACTGCTGGCACAAGCGCTTCATTGCCGCTTCCAGCGTATTCGGATCGAGCTGTGGGCCAGGCCGATGGGTCTCGAACACACGTTGCAGGCCAGTACGAATGGTCTGGGTGTTTTTGGTCACCTGCTCACCATTCTCGCGATACAGACGGGCGACCTCCTGAAGCACGTCTTTGAACGACGGCTTTCCGAACTTGGCCTCCGGCGGAAAGTATGTCCCGCCCCAGTAAGGCTCACCCTGCGGCGTGAGGAACATGGTGAGTGGCCATCCACCCTGTTCGCCCATCATGTTCAAAGCCGTCTGGAATATGGCGTCGACATCCGGCCGCTCTTCGCGGTCAATCTTGATGTTGACGAAGAGCTCGTTCATCACCGCGGCTGTTGCCGGGTCTTCAAAGCTCTCGTGCGCCATCACGTGGCACCAGTGGCAGGCGGCGTAGCCCACGGACACAAGGATCGGTTTGCCGGACGTGTTCGCTTCCTTGAGCGCCTCTGGACCCCACATCTTCCAGTGGACCGGATTGTCTTTGTGCTGAAGCAGGTACGGGCTCGTCGATTGCGCGAGCAGGTTCATGGAATTGCGAAGCTCCCTGAGGAAGAAACGGAGGATGAAAAGCTGTGCTGCATCCGGCTGCCAACCGCGCTAAGGTGGCCCACAGGGTCATTAGGACAAGACCTCTGACAGACAACCCAAAGCAGAAAGCCGGATAGTCGCCCGATGAAAATCACAATTGAAGTCGATTGTACACCCGCCGAAGCCCGCGCATTTATGGGTCTGCCGGACGTCGAACCCCTCCAGGCCGAGGTGATGGCCGAAATCCAGAGGCGGGTCATGAATGCCCTGTCCCTGACGGATCCGCAGCAGCTCCTCAAGAACTGGGCGCCCTGGAGCGCACAGGGCATGGAAACCTTCCAGAATTTTGCCAAGGCGGCAGCCGGGAGCTGGTCGCAGGCCGGTTCGGGCAGCGGCAAGGACAAGGATCCCGAGCCCCCGAAATCCAAGCCGCGGGGCTAGCATGCGCTGGAACGGGTGTGCGGGTCCGGGCGTCAGGCCGTGACGCGGACCCGGACCATCTTCGCATTGTCGTCGGCGCGTGGACGGGCCGGCGTTTGCGTCTTCCGCATATCGGGACCTGCGGCATCGGCTGCGGTCCTGGAGTTGACGGGAAAGCCTGTACCGCCGGCCAGGACGGCCGCCTTGCGCAGCCTCAGGGCCAGTGACGGCGCGACGATCGATACGGGCCTGGTGCTCTGGTTTCAGGGCCCGGCCAGCTTCACCGGAGAAGACGTCGCCGAACTCCAGCTTCATGGCGGCCCCGCAATCATTCAGGCGATGACGGAAAGGCTCGCGGGCATCCGCGGGCTGTCGCCAGCCGAACCCGGGGAGTTTTCGCGCCAGGCCTTTGCCAACGGGCGCCTCGACCTGACCGAAGCCGAAGGCCTCGCGGACCTGATCGCAGCCGAAACCGAACAGCAGCGCCGGCTGGCACTACGCCAGGTCGAAGGGCGCCTGAAGGACCTGTATGAGGGCTGGCGGTACGATCTCGTTCGGGCCGGCGCCCATCTGGAAGCCTGCATAGATTTCGCCGATGAGGATATTCCCGACGACCTGCTGCCGGGCGTCGTCGCCCGGATCACCGCGCTGGCATCATCGATGCGCAGTCATCTCGCGGACCAGCGTCGCGGCGAGATCATCCGGGATGGCTTCAACGTCGTCATCATCGGCGCGCCGAATGTTGGAAAATCCTCGCTGCTGAATGCGCTCGCCAGCCGCGATGTGGCGATTGTTTCCTCAGTACCCGGAACGACGCGCGATCCCATTGAGGTTCGCCTGGACCTCGGCGGTTACGCCGTAACGCTGATCGATACGGCCGGCTTGCGCGAAACGCAGGACGAGGTCGAAAGCGAAGGCATCCGCAGGACGCGGATGCGCGCCCGCAATGCGGATCTCAGATTGGCCGTCGTTGACAGTTACGGGGACGGTTTTGATTCACGTGGATCACTGGAGCTTGAGGCGCACGACGCCGTGCTCGTGAACAAGGTTGATCTGGCACCAGCAGCGCAGGCCGTCTCACCATCCGGCGCGCAGGCCGTATTCGCCGTGTCGGCGCGCACGGGACAGGGCATTCCGGATCTGCTTGCATGGCTGGAACATCAGGTGGCGGAACGCGCGGGCGGCTCTGAATCCATGCCAATGACAAGGGTACGGCATCGCACCGCCATACAGGCATCCGAGCAGTTTCTGGAACGCTTCCTGTCCGTCGCATCCGCGCACGAACCTGCATACGACCTGCTGGCGGAAGACCTTCGCCTGGCAGCGCGCGAGCTCGGTCGCATCACGGGAAGGATCGACGTCGAAGACTATCTCGATGTCATTTTTCGCGACTTCTGCATCGGCAAGTAGTGTCCCCGATCTTCATAAAAGTTAAGCGGATTCACATGAAACGCGCATGTCTGCGATGGCGGCAGGCGTGCAGGCATCTTTCGTCAGCGTGCTGAGCATTGTCCTGCGCGCAAGGTGCAGAAGCTCCGGAAGTCAAGCTGACTCACATGAAACGATCTGTGGATTCACGTGAAATCATGGTGTCCCGTTATTCGAGAGAACGCGCTTTGGCGTTCACAAAAGTTAAGCTGACTCACATGAAACTGGCGAGGGACGCAGCTCCGGCTGCCCGAAGCACCGGTTCATTCATCCGCCCACGGAACTTTGACTCCGTTGGGGCAGATGCGCTATCCGCTGGGCAGGATGAGCACGCAATTCGACGTCATTGTGATTGGAGGAGGCCACGCCGGCTGTGAAGCAGCGACGGCGGCGGCACGCATGGGCGCACGCACGGCCCTGGTGACACACAAGATCGAGACGCTCGGCGAGATGTCGTGCAACCCGGCTTTCGGGGGCTTGGGCAAGGGCCACCTGGTCAGGGAAATCGATGCCCTCGACGGCCTGATGGGCCGGATGGCCGACCGCGCCGGCATCCAGTTCCGCATGCTGAACCGGTCCAAGGGGCCGGCGGTCCGGGGTCCCCGGACCCAGGCCGACCGCAAACTCTACCGCCAGCACATGCAGGCAGAGCTCCGGGACTATCCCAACCTGACGGTCATCGCCGTGGGGGCAGAAGACCTCAAGGTCGTCGATGGGCGGGTGACGGCCGTGGTCACGGCCGACGGCCGCGAACTCGGCTGCCGCGCCGTTGTCCTGACGACGGGTACGTTCCTGAGGGGTCTGATCCATCTTGGTGAACGCAAGATCCCGGCAGGCCGCGTCGGCGAGGCGCCGGCCATGGGCCTTTCACTCACGCTGGAACGCCTTGGCCTTCAGCTGGGCCGCCTGAAGACCGGAACGCCGCCCAGGCTGGATGGAACTTCCATCAACTGGGCCTCGCTCGAAATGCAGCCCGCAGACGATCCGCCAGTCCCGTTCTCGTTCCTGACGGACAGGATCACGAACCCCCAGATCGAATGCGGCATCACCCGGACGACGCCGGCGACCCACGCGATTATCAACGCAAACCTGCACCGCGCGCCGATGTACTCCGGCCAGATCGAAGGCGTCGGCCCTCGGTATTGTCCGTCGATCGAGGACAAGGTCGTCCGTTTCGCGGCCCGGGACTACCACCAGATCTTCCTCGAGCCGGAGGGCCTGGATGACACGACGGTCTACCCGAACGGCATCTCCACCTCGCTGCCCGAAGACGTTCAGGACGCGTTGCTCAAGACCATTCCGGGTCTGGAAAATGTCCGGATGATCCGCCCGGGCTATGCCATCGAGTACGATTACGTCGATCCGCGCGAGCTGCAGCCAACCCTCGAGCTCAAGCGCCAGCCGGGCCTGTTTCTGGCAGGCCAGATCAACGGCACGACAGGCTACGAGGAGGCTGGCGCCCAAGGCATCGTCGCAGGCCTCAATGCAGCATTGCAGGCTGGCGGGCTGGCGGGCCGGACCTTCGACAGGGCCTCCAGCTACATCGGCGTCATGATCGACGACCTCGTCACGCGCGGCGTCTCCGAGCCATACCGGATGTTCACATCCCGGGCCGAATACCGCCTGACACTGCGCGCCGACAACGCCGACCAGAGACTGACGCCAATGGGCGTGAACCTGGGCTGCGTGAGTCAGAAGCGGGCAGAGGCCTTTGGCAAAAAACGGGGTGAACTGGAACGGGCGAGGGCGCGTCTGGCGGAATGCAGCATCACGCCCTCGGCAGCAGCAAAGCAGGGCCTGAACCTGAACCAGGACGGCGCCCGCCGCTCGGCCCTCGAACTTCTGTCATACCCCCATGCCGGCCGGGAAGTGGTTTTCCGCCTCTGGCCGGAGCTGTCGGACATCAGCGATCCGATCCTGGAACAACTGGCAGCAGACTCGATTTACGCCGGCTATCTGGAGCGCCAGGAAGCCGACATTGCTGCGTTCCGGAAGGAAGAAGCTCTCGGCCTGCCGCAGGACCTGGACTACGCTGCGGTCGCCGGCCTCTCCACGGAACTGGTCCTTAAGCTGAACCGCATCAGGCCGTCGACCCTGGGCCAGGCCAGCCGGATCGAGGGCATGACACCTGCCGCTGTCACGGCCGTTCTTCTCAGTGTAAGAATGCGGGCCAGACACACCGCATGAGCCCTGAGTGAGCACAACCTCCGATTACACTTCCCTTGACTTATCCAGAGAGCTGGGAGTCGCACGTGAAACTGTGAGTCGCTTATCCACATTTGTGGATTTGCTGTGGGAAAGAAACCAGCAACTAAATCTGGTAGCCGAGTCAACTTTGCCACAGGTGTGGCATCGGCACATCCTCGATTCAGCCCAACTCGTGCCTCTGGTTCCGGAGGACGCGCGCACGATTGTCGACCTCGGAAGCGGGGCAGGATTCCCCGGCATGGTCCTCGCAATCATGCTCGCCGACCGGCCCGGGCTTTGTGTCCACCTGATCGAGTCAATCCAAAAGAAATGCCGGTTTTTGGAGGATGTGGCGGCTGCGACAGGGGCACCGGTCAAGGTCCACTGGGCCCGCGCCGAGACCCTTCCCGACCTCAAGGCCGACGTGGTTACCGCGAGGGCTCTGGCCCCCCTCGACAAGCTCCTCGGCCTCGCCTTTCCTTTCTTTCGAGACGGCACAATCGGATTGTTTCTGAAGGGAAAATCACTCCCGGCCGAATTGACCCTCGCGACCAAATCTTGGACACTCGACTCAGCCTCCATACCGAGCCGGTCGGACCCCTCGGGAACAGTATTGCGAGTGACAGGATTATCCCCGTGGCGGAAGCCCAAGAAACCGTCTTGAGCCCAAGACAGGCGCGGACTGAAAAGACGCGCGTGATTGTGATTGCGAATCAGAAGGGTGGCGTCGGCAAGACAACGACCGCGATCAACCTCGGAACTGCGCTCGCGGCGGTGGGGAAGGCGATCCTCGTTATCGACGTCGACCCCCAGGGCAACGCATCAACAGGCCTCGGCATTTCAAAGCATCAGCGCAGCAAGTCGATCTACGAAGTGCTGATCGGCCACGCCCAGCTTCAGGAAGCGATCGTTCCGACCGCCATTCCCGGACTGCATGTCGTGCCGGCAACCTCCGAACTCGCGGGCGCCGAAATGGAGCTGGTCGGCGTACCACGCCGCTCGTTTAGACTCCGGGACGCACTGGAGAGCTACACCCAAAAATTCGCGGCACCGATCGAACGCAGCGGATCGACAGCGCTGGCCACGGAAGTGAACAGCCTGACCTATTATGATTATATTCTTATCGACTGTCCGCCGTCGCTGAACCTGCTGACGATCAATGCGATGACCGCAGCGCATGGTTTGCTCGTGCCGTTGCAGTGCGAGTTCTTCGCACTCGAGGGACTGTCGCAGCTGCTCCGCACCATCGATCTGGTTCGCGGTAGCCTCAATCCGTCGCTTGAGATCCAGGGGGTCGTGTTAACCATGTACGACAAGCGTAACAATTTGTCGGAACAAGTCGCTGTCGACGTGCGTCAGCACCTCGGCGAAAAGGTCTATCAGACCATCATTCCAAGGAACGTGCGCATTTCGGAAGCCCCAAGTCACGGGCTTCCGGCTCTGCTTTACGATCTCAAGAGCGCCGGCAGCCAGGCCTACATCAAACTCGCAGGCGAACTCATTCAACGCGAAAAGTCCCGTAAGGCAGCATGACACAGGCAAAAAAATCCACCTTCTCGGGACTGGGCCGCGGCCTCTCGGCGCTGCTCGGCGAAGTCGAATCCGAAGTGCTCGCCGCGAGCGGCAACGCACCGCCCCAATTCGCGCCCGCAGTCGGGCAGTCACCAGGCGCGTCCGCCGAACAGCGCGCGCCGCGAAGCCTTCCCATCGCCTTGCTGCGACCCAATCCGTTCCAGCCGCGCGAGCACTTCGACCCAGAGGCGCTCGAAGAACTCGCGGCCTCAATTCGCGACAAGGGCGTGATCCAGCCCATCATCGTGAGGCCGGTTCCAGGCCAGCCCGACGAATATCAGATCGTCGCGGGTGAGCGCCGGTGGCGGGCGGCCCAGAAGGCACGCCTGCACGAAGTGCCCGTCGTCATCCGCGCCTTCACGGATGCCGAAGCTCTCGAAGTCGCACTGATCGAGAACATCCAGCGCGCCGACCTGAACCCGATAGAAGAGGCGAGGGGATACCGTCAGCTGATCGACAAGTTCAGCTACACGCAGGACGCCCTCGGCCAGGTGATCGGCCGTTCACGCAGCCACATCGCAAACACCATCCGTCTGCTGCAGTTGCCCCAGACGGTCCAGGACTACATCTACTCTGGCAAGCTGTCGGCCGGACACGCGCGCACGCTCGTGGGCCAACCCGATCCGGAAGCCATGGCCGAGGAACTCATCGCCGGCGGGCTCAATGTCCGCGAGGCGGAAGAGAAAGGCCGGAAGGCGAAGGGCAAGAAGAAGCGAACCATCGGCAAGGACGCCGATACCCGCGCGCTGGAGCAGTCACTCGCAACGCAGCTTGGCCTCAGCGTCGCGATCTCGCATCGTGGTGAAAAGGGTGGCGAGCTGAAGGTCGGCTACAAGACCCTCGAGCAGCTCGACGAGATCTGCCGCCTCCTGGGCTACGCGAAGTAGGGCAGGTCAGCCACGCCGCATCGGCTTCCGGCGCGCAACATCGACGAGCGCCTGAAGCGCCATGACGGACTCCGGAAATCCGGTGGTGCGGGTACGCGCCTCCGCTTCCGAAAGGATCAGAAGGGCCTGCTTGACCCGGGCGCGGTCCCAGCCGGCGGCTTGCGAGGACATCTTCCCCCACATGGGACCAGACCCTTCCATGCCGGCGGCCAGACGCTGAAACAGCCGAAGCGTAAAGCCGACCGCGACGCCCCAGTGCAGCCCCGACTCCATTCCCTTGGCAATCAGCGCTTCCAGCCGCTTCACGTCGCCATCCGCAACAGCGTCGGCGATCTCGTCACTTTCGACGTCGCCACTGCCGCCGATGATCACGGCCGCCTCGGCCTTTCCCAGAGTGTCGCCTTTGGTGGAAGGTCCCAGGTAAAGGAGCAGCTTCTCAAGTTCAGTGCGGAGCAGCCGGCGGTCTGAACCCAGAGCCTCAACGAGATAGCCTTGCGCTTCCGCATCGATAGCCCAGCCCTGCGCGCCGAGCCCTTCCTTGATCATGCGGCCCGTATCCTCGGCCCGATCATCAGGACAGTCGACAGTACCTGCAGCACGCGACCCTTCAAAGAGCTTCCGCAAGGTCGACTTGTTTGAAAGCTCACCCGCTTCGACCACGACCAGCGTGTCACCAGTCTCTGTTTCGAAGAATGACTCGAACAGGCTCGTCAGCCCGTCGACGGCATCACGCACGCGCACGACCCGCCGGCCACCAAACATGGAAATCGCAGAGGCTTCATCCACCAGGCGAGCAGGGTCCTTCTTGAGGATGTCGCCGCTCAGGTCGGCAAGCCGGAAGGCGTCCTTTGAATCGGGAACAATCGCTCGCGCGCAGGCATCTGCCCGTTCACGGACGAGGCCACCATTGCCGCCATGGAACAGCACCGCTTTCCAGGTGTCAGGCGGATTGGTCGACAGCTTGTCGGCCTCACTCCCGGAGATGCGCACGTCGCGAGCCTGTCAGCTTGCGTCAGTTCTTCGAACCGAAGCGGTTTTCAAAATAGAGGCCGATGCGCAGACGGATATCTTCGCCGACTTCACGGGCGGCACGTTCCTGCGCGTCACGTTCGGCGGACTGTGTGCCGAATTGCGAGTCGACAACGTTATAGGCTGCGATCGCACGCGCGGTACCCTTGTCGAGCACTTCGTTCGACACGGCATCGCGCAGTTCGTACTTCGCGGTGAGCGTATAATTGTAACGCGTGATCTGCGTGTTTTCCTGGATGGCCAGGCCTTCCTTCGTGTCTTTCAGCTGGACGTTCAGGTTGTACGCGGCACTGGACGGCGTGCCGCCCGGGGTCATGGCATCAAGCAGCTGGTTGCGCAGGTGAACACCCTGGCGACCGGGAATGGGATCGACATAGACCTGGCCGAAATAGGAGCTCATGCCATCGGGTGTCGTTCCGACGGCATAAAGCGGACGGAACCCGCAGCCGGCAAGACTGATGGCAGCAGCGGCGACGACTACGGCGCGGGCAACTCGCTTCATTTTGGCTCCGTAACGATGTTCACAATCCGGTTCGGCACGATAATGACCTTTTTGATCGCCCGTCCGTCAATGGCCTTGCGGACATCTTCCCGGGCAAGCGCCGCCTCTTCGACGGCTTTCGAGGGCAAATCCTTGGGTAATTCTACTTCATCCCGGCGTTTTCCGTCGATCTGAATCGCCAGAGTTACACTGTCCAGGCGGGTCAATTCAGGGTCGGCCTTCGGCCACGGGGCATGCACCGCCATGGTTGTCGCGCCCAGTTTCTGCCAGCACTCTTCGGACAGGTGCGGCACCATCGGGTTGATCAGCATGGTCAGGGCCTCAAGGGCCTCTCGCATCACCCACTGGTCGCCGGCATCCTTAGGCTCGAAGGCCGACAGCGCGTTGATGAATTCGAACACGCGCGCGACGGCCTTGTTGAACCGGAACTTCTCGAGATCTTCGGTGACCGCGGCAATCGTCCGATGGGTGACGCGGCGGATGTCATTGGCCTGCTTGCCGATCGCGGCGGGGCAGGGCGTGCCGCGCGCGGGAATGGCCGGAAGGCTCTCATCGAGCAGTCGCCACACGCGTTGCACGAAGCGCCAGGCACCTTCGATGCCGGCGTCGCTCCACTCGGAGTCACGCTCCGGCGGCGAGTCCGACATCATGAACCACCGTGCCGCGTCGACGCCGTAGGTGTCGGCGACGGCTTCTGGCGGTACGACGTTCTTCTTGGACTTCGACATCTTCTCGACCGGACCAACCTCGACCGCATAGTTGGCCCCACGTTTCAGGGTCACGCCGTCACGCTTCTCGACCTGTTCAGGGAACAGCCATTTGCCGTCGGCGTCCTTGTAGGTTTCGTGCGTGATCATGCCTTGCGTGAACAGGCCGGCGAACGGTTCGCTGAGGCCCGCATGCCCCGCCTTCTTCATGGCGCGCACGAAGAAGCGCGAATAGAGGAGGTGAAGGATCGCGTGCTCGATCCCGCCAATATACTGGTCAACCGGCAGCCAGTAATTCACGGCCTCGAGGTTCGTCGGCCCTTCGGCCTTTGAATCGCAGAACCGGGCGAAGTACCAGGACGAGTCCACGAACGTGTCCATCGTATCCGTCTCGCGCCGAGCTGGTTTCTTGCAGGTCGGGCAGGCGACATGCTTCCAGGTCGGATGCCGGTCAAGCGGATTGCCCGGCAGATCGAACGTCGCATCTTCAGGCAGCTTCACCGGCAGGTCCTTCTCGGGAACCGGCACCGGGCCACAGGCGTCGCAATGAATGATCGGGATCGGGCAGCCCCAGTAGCGCTGTCGGCTGATGCCCCAGTCCCGAAGGCGATACGTGATCGTCTTCTTGCCGACGTCCATGCTCTCCAGCTTCGCGATGACATTCGTTTTCGCCTCGTCCACACCGAGCCCGTTCAGGAACTCGGAATTGGCGAGCAGGCCGTCACCGACATAGGCCTCTTCTCCCACCGAAAAGGCCTTCGGGTCTTCGCCCGCAGGGATGACGACCGGCAACACGGGAAGCTTGTATTTCCTTGCGAAATCGAGGTCGCGCTGGTCATGCGCCGGGCATCCGAAAATGGCGCCGAGCCCATACTCCATGAGCACGAAATTGGCGATGTAGACGGGCAGGGTGTGCCCGGCAATGAACGGATGCTTTGCGCGCAGGCCCGTATCGAAGCCCATCTTCTCGGCAGACTCGATCGCCGCCGCCGTCGTCCCGAGGCGCTTGCACTCTGCGATGAAGTCGGCAATCGCCTTGTTCGACGTGGCCAGGTCCTGCGCAATTGCATGATCCGGTGAGATCGCACAGAAGCTTGCACCGAACAGCGTGTCCGGCCGCGTGGTGAAGACCTCGAGTGACGTGTGCACCTTGTCGGTCAGCGCAAAGGTCACGCGCGCGCCTTCAGAGCGTCCGATCCAGTTGCGCTGCATCAGGCGGACCTTGTCCGGCCAGCGATCCAGCGTGTCGATCGCTTCGAGCAACTCCTCAGCCATGTCCGAAATGCGCAGGAACCACTGCGTCAGCTTGCGCTGCTCCACGAGCGCGCCTGAGCGCCAGCCACGTCCATCCACCACTTGCTCGTTCGCAAGAACCGTGTTGTCGACAGGATCCCAGTTGACGTTCGACTCCTTGCGCGCGACCAGGCCCAGGCGGAGGAAGTCCAGGAACATCTTCTGCTGGTGGCGATAATAGGTCGGGTCGCAGGTTGCGAACTCTCGGCTCCAGTCGATCGAAAGCCCAAGCAGCTTGAGCTGGGACTTCATTGTTTCGATGTTTGCGTAGGTCCAGGTGCCGGGGTGGGACTTCTGCTCCATGGCAGCATTTTCGGCAGGCATGCCGAACGCATCCCAGCCCATCGGATGCAGCACGTTGAATCCCATGGCCCGCTTGAACCGGGCGACGACGTCACCCATCACATAGTTGCGGCCATGCCCGATATGGATGCGCCCCGACGGATAGGGGAACATCTCGAGCACATAATACTTGGGTTTGCTGCGATCGATGCCGGCTTCGAAGACCCGGGATTCTTCCCAGGCCTTCTGCCACTTGGGTTCAACTTCGCGTGCGTTGTAGCGCGACATCTGCAAATTCCGTTTGGCTGCGTGTTACAGTCTCTGACAGGACCGTTACACGAAGTTTACCAGCGCAGAACGGTGATTACAGAAGCGGCATCGGGCCGCGCCTGTTGATGAGCCTTCCTATTCGGACTGGATCTTCAGTTGGCGCGCCCTGTCGAGGATCACGTTCTCAAGCTTCGTGACGGTTTCCGGATCGACCGTGGCAGTTGCCCACTCGCCGGTTGGTTTCTTCGCTTCCTTGAAAATGGAAACGCGAACCGCCTCTGCACGAAGGCGCGTATCGAGAATGAAGACCGATACCTTCAGGCGCTCGTTGGGTGCGGAGGGCGGGGTGTACCAGCCGGTCTTGATGATGCCGGCAAAAGGATCCGTCTGTTCCATCGGCATGAAGGAGAGCGAGTCCAGGCTTGAACGCCACAGATAGGCGTTCACGGCCACGCCCTTCCTGTCCTCCGGCTTGAGCCCGGCGCTGCTTGAGCTGCTCGAACTGCTGGAGGTGCTGCTGTCACCTGTCACGCCAAGCCAGCCAAAAACGCCTGTATCGCCGCTCTCAGCCTTCGAGGAAGGGGCGGGCGGAGGCACGTCAGCCGTTGGTTGCGGCTTTTCGGGATCGGACCCGCAACCGGACAGGACTGCAGCGGCGAGAAATACGGAAAGCAGCTTGGTTTTCATGGACAACGCTCGAATCTGGGGCACCGGGATAAGGTGAACGGACCATGGGCTTTCAGCCCGCGGCAGGCCGCTTTATACGCGAACGCGTGATCAGGCAGCAATCGTGGCGCGCGTTAAATTTGGTATTTTTGTGCGTGCATCAGCATTTCCGCGCAATGCGGGCATGCTGAAACCTGCAGTTATCCTGAAACGGAGCCGCCACACTGCTGTCGTGAACTGCGCGCGGGAGGATCAAATGCTTGACCGGAATGGCGAATTGCCTTCTTTTCCGGGGTGGGGGACCAGTTGGTGTTTTCTGTATCTTTTGAAGGGCTCCTCATGACCCGTTTATTGCCGGCAGTAGCAGCAGTTTCATTCCTGGCGTTGACCGCGCCTGCCGTGGCGGGAGAGTGGTCTTATGACTGGGGTGGTCAGGCCAACCTGTCATCCTACGGGATCGAGCAGGATGAAATTCCGTCGAACGAACTGAACGACTTTGGCTTCGCCGCCGAAGGCAAGGTTTGGGGTCGTGTCAAGACGGTGTCTGACAGCGGCGTCGAATACGGGCTGCGCGGACAGCTACGCTTCCAGTCAAGCGAGCACGAATTCTCGAATGACCAGATCCATGGTGCCCCCGAAATTGTCGACGAAGTCTGGCTCTATGTGCAGACAGCCTTCGGCCGTCTGACACTGGGGCTTGAGGATGGCGCCGCAGACAGCGCAGGAATTTTCTCGCCGACGGTCTCGGAGATCAATCGTCTCGATGACGCGCGCGCATTTCCGCTTCAGAACCCGCCCGCGGACAGCTTCAGCGCTTACGCGCCCAATGGCGCACATATCCGCACGGATCTGAATGCGTCCGGCGATGCTCTGAAGATCATCTACTATTCGCCGCGCCTGATCGGCGTCCAGCTTTCCGCGTCCTATACGCCGGAGCTGACGCGCGGGGTCAATGACCTCTTCAAGGCAAACGACGACGCCGACAAGCAGGGCAACATCTGGGAAGTGGGCGTGAACTACCAGGGCTCGCTGAGCGCCTTCGATGTCGGCTTTTATGCAGGCTACGTCGCTGGCTACAACGAGAACGCCACGACGCGGCAAGTCTCTTATGTCGCGGCGCTTCCGGTGCTGACGTCCGTGAATTCCTTCGCCTTCGAACCCGGTGACCTTGAAGAATGGGGCTTCGGCGCGCAGGTTGCCTATGAAGGACTGAAAGTCGGTGGCTCCTACCGCGTGACGAACGTCGCCGGTGGTGCAGGGCTCGCCGATGGCGGCGCTGTGTCTGTCGGATGCGCGACGCTCGCCGGATGTGTTCTGCCGGACAACCACACGACGACATGGGGCGCGGGCGTGACCTACGAAACGGGTCCGTGGCGCATTGGCGCCGAGTACGTTAACCTCGAAGAAGAGCTGCCGGATGGACTGCTCGCCGCCGGACTGACGCAGGACGCGCAAGGCTGGGCTGGCGCCATTGGCTACGAATTCGACGAGAACGCACGCATCGTCGCCGGTTACCAACATTACAGCTTCGAAGGCCCCGGCGGCACTTGTGTAGCGGGTGTCACGCCCGTTTGTGATACGCTCGACGCCAATATGGGCTACCTTCAGACCTCCATTTCCTTCTGAAGCCGCCGACCTGTTGAGTGACGCCTGATGAACCGTTTTGTCTGCCTTGCCCTGACGACAGTCCTGGCATCTGCAGCGGCCCTGCCGGCCGTCGCGGAGGGAACGGACTCCGTGATTCTGCGCCTCAACGGTCATGTCAGCGTCGTCGGTGCCGTCATTGACCAGTCGAACATGGACGGCCTGGATGAAGCTGCGCTTGCGGTGGACTCAGGGCTCTTCGGTTCATTGTCCATGCCGCTCGACGGAGGCGGAGAGATTGGTGCCCGCGCGGCAGTCGATGTCGACTATGCATCAAATTTCGACTCGTTTCTGAATGACGCAGGTGCTTCGAACATTCTCGAGGAAGCATGGGTTTACTGGGACTCGCGGATCGGTCGCTTCCAGATGGGCTTGCAGGATGGCGCAGCAGACATCCTCGGCCTTGCGGTTCCGTCGGTCACGAAGAGCATCCGCGTCGACAACCCCGAAGTATTCCTGTTGGGCTATCCCTGCAGTTTCTCCTGCGGCTCTGAACCCCAGGATCCGGGCAGCCTGTTCAGCCCGAACGGCATGCAGCTGCGCTCCGACATTCACGGATCGGACGACTATCTGAAGATCATGTACATGACGCCGGATCTCGGCGGCCTTCATCTGGCAGTTTCATACGCGCCGGATGGGACGCGCGATCTCGGTGATGTGTTTGGTGACGACGAAGCGAACGAACAGGCCAACGTCTGGGACTTCGCGGCGAACTACCTGCGCACAATTGGCGAGGTCGACCTTGGCCTTTCGGTTGGTTACGTGACCGGTGAAAATGTCGCCAACACCTCGCCGGGTTTTTTCGGTGACCTTGAGGAGTGGGGAGCCGCAGCCAAGCTCGGCTATCGCGAGTGGACCGTGGGCGCAGCTTTCCGACAGACAAACGTTGCCGGCGGTGGCCCCGTCACCCAGGGCTTTTTGGCCAATGTCTACGAGGACAGCTACACTGACATCTGGAGCGTGGGTCTGACCTACGAAACCGGCCCGTGGATGTTTGGCGTGAACTACGTCACCGCAGACGCTGAGCTGCCGTTTTCCGACAACCAGGCCGGAGAAGGCCTTCAGTTCGCGGGCGCCTACACGCTGGATGAGAACTGGCGGGTGTCAGCCGGTTACCAGCATTTCGAGTTCGAGGGGCCCTTCGGGGGCTGTCCGACCGATTCAGGCGGGTTTGGTTGCTACACGCTTGACGGCAATGTCGGCTATCTGGAAACGACCTTCAGCTTCTAGCGGCAATCGGCGCCGAGCCATCCGCGCCAAGCCATCCGCGTATGAGCGCGATGCCCTGAACGGGTAGTCCGGAAACCAGCGACACGTTCGAAGCATCAATGCCGCCCAGGGCAAGGCAGGGCAGGCGGCTGCCGGAAACAATGGCGGACAGACGGGTCTTGCCCAGCGACGTCTTGCCGGCATGGCTCGCCGTATCGAATAGCGGGGACACGAGCAGGGCGTCAGGCGACAGGCGCTCGGCCTGCAAGCGGGCACCCAGGCTGTGAACCGACGTGGTTATGATCCAGTCTTTGTTGGCCGTCCGCAGGCCGGGGATCCGGCCCGCAAGCCGCTCCGGAACATGAACCCCGTCTGCATGAATGCGCCGGGCAAGGTGAAAATCTTCCGCGACAATCAGGAGGACACGCCGGCGGCGGCAGACCTGTAGCAACGCGCGCGCAAGGCTTTCCCGTGCCCGGGAATTGCGGTGACGCACGATGACGGCAGACCCGGCCGGCAACGCAAGCGCGGCGCTGACCCAATTCACGGTCAACCGGTCATCTGTCATCAGGACAAGTCCGGCAATGGCAGGACGAGGCCGTGCGCGGGCGTTGAGCCTGCGGGCCATCCGTGCAAGGTTCCGCCTCCATTCACGGGTCTGGTTGTCGCTCATGGGACCATCCATAACAGCATCGGAAATCTCGGCAAACCTCGGCGAGGTACGGTCGCGGATCGGCCGGGCCGCAGCGCTTGCCAGCCGCGATCCGGCTGGCATCAGGCTGATCGCTGTCAGCAAGACCCACCCCATTGATGCCGTTCGGTTTGCCCTTGAGGCGGGACAGTCCATCTTCGGCGAGAACCGTGTTCAGGAAGCTCAGTCGAAATTTCCGGAACTCCGTGCAGGCGGCGCAAGTTTCGAACTCCACCTGATCGGCCCGCTTCAGTCGAACAAGGCGCGGGATGCGGTGGCGCTCTTCGATGTGATTCACACCCTAGACAGGCCAAGCCTCGCTGAGGCCCTGATGCGCGCAGCCGACAGGGCAGGGCGGTGCCCTGCGTTGTATGTGCAGGTAAACACCGGCGAGGAAGAGCAGAAAGCGGGTCTGCCGCCGCGTGAAGCACTGGCTTTCGTGGAAAGGTGCAGGGACGAATGGAAGTTGAAGATCGACGGGCTCATGTGTATTCCGCCTGTCGAAGACCAGCCCGCACCACACTTCGCATTGCTGGGGAAACTGGCGCGCCAGGCGGGCCTGAAGGAACTGAGCATGGGCATGAGCGGAGACTTTGAGGCAGCCATAGCGCTCGGCGCCACATGTGTCCGGATCGGCAGCGCCATCTTTGGAGAACGCGCCACGCAGGCTTGACCAGTGCGGCAAGGCTGCCGCGAAACACCGCACGGTGCACGTGCGGTCGCCCTTACATCGGAAGTTCGGCATTGATAATGTGCCGGCCGGAAATTGGCTGACAGACCCATGCAGCACCGGTGACGACCGTCGTGCCGGAGGTCCCAGGGAGAAAAGACATGAAGGCGCTTGTCAAATCGCGGGCAGAACCAGGCCTCTGGCTTGCAGACGTTCCTGAACCCCAGATGGGGATCAATGACGTGATGATCCGCGTGCTGCGCACGGGTATCTGCGGCACGGATCAGCACATCTACAACTGGGATGAGTGGGCGCAGAAGACCATTCCGGTTCCGCTCGTCATTGGTCACGAGTTCGTCGGCGAGATCGTGGACGTGGGCTCCAACGTCACGGACTACCGCAAGGGCGAAATTGTCAGCGGCGAAGGTCACATTGTCTGCGGCCGCTGCCGCAACTGCATGGCAGGCCGCTACCACATGTGTGCCAATACCAGCGGCGTGGGCGTCAATCGTACGGGCGCTTTCGCGGAGTACATTTCACTGCCAATGACGAATATCTGGCATCACCATGAAGGCATTGACCTTGATGTGGCGTCGATCTTCGATCCGTTCGGAAATGCGGTTCACACGGCACTTCAGTTCCCGGTCCTCGGCGAGGACGTGCTGATCACCGGGGCAGGGCCCATTGGCATCATGGCAGCCGCCGTCGTACGCCAGGCTGGCGCACGCTACGTGGTCATTACCGACATGAACGAGTCCCGTCTCGAACTGGCGCGACGCATGAAGGTCGACCTCGCCGTCAACGTGAAGGAAATGTCGATTGCCGACGCCCAGAACAAACTCGGCATGCGGGAAGGCTTCGATGTGGGCCTTGAAATGTCGGGCAATCCGTTTGCCTTCCGCGACATGCTCGCCAACATGTGCCATGGCGGGCGCATCGCCATGCTCGGGATCCCCACGTCGGACATGTCCATCGACTGGAACAAGGTCATCTTCAACATGCTGACCATCAAGGGCATCTATGGCCGCGAGATGTACGAGACCTGGTACAAGATGTCCGTGCTCATTCAGTCAGGTCTGGATATCTCGCCGGTCATCACCCACCGGTTCCACTACACGGAATTCGAAAAGGGCTTTGCCGCCATGCGCACGGGCAGCTCGGGCAAGGTCGTCCTGAAGTGGGCTGATCTCTGATGTACGGCAAGTATCGCGCGCATCTCGCGCAGACGCTGGAGACGATCAGGACCGCAGGCCTCGAAAAGCCCGAGCGTGTCATTGCCACCCCGCAGGCCGGGCATGTGCGCGTGACCGGCGGGAAGGAAGTCCTGAACCTCTGCGCCAACAACTATCTGGGGTTGGCGAGCCATCCCGACATCATCCGGGCAGCGCACGAAGCCCTGGATCGTTGGGGTTACGGCATGGCGTCAGTGCGTTTCATCTGCGGCACGCAGGAAATTCACAAGGAACTGGAACGCAAGATCAGCGCCTTCCTCGGCACGGAAGACACCATCCTCTATTCGTCATGCTTCGACGCCAATGGAGGCCTGTTCGAAACGCTGCTGACCGAGGAAGACTGCGTTATCTCGGATGAACTGAACCACGCCAGCATCATTGACGGGATCCGCCTGTGCAAGGCACAGCGCGCACGATACCGCAATGGCGACATGGCCGAGCTCGAGCAGAAGCTGAAGGAGGCTGAGGGCGCCCGCTTCAGGATGATTGCGACCGACGGCGTCTTCTCGATGGACGGCTACTACGCAAAGCTCGATGAGATCTGCGCGCTGGCTGAAAAATACGACGCCCTGGTCATGGTCGACGACTCGCACGCGTCAGGTTTCACCGGCAAGACAGGGCGCGGCACGCATGAACGCGCAGGCGTCATGGGCCGGATCGACATCATCACGGGAACCCTGGGAAAGGCACTCGGCGGCGCCAGCGGCGGTTTCACCAGCGGCCGCAAGGAAATCATCGACCTGCTGCGCCAGCGCTCAAGGCCGTACCTCTTTTCGAACTCGATTCCGCCAGCAATCGCGGCAGCTTCCATTGCAGCCATTGACCTTCTGGCCCGCTCTGGCGAGCTCATCGAAAGGCTGAACGCAAACACGCAGTTGTTCAGGCAGGGCATGACCAGGCTCGGCTTCAACATCGTCCCGGGCGAGCACCCGATCGTGCCAGTCATGCTGGGTGACGCGGCAGTGGCTGCGCGCTTCGCCGAGTTGATGCTGGCCAAGGGTGTCTACGTGATCGGGTTCTCGTATCCGGTCGTGCCGCACGGCAAGGCCCGCATCCGCACGCAGATGTCGGCCGCCCTGACACGCGAGGACGTGCTGTTTGCCATGGATCGCTTCGCCGAGGCCGGGCGCGAACTCAAGCTCATCGCCTGACCCTCTTGAACAGCATCATTGCATTTGGCTTTGGACGGAACATGAAACTGAAATCGACACTTTTTTCCACGATTGGAATGCTCTGCGCGATGACGGCCATGGCGGGCAGCCGCTGGCAGGGACCAGGTTGGTACCAGGTCGTTGAAAAAGCCCAGCCGGGCCACGGCAGCGAGAGCGTGATCTACCAGCCGACGGCCTTCGCCTCACGGGAAGAATGCCAGGCAACGCTGCCCCGCGACCGTCTCGCATCCGGCCACGATGAACACCGGCTGGACACGTTCTACGACTTTTCCTGCGTTGAACTGCAGGGCAGGCCGGACTGGGACAGGTGAGCAATTCCGGGGCGGACACGGGTCTGGAGCGCCTGAAGGCACGCATCGAGGCGCTTCGCTCCAAGACCGTCACCAACGGCTGCACGGAAAGCGAAGCCCTCGCCGCGGCTGAAAAGGTCGCCGAACTCCTCGACCGCCACAGCCTGTCACTGAGCGACATCCAGATCCGCGCCACGGAGTGCGATCGTCATGAAGTCGAGACATCGCGCAAGACAAAGGCGCCGCTCGACTACACGATCACAGCCATCGCAGAGTTTTGTGATTGCAAGGTCTGGCGCGAAACGGGAGAGGACGGAACACGCCGCTATGTGTTCTTTGGCCTGCGCCACGATGTCGACGCAGCCGGATACCTCGCTGCCATGATCAGCACTGCCATCGCCTCGGAACTCGTCGCCTACAGGCTGACACGCGAATATCAGGCCGTAACGCGCCGCGCGCGCGCCACGGCTTCATCCTCCTTCAGCATCGGCATGGCAATGTCCGTAAGCCGCAAGCTGAGGGCCATGAAGCAGGAGCGCGATCGCCAGACCGTGGCTGCAGGCCGCGACCTCGTCGTCGTGAAGAGCGACGTCGTTGAAAGGGAACTAGGCAGGCTGAACCTCAAGTTCCGGCAGGCTCAGCGCCCGGCAAGAAAATACGTGTCGGAGGACGCCTTCAACGCCGGGCGAAGGGCAGGGGATGAGCTGCCCCTGAACCCCGCAGTCAAGGGCTCGTGACAGGCTTCCGCGCCCTCGTCGCGATATAGCAGTTCATCAGCGCATGAAGGGGTGAGCGGTCTGCCGGCCATCCATCTTCGAACAGCGAAACCAGTTGAAACCCGGCCTCAAGCTGCCCCCCGATCTGGTCCTGGAGCGAGTGGCCAAAATCGAGCGGCTCACCTTCTTCCCTCAGCTTGCGAAGCTCGGGATCGTCAGGATAGTCGAAGTGCGAGAAGGGCGTGCGGTACTTCAGCGCGATCTTTCCGGCACGTTCCTGTTCGAGATCCGTCATGAAGACGATCGGATTGACGAAGCCCGCAAGCAGCTCTCCGCCCGGCCGAAGCACGCGATGGCACTCGCGCCAGACGGAAAGGACATCCGGGACGAAGCAGTTCGAGCACGGATGAAACACAAGATCGAACGATTCATCCTTGATGCAGGACAGGTCGCGCATGTCGCCTTCGACAAGCGATATGGATAGACCCTCACGCTCGGCAACGAGGCGGTCCTGCGCCAGCTGCGCCGGGGAATTGTCGAGTACCGTCACTACGGCACCGGCCGCAGCCAGCAGTGGCCCCTGCTGACCGCCCGCGCTCGCAAGTCCCAGCACCCGCTTTCCGTGCAGCGTGCCCAGCCACGAGGATGGCACGACTTTTGTCGGCGTGAGGACAACGCGCACGTCCCCCGCACGCGCCTGCTGGATCTGCTCGCTTGTGACGGGAACCGTCCACTGGTTTCCGCGCCGGGTGAGCTCGTCCCACGCGGCCTTGTTGTAGGCGGCAATCTGCTCGGTCGATGGGAGCTCGGTCATGTGCCCTTCAGATGATCGTAAATCGTGGATCGCGCGGGCTAGGCTGCGCGGGATTCCTTTCCGGCCATGCGCTTGCGGCCACGCTCGAGCTCGCGCCTTATCTCGGCGCAGTAGAGATCGAAGTTGACCTGCTGCGTATGACGGCGGGATTTGTAGTACTTCCCGATGTCACGCGCCTCGTCACGCCGGATCGTGGCTTCCATTTCCTCTGCAGATGGCAAGGCGCACTCTCCGGCCAGCACCGCCGACACCCACTTCGCCTGCTGTTCGGCAAAGTTCACGAGCGTGGGAAGCGGTTGCGCCAGACCCATGAAGAACAGGTTGGGAATGCCTGGCTTCCAGATGCGCTTGTAGAGGGAAACATGATTGTCGGTGACATTCACCACTGACGAGTCAAGGAACGGAAAGGTGATGTTGTAGCCTGTCGCATAGATGATCACATCAATGTCTTCGACAGTACCGTCCTCGAACTTGACCTTTGTACCCTGAAGCTCGGCGATATTGGGCTTCACGAAAACATCGCCACATCCGACCCGCGTCAGGAACTCGCCGGACACCGAAGGGTGCGCATCCGCAGGATGATGCGCGGGCTCGGGAAGCCCATAGTCCTTCATGCGCCCGACGGCACGGATGATCATGCGCTTGACCAGCGCGCGGACAAGGAAGCGGGGCATCCAGGAAGGCATGACGCCTTTGTCAGGCACTTTCCCGTTGATGTATTTCGGGAAGATCCAGACGCCACGGCGGGCCGCCACGACAAGGCGCTTCGCGATCGGCTTTTGCGAAAGCTCTGAGGCAATGTCCATCGCGCTGTTGCCCATGCCGACCACCAGGATGCGCTTGCCGCGCATGTCGACGGGTTCAAAGGGATCGATATAGCGGTGGCTATGGAAGCTGGGCCCGTCGAACGTCCCGGGAAAGGAAGGGATGTACTGGTCCCAGTGATGGCCATTGGCAACGACAAGCGCGCCGTAGCTGCGTGTTTCACCATTGGAAAGCGTGACGCGCCATGTCTTGTCAGGCAACAGCTCGGCCTTGGTCACCTCCGTGTTGAAGGTGATGCGCTTGCGTAGCCCGAACCGGTCAACATAGGCGTTGAAATACTCCAGCACCTGAGAATGGTGCGGATAGTCTGGAAAATGGCTCGGGATCGGAAGGTCTTCGAACTGCATGCGGTACTTCGACGTGTCGATATGAAGTGACTGGTAGCAGGCAGACCGTCCGTTCCTGTTCTTGAAGACCCAGTTGCCGCCGATCTGGTCGCTCATGTCGAAGCAGTCAAAGGGAATGCCGCGATCGGCAAGGGCTTTCGCCGTCGTGAAGCCGGAGCAACCGGCACCGATGATACAAACCTTGGGAAGCATGGAAGGATCCGATGAAAGGGGATGACTTGATGCGCGATTACAGCACATCGGCCAGAATTGGTGTCAAGTCTCTGCGGAAGGTTTCATGGTGCTTGGACACCGGAACGGCGCTGAAGCCCCCACAGGACAAGCCCGCAAGTGAGGATCATGGCCAGGCTCAGGATCAGCAGGAGGCTCGACACCACCACTTCGTGAAGGGGAGAGCCCACGCTTCCACCGCCGGCAATAGGCATCATCGCGGCGGCACCGGTGAATGCGGACAGCAGCGTCGCCGCCCAGTTTGCATATGTCCCCGTAATGGCTGAAAGGAACGCAGTCCTCTCTGCCCAGGACGGAAGTACAAGATGTTTCCAGCAAAGTCCGAGAGCGATGAGGAAGGAGCCGTTCATGACGCCCTCGAGATGGCTGGACAGCGCCATGCGCGGAATCTGGGCTGCTGGAATTATGAAACCCGTCAGGAGCCCAAGCAGGAAAAGGACGAACCCTGCCTGTAGAAGGCGATGGGTGAAATGAGCGGCATTTGGCTGGGCTGACATGACGTGGTCTCCGGGCAAGGGGACAGGTTCTCCATGATATCACATGCATCGAATGTGGCTTGCCCGGCAAATGTCTTGCGAAATGATTGTGATCCGCACGAAGCGTGTTCCCGTTATCCAACTGCACGGCCGCAAGCACCATGCAGGTGGTCCGTTCCATCCAGAAGGAGTTTATTGAATGCGCAATCTTCGTGGCGTCGTGACGGCGCTCGCCTTGGCCACTACTGCTTTCGTTTCGCCCGCGATGGCGGGAGGAAACTACCAAAAGTCCGGTCATTCGACGGAAGCGGGCACGATCGTCACGATCGCTGCTTCAAAGCCCGAGTTCTCGACGCTCGTGACCGCGCTGAAGGCGGCCGACCTCGTAGGTGCATTGTCCGGCCCTGGCCCCTTCACGGTGTTTGCACCAACGAATGCAGCCTTTGATGCGCTGCCAGCGGGAACGGTGCAGACGCTTCTGAAGCCTGAGAACAAGGCGAAACTGCAGGCAGTCCTCAAGTTTCATGTCCTCGGCGCAGCGGTTGAGTCTTCTGCACTTGCAGGCAAGACACTGACGTCACCGCCGACGCTGCAGGGTGGCACTCTCGAAATTGACGGCCGCAACGGTGTCACGGTCGCGGGCGCCAAGGTTGTTGCAGCAGACATCCGCGCGTCGAACGGCATCATCCATGTCATTGACAAGGTTCTCCTGCCGGCGAACTAGGCTGGCGTCCCCGGGAAGTGCCTCGCTCGAAAGGGCGGGGCACTTCTCATTTGAGAGTCTGGTTTGAAGTCAGCTCAATGCCTCGGCGCTGGCCTCACATGGCGACCGACTGCCGCTCGACATCGTCCAGCGAGAGAAGCTGGGCAGTCACATAGGCATTCTGCGCCGTTGCCGCTTGTGCAGGCATATCGTCATCAAACAGGGAAAGCAGGCTATCCTCGACGGATTCGCCTGCGATCCCTTCATAGATCACTGAACCGAGCGCACCCAGAAACCCATAGAGCCCGCCAAACAGGGCGCCACCTGCAATCTGGGCAGGCGGAGCAATCTGGTCATCGGAAAGGGCGCGATAGATCATGCCAACCACCGGCAGGTGCTGCAGCGGGTTGATCACGTCCAGGAAATCGTCAAAGCCAAAACCGGACTCATCCCGGTCCGGCACCTTAACCTGCGGTTCGGCGATGGGCTTTGTTGTGGGAGAAATGAGGCCCTGGATGTTCATGACCTGAAGGCAAGCAAGCGCCACGCCATGCGCGCGATGCCGGAAAGCCGCGCGCTTTCATGAGTTTCAGTTACGCCGGCCCGGCAAAATTTGCCCGACGGTCCATTTGCCTGCCGATCAGATAAGGTGGCCTGACTTGGCCTTCTTGGTGGCGAGATAGCCGGCATTGTGAGGATTGGTCGGAAACTGGTGGGGCACACGTTCGACCACGTCGATGCCATGCTGCTTCAGGGCGTCCACCTTGTCGGGATTGTTCGTCATGAGCTTGACGGACGAATAGCCCAGGAACTTCAGCATTTCCGCTGCCGCTGCAAACCGGCGTTCATCTGCTTCAAATCCGAGCCGCTTGTTGGCATCGATTGTGTCAAAGCCCTGATCCTGAAGTTCGTAGGCCTTGAGCTTGTTGATCAGGCCGATGCCGCGTCCTTCCTGTGCAAGATAGAGCAGGATCCCCGAACCTTGCTGGCCAATGGCTGTGATGGCGCCACGCAACTGGTCACCACAGTCACACTTCAGCGAACCAAGCAGGTCTCCCGTCAGGCATTCGGAATGCAGGCGGATCAGCACGGGGCCCGGCGGCTCCGGCGCGCCGACAATCAGCGCAAGGTGTTCGCGTCCGCCACCTTCGGGACGGAAAGCAAGCACACGCGTATTCTCTGCATTGGCGAGAGGCAGTTGGGCACGGGCAACGATCGAGAAGCGGGCATGCTGGTTGCGCTCGTGCTCTTCGATGTCCTTGATCCCGACGCTGGCCAAACCCTGCGTGCTGCAAAGGCGACGGGCAGTCCGCAGCGAAGTGCGATACTCGACCGCCGACGGCAGGAGTTCCGCAAGCTTCAGGAGCTTCAGCGACGACAGCGTTGTTGCAGCCAGCGGCTCCCGTGCCGCAACCCAGGGTCCAAGGAGCGGGTCGTGCAGGTCGCGCGTCGGATCAGCAAGCATGCGGGCTGCGCGAGCTCTTTCACGGTCGGGCAGGGCAACACTGACAGCGTCAGCCGTGTAGAGCCTGATCTTCAGCGTCGACGCCCTGTTATGGGTAAGGATGACGGATGGCGGACTGCCGCACCAATTTTCGACGGTATCAAGGACCTCGTCTCTGGCAAGTTCGGAAGCGCAGATCACACAGGCGTTCGATCCGCCGCCCGTGACGACCACGGGCAGCCCTCTCCTGAGGTCTCCGATGGCACGTTCGACCGAAACCAGGGGAGACGACATGAAATTTACGTGAGGACGGGCAGCCTTTACCCTTGGTTTGGCAGGTTTCCCTGTCCCTGGCCGTTTCCCCCCGCGCTCTTTCGCGCTCATTCCTCTCCCGCTTTCCAACTTGGATTTGCTATAGCGTACACCTCGTTGAACGCAAATGATTTGACATTCCTTAATCCCGCAGGCGGCGACCGCAATGAGCACCCCCAGACGCATTCTTTTGGTTGACGACGACAATGCGCTGCGCGAGTCGCTGAAGGAGCAATTGAACCTTCAGAACGAATTCGTCGTTACTGACGCAGCGACAGGGGCATCAGGGCTCGAAAAGGCAAAGACCGAAACGCCGGATCTGGTCATCCTTGACGTCGGGCTGCCGGACCTCGACGGGCGCGAGGTCTGCCGTTTGATGCGAAAGGCCAATGTGCGCTGCCCGATCATGATGTTAACCGGACACGATGGCGAAGCTGACCAGATCCTGGGGCTGGACGCTGGCGCAAACGACTATCTGACCAAGCCGTTTCGATTCAACATACTCCTGGCCCGGATCCGCGCTCACATGCGCAGCCACGCGCAGAGTGAGGACGCAGTATTCAAGATCGGCCCGTACTCGTTTCGCCCGTCAGCCAAGCTCCTGCAAGGCCCCAACAACGCCAAGATCAGGCTGACTGAGAAGGAAACCTCGATCCTCAAGTTCCTGTTCCGGGCGGGCGACAAGGTGGTCGGCCGGGAAACCCTGCTGCATGAAGTCTGGGGCTATAACCCGGCTGTCACGACACACACGCTGGAGACCCACATTTATCGTTTGCGCCAGAAAATCGAGTCCGATCCCACCCACGCGCGGCTGCTGGTGACCGAAAGCGGCGGCTACAGGCTGATTCCGTAAAGTAAACATAATTGCGCCGACTGAGGCAGGCTTGCCACTTGATAACGCCACGGGTCACTAGTATATACTTCGCACTATAGTCAAATTCACTGTGGGGCGGACCTATGGCGACCATCTTTCTGAAAGTGGCATTGGCAGCCGTGATTGCCGTGGCTTCGGCCGTCGCGCTGGTCGGCGTGTCAGGCATGATCGTATTTGCCGACCTATCCGCTCCGAAACCATCCGAGCTGGCCGCAGACGCATTCAAGGCTGCACCCGCCGTTAGCGGAGTAAACAAATGAGCTTCCTCCTCAAGTCTGGTGCCGTGGTCATCCTGGCAGGTGCCGCAACATTGTTGGGCGGGCACGTCCTGGCAGGCTCAGGCGGTTATTCACCGGTCGCGTCAAACCAGATTCTGGCGCCATTTGCAGGGCTCGTCAGCCTGGTTGGCAACACTGCAACGTCAACATCGGGCGCCGCTGCCAGCCCTCTCGACAGGACCTTCAACGCGAAGCGCGTTCATCTCGACAAGGTGGTTGGCCAGGTGGAACTGGTTCTGTCCCAACCGGGTCCGGCACGTGTGCAGGCCTGGGGCAAGGCCGACACCATGAAGGAACTTCAGGTGAAGATCGTCGGTGACGAGCTTTACGTAAGGCTGGATCGCCAAGAGGAAGAAGCCTGGTTCCCCTGGAACCTGTTCAACATGTGGGCGGCCAAACGCAAGCCGGCAGACTTGCGCTTGCGGATTTCAGCTCCCGCGGGGACACCATACGAGATTGAGGAACTGTCGGGCACGATCAACGCGGGCGATCTTGATGCACGCGTATCCATCGAAGGTTATTCGGTGACTGGCAAGGTAGGACGTACGCTGAGTGCGGAGATCGGCATTGCCGGTTCCGGCAGGCTCGTTCTCGGGCCTGTGACTGAACAGCTGGATGTTGAGATCGCGGGCTCGGGGCATGTCGAGACACCATCGGCTGCAGCCGCCAATGTGGAAATCGCTGGTGGCGGTGAAGTCATCATTGGCGCAATTGCGAGGGGCCTGAATGTTGAGATTGCTGGCTCAGGTGACGTCAAGGCCGCAAGCATCAACGGACCACTCGACGTCGAGATCGCGGGTTCGGGTGACGTCGTGGTCGAGCAGGGCAGGGCTACGTCATTTGAAGTGG